>JBEIGU010000134.1:0-10388 GCA_040381765.1 Leptolyngbya sp.
TCGCTGAAATCTGATAACTCCTTATCTAAACCTAATTTAATTTTAAAGCTAAAAATCTGCTTCTTGGTATTTACAACATGAAATGTAACTATAGTGTTTTAATGCTGGTTGACTGACAAATCTTTTCTCCCCCATCCCTAAGCTCGACTTTATCCATTTGATCCAAAAAAGAAAGCAGCAAGCAGAATTCAGATGAGAGTCTGAGGAGCTTGCTGCGATGGAATTTATGTCGATGATGATAGCGTTTGCGTCGCTGTTTTCCCAACGGGTGTGGCCTCAGGCCCTGACCCTGGTGATGGGAGCACTGTTGGCTCCAGGAAAACGCACGGTGAGTCAACTATTGCGGGTGATGGGGTTAGCCGACGAACGGCTCTACGGGAATGAGTATGCTGAAGTAGTCGCTACTATACCGAGTCATTATGGTGCCTCTCCTGACGGAACTACTGGGTCTATCTGGTGTTGATGTCGAGTCTTATGAGGCCACTGAGGACAGCTTGATTCTCGATGTGGAAGTCCATGCGTCGTCAGGGGTCTGTCCTCGTTGTGGCACCGTCAGTCACCACCTGCACCAGAATCATTGGCATCTCGTGCGAGACCTACCCATCAGTCACTATAGCCAGACGTGGTTACGGCCTACATTCCGCAGGTAGCAGTGGCATACTCCTAAAGTACTCCCTGGTACAGACAGCAACACCCTACCTTCGTGGATGCCTTGGCCTTTGTCCGCCGCTATCTATGGGCCTCTCGGCTTTTTCAGACATCACGAGATGACCTTGAGTACGTTAAAGTCCCTCGTCCTATCTTCGACACCTGGACTGACCTACTTTGCCATGCCGTCTGTTCGGATAAAGTCGAGATAAGAGGGCGTTTGAAAAGTTAGATAGTTAGTAAAAAAGCTCACACGGTATAAGCTATCAGTACTAACCAACTAGCATCGTGAGAGCCATGCGTAAAGCTTACACCAGCAATTTGACCCGTGACCAGTTTGAACTATAGCGGTGTGCAGGTGAATCAATCACAGTAGCAACTACGACCACAGTGGGTATTCCAGCCAGCATTGTTATGCCTAGCGCCGCCAATGACTAAGTAGGGGTTGGATGGTGATGCTGGCCAGGTAAACCGCACCGGCCACCAAAATAATGGTGGCGCCGGAGGTCAGGTTAAACCGGTAGGACAGCCACAAACCAATGGTGGTAAACACCATACCCAGGCCCGTGGCCAGGCCCATCATCTGCCCCATGCCCTTGACAAACTGGCCGCTGGTGGCGGCGGGCATGGTCAGCAGGGCGATCACCATAATCAGGCCCACCACCCGCATCATCATCACCACGGTCAGGGCAATCATGGCCATCAGGGTGAGGTAGAGGGGGGTGACGGGCAGGTTGATCACCGTGGCGAAGGTTTCATCGAAGCAGATGGCCAGCAGCTCTCGATAGAACAGCACCACCAGCAGGATGATGGCCAGATCCAGCCCCGCCATGATCAGCAGATCCTGGGGGGATACGGTGAGAATGCTGCCAAACAGGTAACTCATCAGGTCGGCTTTGTAGCCCCCGGATAGATCCACCAAAATAATGCCGATCGCCATGCCGATCGCCCACATCACCCCGATCAGGGTATCGGCCCGCTGGCGGGTGCGCCGCTGCACCCCCCCCATGGCCAGGGCGGCAATGACGCTAAACACCATCGCCCCCACCACCGGATTAATCTGGAAAAAGTAGCCCAGCCCGATGCCACCGTAGGCGGCGTGGGCAATGCCGCCGCTGAGGAAAACGATCCGATTCACCACCACCAGGGTGCCAATAATACCGCAGGCCACACTCACCAGCACCCCCGCCAGGAGGGCGTAGCGCATAAAGTCAAACTGCAGGGCTTCGATCATGGTTGCCGCTCTCAGGGTTGCTGATCTGGGGAGGTAATTTCCTCGAGCAGATGCTGGGGAAAGACCCGGTGGGGTACCCCGTGGGCAATCAGATCCACCGGGCATTGGTAGACAATTTCCAGCATTTCTGGGGTAATTTGCCGTTCATTGTGATAGTAGAGGCGGCGGTTGAGGCAGCCGACGGTTTTCACACAGCTGGAGATCGCCCCAATGTCGTGGGAAATCATCAAAATGGTGAGGTGCTGGTTAAGCTGCTGGAGCAATTCATAGAGGTGGGTGCCGATGTGGGAGTCTACCCCCGCCAGGGGTTCGTCCAGCAGTAAAATCTTCGGGTCCGTCGCCAGGGCCCGGGCGATGTAGGCCCGCTTACGCTGCCCCCCCGACAGTTCCCCCAGGCGACGGTGGCGTTGGTCCATGAGTTCCACCGCCTCCAGGGCGGCGGTCACCACCCGGTGGTCCTCCTCCCCGTAGGACCGGCGCCAGCCCCGGCGACCCAGCCGCCCGGAGAGCACCACATCCTCCACCCGGATGGGGAAGTCTTCATCAAACTCCACATGCTGGGGTACGTAGCCCACGTAGCGGCGGCCCTGTTGCACCGGTTGCCCCAGGATGGTAATGCTGCCCCGCAGGGGGGGCAACAACCCCAGCATCACCCGAAACAGGGTGGTCTTGCCGCTGCCGTTGGGGCCAATCAGACCAATGAAATCCAACTCCCGCACCGACAGGTTAATATCCTCCAGCACCGGCTCCTGACCGTAACCCGCCCACAGGTGGGAGAGGCAGATCACCTCCGGGGCTAGCTCAGTATCGGGGGGAGGGAGGGTCCGGTTCATGGTTCACGTAGCACCCGGGCAAAGGTTTTAGCCACCTGGCGCAGATTATCCAGCCAATCCGCCGCCAGGGGATCAATTAGCAATACTTCTCCACCAATCTGCTGGGCCAGGGTGCGGGCCGCCTGCTGACTAAACTGGGGCTGGGCAAACACCACCCGCAGCTTAGCCTGCCGGGCCCGGCGAATCAGGTCCACCAGCTCCGCCGCACTGGGCTCCTGGCCCCCCACCTCAATGGTGATCATCTCCAGGTCGTAGTCCCGGGCAAAGTAGCCCCAGCTGGGGTGGAAAACCAGGAAGCGCCGGTTTTTGACCCCCTGTAGGGCCTGGCGAATCTCCCCATCCAGGCGATCGATATCCGCCAGAAAAGCCGTCAGGTTAGCTTTGTACTGGGGCTGGTGGGGGGGATCCAGCGCCGCCAGGGCCTGGTAGATGGTTTGGGCCTGCAGCTTCACCAGGGCTGGGGATAACCAGATGTGAGGATCGGGGGCAGCACCGCCACTCCCCCCCGGCAGGGGCTGGCGCTCAATCCCCTGGGTGGTATCCACCATCACCATGGCCGGATGCAGAGCCTGCATCCGGCCCAGCCAGGCGGTTTCAAACTCGGTACCAATTGTCAGGTAGGCATCGGCCTGGCTGAGGGCCTGGAGTTGCTGGGGTTTAGGTTCAAAGGTGTGGGGCTCGGCGCCGGGGGGCACCATCACATTTACCGCCACAAACTCCCCCCCCACCCGCTCCACAAAGTAGCGCTGGGGGGCAATGCTGACGCTAATCTGCAGCGGGCCAGCAGAGGTAGGGGGGCTGGGCCGGCAGGCGGCAAACCCCAGGATGGCGGCCGCCGTCACCACCACCACCGACCACCACCGCCAGCCCCGGTTGAGTCGTTGAATCTGCCCTAGATCCACCGGTAGGCCACCCAGTTGAGCACCAGGCCGTTGGCAAGCACCAACAGCATCAAGACAATCTGGTACCACTCAATCGGCTGCACCTTCAGGTCCATGGTGACGTGGAGCAGGTTTAACACCGAGTACACCAGGGTGAGGCCAAAGTGGGCTAAACGGTATACTGGCGAGCTGTAGAGGGCGGTGGCGGCGATCGCCCCCATCGGCAGAGCAAAGAACCCCAGCATCATCCACAGGTGGGAGACGGGGGTCCTGCCGTGGTAGTGGGGGATGGCGATGTCAGCGCCGTAGAGCAGGGGCATCATCGCCAGTTGGGTATGGAAGACCATGCCAAACAAAAAGACCATCCACAGGGCAATAATTTGGCCTTGCATAGGACTGATCATAGGGCCCTCCCCATCCTTCAAATCTCCGGTCAGGTGCACAGCACCTATCCCTACTTCAATCCTATCCTGTTGCCCGGGCTAGCCCAGGCAGAAAACCGACCCCGGCCGAGAATCGTTGCAATTCTTATCGCCTCAGCCAAACCAGGGCTTAGCTAAGCCCCTGTTAACGGGCCAGACCCATGCGAATCTCAGAACAAAAACTGGCCAGGGCCACCCCCTCGCCGGCGGTGATCACACTGGTGCGCATGCGCAGGTTAGGGTTGGCAAACCACAGCCGTTCCTCCAGGGTGCCGGCGGCGGTGGGGGTGGTGAGGGTGAGGATCTCCTCCTCCAAGTCCAAGTGGTAGTGACCGGTGGTGACCGCCTGATCACCATGGCGTTGCAGCACCAGGCCGGGGTCGTCGCCCCTGGCCGCCAGCACCACCATTAGACTGCTGCTTTTCACCTGGGGCCCCGTCTCCACCGGTCGGCTGTCCTGGTCAATCTGCAGGCCGCAGAGAATTTGGTCGGCCCCGTGACCCAGGGGTTCCCAGAGGCTGATCAGGCGAACATCCTCCGGTCCGAGAAACTCGATCAACAGGTTAGACTGACCGGCCTGGGAACTCTGGTCCCCCAGGTAGTGGGTGGTGCGCTGGGAAAACCACTTGCCCGCCAGGGTTTCAAAAAAGTTCACAATCTCCATGGGGGAACCTACCTTGGGCCAAACCGGTGACAGCTTCCTATTTTAGGGCGAAGTGTTCCCCTGCGGTCGCTGCCCCCCTGGCCGAAATCCGGTGAGATTCCCTAATCAGGGGATCGGACAGTGATAAGCTAACCATTACGATAAATCATTGTTTTAGATTTTTTGGGTGATGCCTCAATGACCGTAGCCACCACGACCGCCACCCCTCAGGTTCCCTATTTGCTGCGGGCGGCCCGCCATGAAGCCCTGGAACGCCCTCCGGTGTGGATGATGCGGCAGGCCGGTCGCTACATGAAGGTATATCGGGATCTGCGCGATCGCTACCCCTCCTTTCGGGAGCGATCGGAGAACCCCGACCTGGCCATCGAGATTTCCCTCCAGCCCTGGCACGCCTTTCGCCCCGACGGCGTGATCATGTTCTCCGACATCCTCACCCCCCTGCCGGGCATGGGGATTCCCTTCGACATCATTGAGAGTCAGGGGCCGATCATTGATCCCCCCATCCGCAGCCAGGCCCAGATTGACGCGGTCCACCCCCTTGACCCCGAAACCGCCCTGCCCTACATCCGCACCATTCTCCAGAGCCTGCGCCAGACCGTGGGCAATCAGGCCACGGTTTTAGGGTTTGTGGGTTCCCCCTGGACCCTGGCCGCCTACGCGGTGGAGGGGAAAACCTCCAAGAGCTACACCCACATCAAGGGCATGGCCTTTTCGGCACCGGCCATGCTCCATAGCCTGCTGACCAAGTTGGCGGACAACATTGCCACCTACGTGCGCTACCAGATTGACTGCGGTGCCCAGGTGGTGCAGCTGTTTGACTCCTGGGCCGGTCAGCTCAGCCCCATGGATTACCGCACCTTTGCCCTACCCTACCAGCAGCGGGTGGTGCAGCAGGTGAAGCAGACCCACCCCGACACCCCCCTGATTCTCTACATCAGTGGCAGTGCCGGTATTTTTGACCTGATGGGGGAATCGGGGGTGGATATTGTCAGCGTCGACTGGACGGTGGATATGGCGGAGGCCCGGCGGCGGCTAGGGCCTAAGTTGGCGGTGCAGGGTAACATCGATCCGGCGATCCTGTTTGGTTCCCAGGCCCTGATCCGCGATCGCATCCTTGACACCATCCACAAGGCCGGCAACCGGGGCCACATCCTCAACCTGGGCCATGGTATTTTGCCCGGCACCCCGGAGGAAAACGCCGCCTACTTCTTTGAAACCGCTAAGCAGGTGGACCGGCTGCTGGCCCGGGTGTAACTGGCCCGGGTGCAATTAAGTACTCCCCTCTGGTCCTCCAGGGATGATCTTCCCTGGAGGGCAGACCGGGGGAGCCCTAGGGAGAGACCTGCAGCCGTTGTTTTAACCGCTGGGGGTCCCCCTGGTCAACCACCCGGCCCGCCTCTAATAGAAAGGCTCGATCGCAGTAGTCCAGCTCCGCCAACCGATGGGTTACCCACAGGGCGGTGAGGCCCCGCTGCTTCACCAGGCCTTGCACCTGCTTGACCAGATCGATCTGGCTGTCCGGGTCTAGCAGGGCGGTGGGTTCGTCCAGCAAGAGCACAGGGCAGTGGCGGGCCAGGGCGCCGGCGATCGCCACCCGTTGTTTTTGCCCCCCACTCAGGGCATAGATGGGGCGCCGCTTAAAGTCCAATAGGTTAATGGCCGCCAGGGCCTGATTCACCCGGCCATGGATGGCCGCCAGGGGCAGCTGCTCCGCCACCAGGCCAAAGGCCACATCCACCCCCACTGTGGGCATCACCAATTGGTGATCGGGGTTTTGGAAGACAAACCCCACCGGCGGCTCCACCCACCAGTCCCCGGCCTGGGGTTTCAGCAAGCGCGCCAGAATGCGTAGCAGGGTGGATTTGCCACTGCCGTTGTTCCCCAGCAGCATGCAAAACTCCCCCCGTTGGATCTGCAGGGAGCAGCCCTGCAAGACTGGAGTCCCGGAGGGCCAGGCAAACTCCAGGTTGTCAGCATAGATGGCGGTCTGGGGGGGCACGGCGGCCGGGGGCAGGAGGCTCATCCTCAGGGCGGATCCCTAGGACTCGCCGCTGACGGCAAAGAAACCCGGTGGTCGCCCGGAAGCGGTGGCGGTGCTGGTTTTCTCAAAGATTTGCACCGCCGCCACCTCGCCGCTCAGCACCGCTAGCTGCTTGTGGGGCTGTTGGTCACAGCTCAGGGTGAGGAGGGCCGGGCTGTGCTGGGTCAGGGCATCGACAATGGAGGCGTAGAGGCGATCGGCCTCCTCCTGGTCTTTCTTTTGCACCGAGAGGGGCATGGCGGTGTGCTTTAGGGTGAGCTCAATCGTATACATGTAATAACTCAGGCAGAGCGAACAGCAACGCATCCCAGACCAGATTATGGTCAGGTTCCCATCTAGTGTAAATGGTTCTCGACCGAATATATGATTGTAGCCATTGAACTCAGCAGACTGGGCAAAGCCCTGGGGCTGAGGATCACTGATAACTCCGCCTTGTGGAGTACCCCTATTCCAGTTCGATCACCATGATCGGCGGCGTCAGTGCTCTCGCTTAATTCTCGCTTAATTCTCGCTTGATTAACGATGACCTATCGTGGGTCTGTCTAAATTTGCCATAGTCAGCCTGGGGATGGACGAACTATCTGGGGATGGACGAACTATGATAAACCTGATTGGAGTGATCGGTTGAAGTGAATCAAGACCAGATCAGTGCCCCCTATCGACGAGAAAGCCTATGGGAACTTGGGTAAAACAGACTGATCAAGCCATTTACCTGATGGCGGAGAACGCCTACGTTGATCTGATCCCTAAACGGCCCTCCCCTACCAACCCCAAGGAGCAGGTGGCAAATGTGTCGCCCATGAAAGCCTGGTTTGCCCGTAGTGATCGGCCCAGGGGCATGACCTTTGCTGGGGGGACGGGCGGTCCAGAGCCAGCCCCAGCCCCAGCCCCGCTGGAGGATGGCCTGGTAATTCCTGATAATGGTCAACTGGTGGTCACAAGCGACACGGTGTTTAAGATCAGCCCCAGGCCAGCCAGCCAATTGGGGGCGAGGGAAAAGGTGGAGGTGAAGCGGGGTACCCAACTAGCCCTCCGTTACCATACTGACGGGGGTAGTGGCCACTGGCTGGTGAACTTGGCAGAGCCCTCCCTGGGGGATGGCTCCCGTACCCTGTGGTACGTCTACCCTCCCCATGTGCGTCTGGGTAGTCAGGCCATCCTCACGGTTACCCACGACACCCTCTTTAAGCGGCAGCCCAGACCCTCCCCGAGCCTGCCCGATGAGGCTAAGGTGTTTGTTCCTGAGGCGTCCACCTTCACCCTGGCTTCCTTTCGGCCCACTGCCAACAACCATACCCTGGTAGAACTGGCGGATGCCACCCTTGGCCCTAATAATGAAACCCTCTGGTACGTCTATAATCTCCACGCTAGCGCTCGTACCGATAGCGGCAACGTTCCCCAACCCCATCTAGGGCTGCGGGTGGAAACCATCCGTGATACGGTGTTTACCCGCAGTGCTAACCCGCCGGAGTCGGTGCCAGAGTCCCAACGGGTGGTGGTTCCCCAGGGGCAGGTGTTGGATATTCAGTACTATATTGACCGGGGCCGCGATCGCTGGTTAATTTATCTGGTGAGACCAGAACTCGGGGATAACCAGGTCAGGACCTGGTACGTCAACCCCCAGGACACCAAGCTGGTGTCAAACATTACCCTCACGGTAACCACAGACACGGTCTTTAAGGAGAAGCCCATTCCCTCATCAGCGTTGCCCGCGGAGGGCAAGGTATCGGTGCGGGCCAGCAGCCAATTTAAGCTAGTGTACGACTTGCCAGCACCGAGAAACCACACCAAGGTACGTCTGGCCAATGCCACCCTCGGCCCCGACCAGATGGATGTCTGGTACGTCTATACTCCCCACGTGGAGATTGTCGGTCAGCGGCAGCTACTTCAGGTTTTGCGGGACACGGTCTTCAAAACCAGCACCGCCCTCTCTAGTGACCTACCGGAGGCGGATAGGGTGTCAGTGAAGGCGAATACGGTCTTCGAGGTGGCCTCCTATGCCCAGCCCGAGAAAAACCATGTGCGGGTAGCCTTCCAGGGAGCTTTCCTGGGTACTCAAAACCGCAATACCTGGTATTGCTACCTGCCCGATATCTATATTATCGGTACCGAAATCGGCAATAATCCCCACGACTCAGCCCCGCCCTCACCTCCTCCTTCCCCCAATAACCGTGGCATTCCCCTGAGGTTTCCGGGCTTTGATGGCACCTACTACTCCAATGATCCAATTTTTTGGACCAACCAGTATGGCGAACGCGGGAACTTCACCTGGGGTGAAGCCCTCCACGTCAACCCCAGTACCGGGCAATACCGGCAGCCCACCAGCGCTGAGGTAATCAAGGGAATTCTGCGCATTGCCAAGGCCATGGAGTCTATCCGTCGGCGCTATGGTAAGCCCATTCAGATCACTTCCTGGTATCGGGACCCGGCCGCCAATGCAGCGGTGGGTGGAGCCACTCAATCGCGCCATCTGTTGGGGGATGCGGTAGATTTTGTGGTGCCCGGTCGCCATCCCTACGATGTCTATGCGGATTTAGATAGTTGGTGGGGTAGCCAGGGTGGGCTAGCCAGTTCCCGATCCTTTACCCACATCGATGCCCGGGGGTATCGGGCTCGCTGGAACTACGACGGTACTGGCCCTGCCAAGCAGGATAGTTAACCATGGCAACCTGGATTAAGGAAACCGATGTGGCTCTGTACCTGATGCAGGGTGGGGTGTGGATCTCCCGGATTACCAAGACGTCCTCCCCGGCTAACCCCGAGGAAAAGGTGGCGAATATCACAGGCATGGCCCCCTGGTTTAGCCGTCCTGACGCCCCTACGGCCATGACCATCTCCCTGGGCACTGGAGCACCGGAACCAGACCCCTGGAAACCACCCCCTACTACGGGCCATATCAACGCCGCTGGCCTAGCCCTGATCAAACACTTCGAGGGGCTACGAACCACCGCCTACCAAGACGCCGTCGGTGTGTGGACGATTGGTTACGGCCACACCAGCATGGCTGGTCCACCCCCGGTTTACCCTGGTATGGTGATCACCGCTGCCGAAGCCGAAACCATCCTTCAACAGGATTTGGATATTTTTGAACGGGGGGTGAGCCAGGGGCTGACCATCGCCACCCACGAGAACTCCTTTTCGGCCCTGGTGTCCTTTGCCTTCAACGTGGGGCTCACGGCCTACCGAAACTCCACCCTCCGAACCAAGCACAACGCCGGAGATACCGCTGGAGCCGCCACTGAGTTTCTTCGCTGGGTCTACGGCGATGGCCAGGTGCTACCGGGTTTGGTTCGCCGCCGTCAGGCCGAACGAGACCTCTACCTCAACCGAAATTGAAGTCGAATCCAGATGTCGCTGTTCGATTTGCCCTGCACTCACGTGCTCCAGGCAATGGGGTTCAATCTCCTCATTAGTCAGCTCCACTAGGCCTAATTCGTTAATCATGCCGGCCACTAAGCCGAGATGGTCTAAATTCTCGATTTGAACACCTTCCAATCCAGCGGCAAAAGCGGTTTGAAAATCAATTCTAGCCTGCATTATTCATGAGGCCTACCAGTAGGCAGTGACTTGGCCCCCGATGAGTCAACTGCAACAGACGCTCAGTATCAACGTCCCAGTGTTGGCGACGACTTGAGTAACGAGGCCAAAAACCGTAGCGAATCGCA
>JBEIGU010000135.1:0-10380 GCA_040381765.1 Leptolyngbya sp.
AATCGGTGCATTTGGTTTGGATCAACGGACACAAGGAGGTCATTAAGCTGACGCAGACCCAAGAGCATATTTTGCACTTCCTGGGTGCGGCCTGCCAACGATATTATTTTCTGTCTTGATTAACCTGCTGAATGTGCGCTTTAGGGCTGGGATCCCTAAAATATGCCTCTGTTACCCCAGGCGGGGGCCATCCCAGTTGACCTGAGGGATTCAGAAAGAATCGGTGTCCCAGTAAATAAACCGCCTTTGGGGAAAAAGTCGCTCCATGGCCTCCGCCTCTGCATCGGTGCAGTTGGGTAGGGTGGTAGGGTGGAGGCTGGGCCAGTCGGTGGCGGCCAGTACAAAGAGGGCAAGGAACTCGGCCTGGCCCAGGGTGATCTCCGCCCCTGAGGCGACAAAGCGCACTGTGTAGGGGCCTTGGGGTGCCCCGGTGGTGTTTTCCAGGGTGAAAATATCCTGCCAGCATTGGCCCGGTCGGTTAAGGCGGCGGTTCCAGACCGGGGTGAGTTTGCGGAGCAGCGATCGCAGGTTTAGCAGTCGATACATCTGCACCATGGCCTGGTCAGCGGCCCGATAATGCTCACCGCTGGGCAGAGCCAGGTCTTGGTAGGGCGGCGGGCTGGCCACCGCCGGCAGGCTAGAACGGTACAGGTCCTCCTGGTAGATTGCCCCAAATTCCCCCGCCGCTAGCCAGGGCACCAGGGCACAGAGCAGGGCATCCAGCCCTGCCTCCTGGCCGGGCCGGCAGCCAAACTCCCGCACCTTAAGGCCGTAGGGGCCAGTGCCATGGTTGGCATTCAGGGGCCGCCCCACCAGGTAGGCCACCACCTCCCCCTGCGCCTCCGCCACCAGCACCGATCCCTTTTGATCCAGCCCCCAGGGCCAGCTGTCATAGTCGCGTTTTAGGGGGCCCACGTACTGGCCACTGAAGCCGCGATGGATCGCCGCCACCGCCGCCCCATCCTGATCCGCCCGAAAGCCCCGAACCTGATGAGGAAAACGGTGGGCCATCTGGCGCAGGGTGTCCAGGTCGAGACGGCGATAGGGGCTATGGATGGCGGTGTAGCCCACCCTGGCATACCAGTCCTCCCGCCAGGGAAACACCAGGGACAGGTCATAGCCCTCCTGCTGGGCCCCGGCGAGCAGCTCGGCTATCAGCCGTAATCCATAGCCCTGCCCCCGCTCCGCCGGGTGGGTGGTGACAATCCCCACCGCCGCTACCGCCAGGTCCACCCCATCCCCCTGGCAACTGACGTTGTTGATCCAACCACTGGCCACCGCCCGGTCCCCCCGCTGGAGGATGTAGCCGTTGTCGTACTTAAAGCTGGGGTCCTGGCGGGCCTGGCTGAGGTCAAACTGAAACCCCAGCTCCGTAAGGTGACACAGGGCTGGAAAGTGGACCCGGGTTACCCGCAGGCCAGTGCAATCCCTAGGCTTAGTCATATCATGTACAGGTAGCTAGAGCTGCTAGGGATCGGTGAGTTTTTCTAGAAATTGACCATCGATCAAAAACGCCCCTGGCTCAAACCGCACCCCCCAATAGCCCCCGGGTCGATGGTTCAAAACCACCCCCTGATCCCCAACCGCTAAAACGGTTGCCGGTTTCAACATGGGCATGGGCTCGGCGGTTTTCAGGTAGCTGGGTAAAGCCACTAACCGGACCCGATCGCCCACGCTAAACTGCGCTGCCATTGCCCCTCCTCCTCCCCACTTTAGGGGTGCGATTGACCTGTGAACTTAAACTAGAGCCCCCCCGCAGCTGGAACCACTACCCGCCGTGCAGCCATAGCAGTAAGAGCGAGTTTGCACCAGGGACACCAGTTCCAGGCTGTTGGCCGCCAACAGATCCCCTAGGGTCAGGGGTTGCTGGTGGCCATCGACAGCCTTAACCCCCGTCATCTGGTTAAAGTCACAGTCGTAGAGATAACCCCGGTAGTCAACGGAAATCTGACTACGGCACATCAGCTTGGGGACGGTGGCGGGGTTATGGTGCTGGGCTAGAAAGCTCAGGTAGGGCCAATAAAGTTGCCGGCGCTCCAGATGTTGTTGAATCCGACCAATGGGTAAATTGGTTAGGGTATAGAGCTGGTTAAAGACAATGCCAAAGTGCTCCTGCAAATAGCGCCTGTAGTCAAGGGTTAGGGCATCCTGGTCAGGGGCGAGGGAGAACTCTTCCCCCTGGGGTAGGTCAGGATTGTAAACTAAATCCAGCGGTAGTTGAGGATCATGACCGTAGCCCAGGCGGTTGAGCCATTGCAAAGCCTGAATGGAAGCATTGTAAGTTCCGGCACCGCGCTGGCGGTCAACGTTATCCTCCAGGTAACAGGGCAGGGAGGCGATTACCTGTAACTGATGTCGAGCAAAGTAGTCTGGGAGGTCGCCATAGCCCGGCTCAAAGAAAATCGTCAGGTTCGTCCGCACCATCACCTGCTTACCAGCCCGGTGGGCGGTTTCCACCAGGGGACGAAAGCCATAATTCATCTCGGGGGCGCCACCGGTCAGGTCCACGGTTTGTAACTGGGGGAAGCGCTGAATCACCGCCATCAGCTGGTTGCAGACTTCGTCAGACAGTTCCTCCCTCCGGTTGGGACCCGCCTCCACATGGCAGTGCTGACAAGCCAGATTACAGCGCCGCCCCAGGTTAATTTGCAGCACCGTAATCGGCAATTTAGTCAGGGGTGCCCCCAATTGTTGGGCAAAGGGGGTCAGGGAGGCGGAAGCTGAAACCATAGAAAGTAGGAGGCTAGTATTAGGCGGCGTAGGTTTATCCGGGCTGATCACCGGTCTGCCAGTTTGGCGGCGGCGGGGCGGGAGGCGGTGGAATTAAGACCCGGTAATCGGCATCCACCACGCCCTCCTCCTCTGACGGGGTAGAGCCAGAGCCCAGGTCGTCAGGATGATCGGGGTCAAACCAGTCCTCCCCGTCCTCCTCCTCTCCCCCTGGGGGGCCGTAGTCGCGGTGATCCGGGGGGGCATAGATGGCATCGGTCTGGCTCCCAGGGGGGCGATCGCCATAGCCGCAGGAATACCGCGAGCCACTTTGATTCGGATCGCCTTGGCCCGGCCTAGCCAGGGAGGGAGAGGCGGCTTCGATATCCTCCCAACCCTGGGTAATTTCCTCCAGGCTATCCTCCACCGGACTAACGCCGGGGGCGCGGTAACGTCGCCGTTCCAGGTCGCCCCAGTCCCTTGCCAATTCCTCCAGGGAGGTTTCCACCTGCTCATGGGTGGGGGCAGGACGGCGACCAAACCAGGCGTTGGATCGGGCTGGAGAGGCAGCGGGGAGATCGGGTTTAGGGGCCTGGCTGAGGGCCTCCCAGTTGTCCCACTGGGCCGGGGAGCGAAGATTCGTCCAGGATTGCCACTCGCCACCATCGGCACCCTGGCTGACCGCCGCCGCCCGAGCAGCCCTGGTGGCATCCTCAGTAGGGCTGCCGGTAGAGGATTCGTAGAAAGCCTGGGGAGAGGGGTAGCGATGACGGCGGGGAGGCCGGGGCCTACCACCTGGTAGCAGAGTCATCACCAGGGTGGTGAGGGACCCCAGGGCGATCGCCCCAGCCAGCCAGACCCCCAGGGGTAAGACCACAACCTGCCGCCCTAGAAAGACCAGGGGTAGGGTGGGACTGAGGTTTTGCCCCATGAGCAGGAGGACGGCCCCTAGGGCCAGCAGAATCACAACAAGGCGGAGGGTAGCCATGGGATAGTCCTTTCAGCGGTGACATTATCCTAGCGTGGAAGGCGGAGTCAGGACCGGCCTAGGGGGGCAGATGGCCCTGCCAGCGGCGCAGGGGCACGCAGTCGATACCCAGCTGATCCAGGGCCCGGGCCACTACAAAATCCACCAAATCCTCAATGGTTTCAGGGTTATGGTACCAGGCGGGAATCGCCGGCACAATCCGGGCCCCGGCCTCCGCCAGGCTGGTGAGGTTGCGCAGGTGAATCAGGCTGAAGGGTGTCTCGCGGGGGACAATCACCAGCTTCCGCCCCTCCTTAAGCTGAACATCGGCGGCCCGTTCCAGTAAGTCGCCGCTGAGACCCGCCGCCAGGCGACCCACGGTGCTCATACTGCAGGGCATCACCACCATACCGGCGGTGGGATGGGATCCGCTGGCGATTGCGGCCCCCACATCTCCCCAGGGATGACAGCGTAGCTCCCCAGCTTCACCTACACCGGCCTGATCTCGCCAGAACTGGCTCTGGGCGGGGGGGGCGAGGGGCATGGTCAAGCCCAACTCTGCCTGCCAAACCATGCGGGTGGCCTTAGAGGCCACCAAATCAACACTCCACCCCGCCCAGAGCAGATGTTTGAGGGCCCGCACGGCGTAGATTAACCCCGAGGCTCCGGTGACCCCCAGAATCAGGGGAGGGCTTGACTCTGACATAGGGCGGCTCCGGGGCAGGACAGGGGCGATCGGGGACTAGCCCTCAAAACCTGCCTACTCGTCCTCATCTCCTACCATGGCCAAAGGCACCTCAAGGGTATCATCCCTGTCTAGATCCCTGGGCAACTCCTCTCCATCACTATCAATCTGAGCCTCATCCTCGGGTAAGCGGCTACCGCCACCCACCGCCACCAGATCAATTTGCTGACGGTAGTAGTCAACACTTTTCACCTGGACATCGACCTGATCCCCAAGGCAGTATTGCTGCAGGTTTTTGCGACCTACCAGCTTTTGCTGACGGGGTCGGTATTCATACCAGTCATCCTTGAGGGAACTGACATGCACCAGCCCCTCCACCAGCAGGTCTTCAATTTCCACAAAGAACCCGTAGGACTGTACCCCGGTAATCAGGCCATGGAAAACCTCCCCGGTGTGGGACCGCATAAACTCGGCCTTTTTCAGCCCTTCCAGATCCGATTCTGCCTCCTGGGCCAGCCGCTCCCGCTCGGTCAGGTGAATCGCCATCCGCCCCAGGTCGTCCTCTAATTCGTGTTGAATCTCTGGGGGTAGAATATTCCAACCCACCTGGTCATGGCAGGAGCTGTGGCGCAGATTAACCACCTCCTTAGATCGGGTGGTGCGGCGATCTCGACCCGCCTCAAAAATGGCGTGCAAAATTCGTTGAATGACCAGGTCAGCGTAACGCAGGGACGGAGAGGTGAAATGGGTATAGGCTTCACTCAGGGCCAATCCAAAGTGCAGGCCAGGGTGGGTACCGTAGAAGGCCGGTTGAATGGTTTCCAACAACAGGTAGGTAAGGATTTTCTCCTGATCTGAACTGGCAAACTGCTGCACAAAGGTCTGGTAATCAAGGGGTTCCACTGCCTCTGGATTGGCCAGACTAAGGGACAACTCCATGTTTTCCACCAGCTTGATCAGTTCCTGTACCTCGTTGAGTTCGGGGGCTCGATGCAACCGGTAGAGGGCTGGTACCCCAAGGGCCCTCAGGTGCTGGGCCACCAGTTGATTTGCCAGCACCATACACTCGCTGACAATTGCCCGGGACAGCCCATCCTTAGAGACCACCATCACCCCCAGTAGACCTTCATCATCGTACTGGAACTTAGGCGATCGATAGTGGGCTAGGGGTTCCTGGGCATCAACGGGAAAGTCATATTCCGGCAGGTTAAGTTCAAAGGAGCCCCGCTGCAGGCGTTGGCGCTTAATCGCCTGACTCAGGTAAAGCAAATTATCCACCAGATCGAAAATGGGTTCCCAGGTTTTCATCGCCTTGGCGGCAATGCCAAGGGATGTCAGCACCTCCTGATTGTCCCGTTCCAAAATCCCATGGGCTGCTGCATAGGTGATTTGATAATCGAGGTTAATCACCGCCGGTTGCACTTCGTATTCCAATACCTTGCCGCGGTCATCAATAGTGACCAGCACCGAGAGGACTAAACGGTCCTTACCGACACTGAGGGACCCCAGTCCGTCTATCAGTCCCGGTGGCAGGAGGGGCACCACTTCGCTCCCCAGGTAGACCGCACTGCCGCGCTTAGCGGCTTCATGGTCGATCGCCCCATGGGCGGTAACGTACTGGGCGATGTCAACAATGTGGATACCCAGGCGCCAGCGATCGGCCTGATCCTTCTCCAGGGTGAGAGCATCGTCAACCACCTGGGACTGGGGCCCGGTAATCGCTATGGTCAAGCTTTGCCGGAGATCCAACCGACCCTTCAGGTCCGTTTTGCGGATGCGCGGCGGCAACTCCGCCGCTGCTGCCAGCACTGCCTCTGGAAATGTCCGGGGCAGGTCATGTTTACAGTAGACAATATCGATATCTGAGGCGGTCTCTGCATCGCTGCCTAACACCTGGGCTACCCGCCCCTGGGGTGGGCTTTGACCGAGGGGATAGCGGACAATTTCCACATGGGCTAATTGATCCACTGCGGTGTCCAGATCAATGCCGTTGACCATGAGTTGCAACTCAAACAGGAGTCGGTCATCCAGGGGTACGGCCCGATACTCCTCGTCCTGCCGTTTCACCCGGGCCAGGACGGAGGCATTGGCGCGCTCTAAAATCAATTGCACCTCCCCTTCGGGACTACGCCGACCAACCCCCTCCTTGGTCACCTTCACCAGGACCCGATCGCCATTCCAGGCGGTACTCAGGTGGTTTTCCCGCACGTAAATATCCTCGGTGCCCTCCTGGTCTTGAATAGCAAAGCAAAAGCCCTTGCTGGAGCAGCGCAATTTGCCTTCCACCACATTTTCTGCCAACTGACGGCGATATTTACCTCGGTCCTTCACCAGAATCCCCAGGCGTTCTAGGGCATCCACAGCGATTTGTAGTTCCCGCTGAGCCACGTCACTAGTACAGTGGAGCTTTTTTTCTAAGTTTTTGAGGGTGAGGGTTTTGTCCTTAGCGAAGCTCGCTAACAGTGCTGCGATTGAAAATTCCATGTAGCGACTCTTTCCTAGTTTGGGGGGGCTGGCCCATGGGTGCCCTAATGATCTCCATTACCCAGCGCCTGGGGGCTACATCTATGGCTTCGGTCAGAAGGACTACCGCTGAATCGATCAAAGGCCGAGCTTAGGATAGCCATTCGGACTGTTATCCGCCATGGGTACCATGGCTAAAGCTATAGCATGCTTCTATACAGTCTCTCAAGAAATGGCGATCTAGCAAAGGTTTTTGTCAATACAAGGTAACGTTTTGTAAAACATCTCTCGGATAAATATTTATTCTGAGGGGGCGCTAGCCAGTCCCTGGGGAGTGCCGCCATAAACTGGGAGCGTCTAATTTGCTAATCCCCCCCATCCTCATTGATGGGAAAGCGATTCAGTAGATCCCGGGCCTCTCGAGCGTGGCGGCGCAGGCGATCGCTGATATAAGGGACATGGGGAATTTGGGCTAGCAAATCTAGGGTACGCCGCAACATTCTGACAATATCCCCCTCATCCAGGCTAGTGTGGCCACAGAGGGTGACCCAGTCCACCTGCAGGGCCCATTGCTCCACCAGGGGCACCAGATCGTACTCCAACCAGATGGGGGCCATCACCTGGTGACGATGTTGCTGTTGAAATAACTGGCGACGCAGGCTATGCAGCCCCCCTAGACACTCCTGAACGGCACCGGAGAGATCGTAGCGGCACCAGCTGTCGGGACGGGAATTCTCCGTCACCAGGGCAGCGCAGGCAGCAGCTAACTGGGCTGAATTGAGGCCCTCAAACTGTCCGGAGGCCAGGGCCAGGGCTAGCCACAGTTCATTCTCCCCCCGGATGGCGGCGGCCATTTCCCCCAGGTCGGTGGGACGACTATCCACCAGGGCCTCAAAGTGCTTTAGCACCGTCATAATATTAAGGAAATCCTGCCAATACCGGGCGCTGTACTGGCGCAGTTTAGCCTGGCGATCGCCCAGGTCCTGCTGCAGGGTTTCCAGGTGTCGTTGTCGTTTTAATAGGGCCCCCGGGTTATGCCACTGGGCCGCAGGGTGCTGGTCGACTTGGGTGGTCAGGGCTAACACCTGGTCGTGCTGGTGTTTGACCTCCGGGGCCAGCTCCTCCAGGGTGGGCGGTACCGGCATGGCCGCCACCAGGGCGGCGGTGAGGTCGTTACCCCGGCGATGGTGCCCCGGGGTGGGGGGCAGGTCCCCCGGTATCCCCAGATCATCCACCCCCCGCAGCCTGGGGATATCGGCATGGAGCCCCACCACATCCCCGCTGGTGACCACATACCAGTGATTATCCTGGGTCAGACAAATCAGGTAGGGGAACTGGCCGGAACCAGGAACCTTGCCTACCAACACCGCCGGCATCGGTTGGGCCACGGCCATATGTTTACCCTTCAAGGAAAGCAGGGTGCCGGCAATGGCAAAGGGCACCATTTTGGCTACATCCTCCGCCAACACGGTGGCCGCCTGCTGTTGTAGGGTCTTGAGCAGGCGCTGCTCCTCCTTTAAGCGGGCCTTAAGTTTGGCGTAATCCTCCAGCAGGGCCAGGTCCACCGCCGCCAACTGGGCCCGATGATGATCGATCTCCGCCTCGATGCGGGCGATTTCCTCCTGCTGGGGGAGCAGGTGCAGGGTGGCCAGATATTGACCAAAGCTGCGCTCAATTAAATCCTTAGCCTCCTCTAAGCTATGGGTCTGCAACAGGTTCAACACCATGCCGTAGCTGGGGGTAAACTGGCTGACCAGGGGATCAGCGCCGGAGGTAGCCAGGTGAACCGCCTCCCGCCAACCTTCAAAGGGGCTTTCTACGGTGACCACATGGCCCTGCTGATCCATGCCACGGCGGCCGGCTCGACCCGCCATTTGTAAAAACTCCGAGGCAGTCAGCAAACGATGGCCACTGTCGGTGCGTTTTGAGAGGCTAGAGATCACTGTTGTGCGGGCCGGCATGTTGATGCCCGCCGCCAGGGTTTCCGTGGCAAACACCACCTTAATCAAACCGGCTTGAAACAACTCCTCCACCAGCCCCTTCCAGAGGGGCAAAATCCCGGCATGGTGGGCGGCAATGCCCCGGTAGAGAGGCTCAACCTGGCCGGCCCGGCCCGCCTCCGGGTTGGCCAGCAAGAAGGCATCAATGCGCTGCTGCAGGGCCAGGGCCTCGGTCGGGGTTACCAGGGAGAGTTGGCTGACCTCCTCCACCGCCTTGTCGCAGCCCCGGCGGCTGAAAATAAAGTAGATAGCGGGTAACATATCCCGCTGGCGCAACTGCTCAACCACGGAGGCAAGGGCAATGCGATTGCCGCTACGTCGACCGGGTTGGCGTTGGGGACGGCGTTGTTTCTTGAGCTGGGGGTTAACCTTGGTCTGGCTACTATCTAGCAGGGGCACCAGGCGACCGCTGATACAGTAATGGAATTGCAGCGGCACCGGCCGAAAATCGGAATAGATCAGCTCCGTGGGGCCGTGCACCCGCTGCAGCCAGTCCGTCAGCTGACCGCTGTTTTCCACCGTGGCGGATAGGGCCAGCAGTTGAATTTCGGGGGGGCAGTAAATAATCGATTCTTCCCACACCGTGCCCCGCTGGCGATCGTTCATGTAGTGGCATTCATCCAACACCACCGCCTCCACCTGCTGCAGGGTGGTGCCGGTTTCTCCGATGCGGGTGCCGTAGAGCATGTTCCGGAAGATCTCGGTGGTCATCACCACAATCGGCGCCTCCCGATTAATCGAGAGGTCGCCGGTGAGCAGGCCCACCTGTTGATCGCCAAATTGCTGGCGAAAGTCCCGCAGCTTCTGATTAGACAGGGCCTTCAGGGGGGTGGTGTAAAACACCCGGCGACCATGGGCCAGGGCACGGTGAATGGCGTATTCCCCCACCAGGGTCTTGCCCGAGCCGGTGGGGGCACAGACTACCACTGACTTTCCCCCATCTAAGGCGGCAACCGCCTGGTACTGAAAGTCATCCAGGGGAAAGGGAAATAGATTGGCTAAATCAAGCACGGGGGTGATCAATGGGCCCTAGCCATCATGCCTCGGCAATGGAGCAGCCGTCTTGATCGCAGGTAATGCCGACGACTTCGCTGCTCCTAGGAACCACCGTAAAGCCTCCCACGCTGACCCCCACAACACCGTACTGCTCCCGCAGGACCTGGTTGAAACTGGCGATAATCTGGGGAAGTTGCTGTTCTAGCACAGCGCGGACCTGATCGGCCTCGGGGGGCGGGCTACCAACGGCTTCAACGGACATAGTGCTAACCGCTTAGGAACAATGCCTTTATTCTAACGGCCAGGGGCCAGCGATCGCCGGTCTGCTTCACAGCCATTCACAATTCACTGCGGTAGCCCACTAGGAGGACCGGGGTTTGGTTTCGTAATAGCCACAGGCCAGTTAGCGATCGTAGACGGCCTAACCTGCATTATTCATGAGGCCTACCAGTAGGCAGTGAC
The DNA here is from genome assembly GCA_040381765.1 of Leptolyngbya sp. GTDB lineage: Bacteria > Cyanobacteriota > Cyanobacteriia > Phormidesmidales > Phormidesmidaceae > Nodosilinea. The sequence continues at coordinate 10,283 of JBEIGU010000135.1, forward strand.
TTGGCCCCCGATGAGTCAACTGCAACAGACGCTCAGTATCAACGTCCCAGTGTTGGCGACGACTTGAGTAACGAGGCCAAAAACCGTAGCGAATCGCA
>JBEIGU010000136.1:0-10318 GCA_040381765.1 Leptolyngbya sp.
CTCGGCCTCTCGCTTCAGGTGGTGGGTCAATTCCCCTGCTAGTGCTCGTTCCACCAATCGTTGAGTCATCTGTTGGATGATCCCAGACTCTCCCAGTAAATCTGCCGGTTCACGGTAATCCTTTAACAGCTCATCGACTAGTTCGTCGGGAATGGTCACGTCTCTTCTACGTCGGGGCATAAAGCGGTCTCCTTAGTCTATGGGTTGGATTCTAGACCGCTTACACAAAATTCTGATCACTCTCATATCTTTGGTCACCCCATCACCCCATCACCATCCCCCCGCCTTGCGCCCTGCGCCCGTAGCCCTGCGCCCCAGAGAATTGGCAAATACCTGGGGTATCCGGCCAGCAATAGCAGCCAGCAGGCCATTGCCGCGGCCCTGAGCGCCATTGAAACCATGACCCACAGTGGCTACAGTAACGCGGTGATCGCCACCGTTGAAGACTACCTGGGTCAACTCGACACCCTCGCTACCGCCATCAATAGCCAACGCAACATCGAAGGCAGCACCCTGCTGCCGGAGCTGAGGCGCGAGTACCGCCGCTTTCTTTTCAGACAGGAGTACGGTTTCGGGAATATCAATTACCACCTGCCGAGTTGTCATGGTTGATGAATCTGGTGTAAATCTCTGAAGCCTGGCTGGAACCCCTGGGGTTATAAAATCTCTTAAACCAGCTATTTGTCTAGATTTTAACCTTTCTAATCAGGGTTCTGGAAGGGTGCACGGGTATTTCAGAGGACTGGATAGCGGTGGGGTGGTGTTGGGTTGGCAGATCATCGGCATTATCCATCACCAACAGCCAGCGATTATGGTCTGGGGACTCCAGCCATCGCTTCACCGCCGCCGCGATCGCCCCCACCTGCACCTGAACAATGGTGCCATCCTCTAACCGGGCCTTGATGGTTTCGGTTCGTTCAGGAGTCATGGTTATCGCTTGCCTAAATTTGACCGTTGAACGGCTCTAACCTGATGGTTTGGAGCGGTTTTCTGTAGCTATCCCCATTAAACCCCAGGTTTTCCGTGAGTGGGGTAAAGGATTGTTGGAGGAGTAGCGATCGCCCTGGTGACCGGCAACGCCATGATCAACTCAGAGATACAAAACCGTTCGTAAACCCGCATCTACCTCCTCCTGCAAGAAGTCCGGTATTGAACCAATCCGCTCCACCAAAAAGGTCTTATCGACCGTCAGGATCTGAGAGACATTGATCACAGAGTCCTTCGGTAAACCGGATATCCCGCGAGGCAATCGCACATTACCCGGCGCTTCTGCTAGCTGAATATTTGAAGAAATAATGACGACAATCACCGTGCTAATCCGACTCTGGGTAAAGGCATCATCCTGAACCACCAAGACAGGACGGCGATAGCCAGGTTCTGAACCGATTGGATCGGGTAGGTTCGCCCACCAAATTTCTCCCCGATACATTACCAATCCTCGCGGGGCAAGGACATAAACTGCATCCTTGCCATCACTGGATCAAGTTCAGAGGACTCGTTACCGTAAACCTGGTTCAATTTGAGCAGGATTTGCTCACGACTGTGCCTTTTTAGATAGGCCTGCAACGCTCTCGTGTAAAGCTCACTGCGCGATAACCCCAACTGCTGAGCCAGTGCTTCCGCCTGATTAAAGACTGGGTCTGGAAGGGAAATTGCCGTTTTCATGGTGATTTTAGCCTGAAGCCCTACCCCTTTGTTATACCTCAGTTATACCAGGGCTAGCCTCGCCGATAACGGCTCAGGGCAGACCACTTTTCTGTAGGTCCTGAATTATCGCCCTGGTGACCGGCAACAGCAGCACCTGAGCAATCTGGCCCAGTTGTTTACCTTAGCAAGCCGTTGAATGGAGCAGGCTGGAAAGAACCGAGAGTTGACCACGCCAGTCTTGGTCATAGCGGAGAACCAGGACGGAGTAGCCAGCGCTATACTTCAAGTTATCTCGATCTATTTGGTCTTGCTCCCGTTGCTCTGGATGATCGTGTACAGAGCCATCACAGAAGATGGCAATTTTCTCAGTTGTATAGAGAAAGTCGGGCTTACAGTTAGCGACTTCGATGAAGGTTTGGGCGCTATCAGGTAGCTTAAGACCTTGCTGATAAATGGCATCTAATACCTGGCGTTCTAAATCAGAGCTAGGGTCCGTTTGGGCTCTAAGCCATGTATAGTGCTCATCTCGTTTGCCACTATCTATATGGAGGCAAACATTGCTGATTACGAGTTGGTCTAGCCAAGGACGGATCAGGTGTCGGTTTAGCAGGGGATGGTCAAACTGGTTGCGGTAGGATAACAGGCATTCGTAGCAGGCTTGAGAGCAGCTTTCTTTTTCGTGGTTAAAGTGACAGATATCTAAAGCCTCGGCAGCCAACCTTTGGAATGATTGAGGGTCTTCCAGAATCTGTGAGAGCACTCCAGCTCCGCCCTCTGAGGCTTCCCAGAATAAAATATGGTGGCCTTGCCCAAGTCGTTCGGAGGCTAGCTCATCATCCTCAAGCTTATAAGCAGCTTGAATTGCTCTTTGTAGTGCATATTGAAAACTGGCCAGAAATGCCTCCGAGTTTTCGGCAGGGACCTGGCAAGGTTCTACCATCAGGACGTTACAGGTATCGTTTACAACCAGGTGTACTTCAGAGTGGAGAGTGTCTGGAACAAGTTGGTCTTTCTCTTGCTTTGCCTCGCCCCATAGACCCGTAGCCGTATTTAACTTAAAGCCAAATTCCTGGCGATTGCGAGATAAACCTCGGTTAATGCGCCACAGTTTAGCTGTTTCCCCAAAAGTGAGCCTGAGCAATGGGGTACCATCTTCGGCTTCAACTGTGGCTACGACTCTTCGCCCATCACTATAGCGGAAGTGTGTAGTGACGTTGTAACCATACTTGAGGCGTTCTTCTTCATCGCAGGTAATGCGTTCTCGCCGTCGGGTTAGCATTGTTTCCATGGTTAACAGGCGGCTAAGTTTCGACGGATTGCCTCGATGATCAGCCTTGAGGAGTTTTCCAACGAAAGCCCTGTATGGGCTAACCAGATGGAATGAATGTGGGCACGAATCAGATCTTGATTGCCCAACTCTAGTTTAGGAGGGACAACGACCCCGGCCACCATTTGATCTTGTCGTCTGAAGAAGTATTGGTCGTGGCCACTGCCAATGGAGGCATAGGTAATGACTAAAGCAGCTTGCCCACTTCTACCGGCTCGACCACCCCGCTGAGCATAGTTGGCTGGGCTAGGGGGGACGTTCCGCATGTGAACAATGTTCAAGTCGGAAATATCGATCCCCAGTTCCATAGTGGGAGAGCAAAATAGGGTGGCGAGTTTGCCTTCTCTAAACTTTGCCTCACGCTCCTGGCGTTTTTCGTTTTTGACCTGGCCAGTGTGTTCTCGGCCCTCCAGGTTGTGGATGCCTGAGCTGCTTTGCTCGTAAAAGTTTTGGAAGAACTGGTTTACCTCGCTCAAAGCTGCCTCACTTCCCTGGAGCCGTTTAGCTGTCATAGGATCTGAGGGGATATGGGTTACTTTTTGGGTCACCCATTTAAGAGAATCCACCCGGAGTTGGATTTTGTCCTGCTCCTGAAGCAAAAAGCCTGCATCGGCTAGGGCTGCTACAAATGCCCGAACAAGGGCATCATAGTCAACCTCAGAAATCGGTTGATTCAGCCAGGGCCACGCCCGATCCGACCGTAGGAAACGGCCTATTTTGCTGCGAGCAGTGAGCTTCACTTGGGCCTTACCTTGATCGGTCTGTTGGTAGGTAGCCCATCGAGCTTCATGGAGCTTTTCGTACACGTCAAATGACCAAGGATCGGCGATCGCTTGATTAACCTCCCTGAGAAGCTGCTCTACATTCTCAGGCTGAAGCAACTCGGCATCGAGCACCAAATCTTTGCGGAGTTGGTCTAAGAACGCTTTCACTACCTCGCAACGCTCCTGAGCCGTAGCCTTCAATAAGATGTGATGAGGGTATTTCTCCCATAGACTATTGGAGGCGCAAACCTCCTCAATGCCATCGTATTCAATGGCTAGCAGACCACACTGTTCTAGGTTGGGCTGCACAAACCGCCAGCCCTTTCTCAGGTCTTCGTAGAGCCGATATTCCACCAGTTTTTGAAAGGCTCGCTCATTGCGGCGCTTACCTGGGCCATCAAACTCGGCGGGTTGTTTGGCGTAGACGGTTTGGGCCAGGTTCATCTGATCCACTACGCACCGCACCAAGTCAGCGTGGATGAGGGATGACTTGGCAGTGAGGGCGCGATTTAGCGCTGCCCGCAACAGGCTGGTTTGTACGAAGTCGTTAAAGTGCCCCGCCTGAAGTGAAGCATCCTGACGGTTATCGGTGAAGCTGAGCACCTTTTGAGCGGTAGGCTCTACCGCATTGCTGCTTTTTAGCCGGTTGACGGTCGATAGGCATAGCAGGGTGGTGGTGGTGCTACGGCCTTCACTGCTGAGGCGAGAGAGCTTGGTAAATTCGCTCTTGCGGCGATCGTGGACGATACCGCAATTGAGGCAAACGCTAAAGGGCTTAGGGGAGAACCAAAACTCAGTTCCTTCCAATAATGAGTGGGTAACTCGGCCATTGGGCAGCACCCGCAGGCGTTGAGGAATGAACTGGGCGTACTCTTTTTTCGGCACTCGCCCTTCCCGCTTGGTTTCCCGGAACCAGGTGTCTGGTAAGCGATCTGCCTCGCTCTCGTGCCATAGCCCTGGCTCGTTGAGAGTGAGATAGCCTTCCTGAATGTCCGACTCATCGGGATTGAAATCGAGCTGAGTGGGTAGAAGTGGCTGAATCTCGTCGCGATCGCGGTTGTAGAACACCATGTAGTAGTCCTGCCCGCATTCTCGACAAAACACCAGGGGGTAGAGGAGCCGGTCTTCGAGCACGAGAAACTTCAAGTCGCTGGAGGCCACCAGCTTTTCTTCGTGGGTACGGCTGAGCATCAGCTCTAGCATCATGTAGTTAGTGAGGATGATTTGGGGCGGGTTGTTTTGAATCTCGGTCTTTTGGGTCAAGTTTTCCTGGCCGGTGTATTGCTCTACACGAATGCGAGAGCCTGGGATACCTCCCAAAAACTTATCGAACTCTTGTTTTTGGGAGTTGATCAGAGCATTCATGGGGTAAACCAAAATGGCCCGCACCCCTCGGATGCCCGGATTGCGCAACAGATCGTCGATGATGGGCACAACGTAAGTCATGCTTTTGCCAGACCCGGTGCCTGTGGTCAAGACATAGGGCTGCTCCTGACGGGCAATACGAAAGGCCTGCTCTTGGTGGTCCCGAAAGGGGTATTTGGAGACGTAGTCGGGGAAGTACCGAGCACAGTCTGGATGCAAGACGCCCTGTTCGACCAGTGGCCCAATGTAGGCTCCAGGTTTGTAGGAGGGGTTGAGCTGTACCAGTGGGTCGGGCCAAAGTTCGCCTTTTTCTAGCTCTTGATCGACAAAGGATTTAACTTTGCTGTCGCGGATTTTGAGGAAACTTTCGATGTAGGTGCGGTAGTCGCTGATAACCTCGTCCCGCAGGTTAAAGATATCGAGGGGAGTAGAAGGCTCTAGGTCATCTCCTGATTCCACCGTGGCGGCAGGCGGAGATACACGCCCCAGGCGAAAGTTGATTCTCGCAATGAGTTGCTCAGCAAAGGACTCTGTTAGAGTGCTAGAGTCGATGACCTCAGAGAACTCCATGAAGTCCCAGCTTGAGGGAGCTACCGACAGTAATAGATCGAGTTTGTCGTCAGGGACTTTATCTACCCCAGAGCAATCTATCCAAACATTCCCCAGGGCCATCAGTTGACTGATAGAGGTAATGAACGCATCTCCCTGTTGGATCAGATCTTGGAGTTTAACCGGTAGTTTCATAACGGTGCCTATCTTTGCCAGGATGGGGCAGTGAGGGATTCGAGCAGTAAGGACGGGCTGGAACGGGAGCCGATAACAGTCAGTGCCCGCATGGCTCTAGAGCAGCCAACGTAGAACAGTCGCCTTTGTTCAGCTATCGCAGCAGAGCTTTCTTCTTCAGGAAGATTGGGGTCAAGTTTGGGCAGTCGTCCCTCCTGGAGGCCAATTATGGCCACAAAGGGAAACTCTAGCCCCTTGGCAGAATGCAGGGTGAGCACTTTGACACAGGTGGCATTGAGATCGAGCTGATTGCCCTGAAAGAACTGGGTTTTGAGTCCCAGGCTCGATAGCCGAGCGGCAATGTCTTCGCCCATCTGGTTGCTGGGGCATAGCACGGCCCCACCGTGAAGCGGAATGCGGTAGGTCTTAGCCGCCTGAAGGAAAAAGTCTCGGACTAATTGGGCGATTTGATCGGCACTGTCGGTCATTAGGACGGATGGAACCTCGCCTTGGTGGGGGGAGGGCTCTTGTACCAGGCACTCGGCATCGCCCGCATCGGTGCCCTGAAGAATGGCGGTACAGGCTGCTGTGATTTGGGCTGTGTTGCGATAGTTGCGTTTCAGTAACAGCGATCGCCCAGTGACGCGCAGGTCGTGGTGGATTTGCTTCCAGCTAAAGCCCCGCTGGTAGAGGGATTGCGAGGCATCGGCAGTGAGGTAGATGCCTGCTAAGGTTGGCACAAGGCCCAGGAGAAAGCGGAGGGAAACGGGGGATAGGTCTTAGTCTTCCTCTAGTAGGTTTTGGCATTGGTAGTCTTGGGCGAACTTAGGCTTGCCGTAGGTGGTGATGTACTGCCGATAAACCAAGCCATCCACCGTGCTGACTTTGACGCCAGCATCTTCGGGGGGCTGCTCTAGCAGTTGGGTGAGCAGTTGCTCGGAGTAGGCCACCAGGGCTTTGGTATAGGTGGTGAAGAGAATTGGCTTATATCCCTGGCTCAGCAGGGTTTCTACCCGGTAGAGGGCCAGGGTAGATTTGCCAGTACCAGGGCCGCCCTTGACCAGCACAGGGCCTTGCTTGCCAAAGTCTCGCAGGGCTTCCTGCTCGGGGTCGAGCTTGAGCAGAAAGGCGCTGAGGTTGCCTTCTACAAAGCGATCGAGGTCTTCGGGCTGCTGGAGAATGTACTCTTTCTGGGCTGCGATTTCTTCGATGGGGCGGGGGTAGAGGTTATCGATAATGCGGCTGATGAGATTCTCGGAGATAGGCAGCTCTAGAATGTCCTCGGCGTTGCTGACCTTGAGCACATCGGGCCAGTGGATAGCCGGAATTTGCCACTGCTGCAAGAGTGACTCGGTGAGCGCTACCGGCAAGGATGTGGTGATTTGGCCCCTGGTAGAGCTGCTCTCTAGCCCGACATCTACACCACCCCTAGTGGTTAATGTCGGGGGGGCGGGCATGCCCGCAATGGGCTGGGGGGTGAGAATGCTGTCGCTGGGTGGCGGGGAAGGGGCATCGAAGTCAGGGATTTCGATTTCGTAGGTGCGCTCGTCGCGCTTGCGGATGCTGAGGAGTTTGACCCAACCCTGGCCAAAGCTGTAGAACAGCCGGTGGTCGCCCAGGCGCACACGGTACACGTTGTTGGTGTAGCCTTTGAGTTTTTTGGCATCGCCTTGAGCTGAGATCGGATCTGTCTCAAGGATTTTGACGACTTTGCTGACTTTCTTCTGAACGGCTTGAGGCAGGTTCAGAAGCTCGTTGAAGAAGGTATCGGCTACGGAGATGGCCCAGGTAGTCATTAGCGCAAACCGCTCCAGGTGTCGATGATGGCGAGCATTCGTTTGTCGCCGAGGCCATCGACTCGTTCGACGATGTCGGTGAAGGATTTGAATTTGGCCTGCTTCCGTTCCTTTTCGATGCCGTTGAGAATTCGTTCGGCGGTTTTGCCGCGCACGTTGGCGGAGGCTAGCTTTTGAGCTAGTTCGGGCAGGCTGAGGTCGTTGAAGGCGTCGAGGGGTTCTACCCGTTGGGGGAGCTGGGCTTTGAGGTCGTTAACGGTTTGCTCTAGGCGGTTGATTTCGCGGTCTTGGGAGCGCTTGAGGTCACGGATGGCTTCGTCTAGGCGGGATTCTAGGTTGGTGATGCGGAGGTCGGAGTCGTTGGAGGGGGCTGGGGTGGCTGCCGGGGTCGTTTGGGGTTGGGGCGCTGTGGGCTGTGGAGGGAGGCTGAGGAGGGCCGCCTGCTCGACTGCCGCCTTCTGCTGTTTGGGAGGGATGACAAAGGCGTTGACCATTTCACCCTTGCGGGGGTCAAGTTCTTTAGCGCGAACGGCGGCATAGTACTCCAGGTCTCCGGCAAGGACTTCGTAGGTTTCGGCCCCGGTTTGTTTGAGCAGCAGGGGGGAGAGTAAGGCCCCGGTGGCTAGAATGCTTTGGGCCAGGGTTTCTAGCTGGTCTACTTTGAAGTTGGATCGCGGTGTGGTGGATGTGATGCTTTTGACATCGACTAGGTAATATTCGGTCATGGATTAGGCTCCAATTTTTTTCATGACTTCGTAGGAGAGGTTTCTGAACTCTTTTACGGAGTCGCAGTCGCGATCGAACTCAAAGATGGACTTTGGATCGGGGATTTCTATCATACCGACGGGGAGAGTTTTGTTAACGCAGTTAGAGAGAGCCACCCGCTCGTAGATGACGGTTTCTAGGGTGGGGAAGCCATAGCGTTGGGTGACGGCTTCTTTTTGGCGGGGGAAGATGAATTTGAGGTATTGGTTGTTGGTCAAGATTTTGGAGGCCAGTACCCCTAACACCTCTAAGGGGGCTTTGCCGATGTTGGCGCGGGTTTCGTTGACTTCGTTGATGAAGTGTTTGACATTGTTGAGGCCCTGGTTGGCAAAGGGCTTCATGTCGGAGGGGATGATCAGGTAGTCGGCGGCGATCAGGGCGATTTCGGCGTAGATGTCGCGGGAGGGTGGGGCATCGATGATGGCGATGTCGTAGTTGTCTTCTACTTTTTGGAGTTTGCTGTTGAGGCGAAACCGGCTGGCGGCCAGCTTGGTGAGGCGATCTTGACTGTCGATGAGGGAAATGTGGGCTGGAACTACGTCGATTTCGGGCGTGTTGAAGCCGTTGGACTTTCTGACAATTTCGGGGATGAAGTTGAACTCGCCGGATTCGAGCAGATGGAAGACGTTGCGGTTGACGAGATAATCGTCTTCCTCAAATTGGAATTTGATTAGCCCAGTGCTAAAGGTGGAGTTGGCCTGGGCATCAATGTCGATGAGGAGGACTCGCTGGCCTTTATTTTGGAAGGCGGCGGCGAGGTTAACGGCGGTGGTGGTTTTGCCGACGCCGCCTTTGTTGTGATAGATAGCGATGGTTTTCATAGGATTTGTTTTAATGGAGAGGGATGTTTATGTGGGTGGTGGGCAGTGCCCACCCTACTACCAAAGAGTGGCCATTGTGAGGGTAAACCCTGGCAAGATATCTGTGTCGGATAGTTGAGTTGGGTTGGTTAAAGTTTGTACGGGTTGATTGGGGCGGTAAATCTCGACGGTGCGGTTTTTTCGATTGATCAACCAGCCCAGTTGAACGCCATTGTCGATGTATTCTTGCATTTTGGTTTGGGTAGCTGGCAGGCTGTCGGAAGGGGAAAGTAGCTCTAACACAAAGTCAGGGGCGATGGGGGGAAATTGCTCTCGCTGAGCTGGGGTGAGGGCTTGCCAGCGCTCTTGTTTGACCCAGGCGATGTCGGGGGAGCGTTGGGCACCGTTGGGGAGTTTGAAGCAGGTGGAGGAGTCGAAGCAGACTCCTAGTTTGGTTTGGCGGTTCCAGATGGCGAAGTCTGCGCCGATTTCAAAGTTACGATTGCCGGTTTCGCCACCTGTGGGAGACATAATAACTAGGGTGCCATTGGCGTTGCGCTCAAATTTGACATCGGGATTGGCCTGACAGAGTGTGTAGAACTGCTCGTCGGTGAGATCAATGATGGGATTTAGGTCAAGGGTGGAGACTATCATAATGTGGATTTGGTGGGCAGTGCCTACTCTACAGGCGCGATGGGAACTATCACGCGCTGACGGCTACTTTTTGGGGTTCTATGGGGTGGTGGTAGAGGGGCATGAGCTGGTTGGCCTGTAGGGTTTCGATGGCGTAGGCTTTGCCCGTAGTGTCGCTGAACTCGACTTCGTACACATTGGGCTCGTATTCTTCGACGATGGTGCCGACGTTGCCTCGATATAGCCCTAGTTCGGGTAGATCTTGTAATAGAGCGACGATATCTAATAGTCTAATCATTTTTCACAGCCTACTTTGGAATATGGAGTATCTGAGGCAGCATAGTCAAGACAATTCGGGCTGGTTGACTGACAAAACATTGGCTTAGGGCGGTTCAAACCGCTGCTATACAGACAAAGTCGGCCTTCGCCGACTGATCCATAACCCGCGTAGGCGGGTTTTGACTGTCTAGGCGCGGCTTCTAGCCGCCAGCGTTGAGA
>JBEIGU010000137.1:0-10156 GCA_040381765.1 Leptolyngbya sp.
CCATTAATGGCTACTCTAATCACTGCGTTTAACCCTCTGCTTTCAGTCTAGGTATGTATTCTTAGACATTCACCATCATATCCCAAAGGATGATCAACTTTAATAGCCGCCGGTAACCGCCTTGGGCAGAAAGACATCTATGCTACGGCCTGAATCCCTGAGCTTAGTCTATGGTAATCCTCAGGAGAATGCTGTAAGGCTCAGTTCGGCTCACGTCCCCCGGGGGAAGGCTTGCACATCAATGGATTGCCAGTTGACTATGGGTAACCTGGCCAGAAATTGACGAATTCTAGTCAGGGATCTGAGAAATAGCCTTTACGGCCCCCTGGTGGTGGTCAGCCCAGGCTTAGGCTAAATTAACAATTCTTGCTATGATTACGCCTGATATCCGGGGTAATCGGGTGGTGTGATGCTTCAAGGAGTAGACTAATGCCGAATTTGGTAGATTTGGAAGGTAAGCCGTTTCATTTTATTGGGATTGGCGGCATTGGGATGTCGGCCCTGGCCTACATCCTTACCAAGAAAAAACTACCAGTATCTGGCTCTGACCTGCGTCTCAGCCATATTACCCAGCGATTACAGGAGGCTGGAGCCCACATTTTCTGGCAACAGGAGGCGGACAACCTCAATTATTTTTCCCATCAAGCTAGCAAGGTGGAGTCTGCCAACCTGGGGGCTAACTGCACCACCCCCCAGGTGATCTGCTCCACAGCGATCGCCGACGGCAACCTTGAGTACCAGGCGGCCCTGGCCATGGGGTGTCCCATTTTTCACCGCTCCGATCTACTGGCGGCCCTGATTACCCGTTATCAGAGTATTGCGGTGGCCGGCACCCACGGTAAGACCACCACCAGTAGCCTGATTGGCCATTTACTGCTGCAGGCTGGGCTTGACCCCACCATTGTGGTCGGGGGCGAGGTCACCAGCTGGGATGGTAATGCCCGCCTAGGCCAGGGGCCCTACCTGGTGGCGGAGGCGGATGAATCCGACGGTACCCTGGCTAAATTGTCAGCGGCGATCGGCATTGTCACCAACATCGAGCTGGACCATACCGATCATTACCAGGACCTTGAGCAGGTGGTGAACATTTTTCAAACCTTTCAGGGCCAGTGCCAAACCCTGGTGGCCAGTCTTGATTGTGAGGTAATCCGCGCCAACCTTAACCCCACCATCACCTATAGCCTGGATCCCCAGTCCGGTGCCACCTACTATCCGACGGAAATCGGCTTTAGCCCTACCGGTACCAGCGCCATGGTGTGGGAGCGAGGAGTGTGCCTGGGGCAACTCCACCTGCGCTTGTTGGGGCACCATAATCTCAGCAATGCCCTGGCAGCAGTAGCAGTGGGGCGTCACCTGGGCCTTGACTTCGCCACCATTGCTACTGCCCTGGGCCAGTTTGATGGGGCCCGTCGGCGGTTTGAGTGTCGCGGTAACTACGCCGGCATTCAGTTTGTCGACGACTACGCCCACCACCCCAGCGAGATCCGGGCTACCCTGGCGGCGGCCCAGCTCCGCCAGGGCCAGGCCGATGGACCGAGTCATAATGGGATAGATGGGGGGCGATCCGGGCGTCAGGGTCGGGTGGTGGCGGTGTTCCAACCCCATCGGTTTAGCCGTACGGCAGCCCTGCTGGATGACTTTGGCGCTGCCTTTGGGGATGCTGACCAGGTGATTTTGGCGGATATCTATAGCGCTGGCGAAGCTAACACCTACGGGATTTCTGGTGAACAGGTGGCGGCGGCGGTGGCGGGTCACCACGGCCGGGTGCTCTATCGCCCTAGCCTGGAGGATGTGCAGTCTACCCTCATCAGCTATCTGCGTTCGGGCGATCTGGTGCTGTTCATGGGGGCGGGTAATCTCAATCAAATCATTCCCCAGGTAATGGAATATTACGCCAAGGCGGAGGTCTCCTCCCTGCAGGAAACTTGCCAGGGATGAGGCCGTCCTCCTGTAGAGTGGTGTTATGACCCTAATCTCCGTAAGATCCGCCTTGATTGCCTGCTTGAGTCCCCAAGTTCCTCTACAAAAGCTCACCACCTGGCGGGTGGGTGGTGTGGCGGATTGGTTAGGAGCACCGCGACAACGGGAGGACTTTGACCAGCTCCTGGCCTGGGCCAGGGCCGAGGCGGTGAATGTCACCATTTTGGGGGCGGGCTCTAATGTGTTGATCAGCGATCGCGGCATCCCCGGCCTGGTGATCTGTACCCGCCACTGGCGGCGGAGTCAGTTTGACCTGGCGGCGGGGCAGGTGCGGGTGGCGGCAGGGGAACCCCTGCCCACCCTGGCCTGGAAAGTCGCTAAACGGGGTTGGCGAGGGCTGGAATGGGCGGTCGGGATTCCTGGCACCGTGGGGGGAGCGGTGGTGATGAATGCGGGGGCCCATGGGGGGTGCACCGCCGATCGTCTGGTTTCCACCACCGTCCTCGATCACAACCAGCAGGTGAGGGAACTCAGCCCCGCCGATCTGGCCTTTGCCTACCGTACCTCCTGTCTCCAGGGGAGCGGCAAGGTGGTCCTGGAGGCCACCTTTCAGCTTGAGCCTGGCTACGACCCAGCGGTGGTGATGGCAGATACCCTGGCCGGACTTAACCAACGGCGCGCCACCCAGCCCTACGATTACCCCAGTTGTGGCAGCGTATTTCGCAATCCCCTGCCCCACAGTGCTGGTTGGCTGATTGAGCAAGCCGGACTAAAGGGTTGCCGCCTGGGTAATGCCCAGGTGGCCGAGCGCCATGCCAACTTTATTCTGAATCTGGGGGGGGCAACGGCGGCGGATATTCACCGCCTGATTCACCAGGTCCAGTCTGAGGTGCGGCAGCGGTGGTCCCTCCAGCTCCACCCCGAGGTGCAATTTGTTGGTGAGTTTTCCCAGCTAGACTCAGGGCAGCAGGGCGATCCGTTGTGGCCGACTTCCACTACCATTGATTTAAGCTGAGTGATTAAGATTAGGAAATTTCCCGGGAGGGTACGACATTGGCTCCATCCCCAGGGCAACCCCGGGTATTAGTGGTTTTGAACGGTAAAGGTGGAGTGGGTAAAACCACCACCGCCGTTAATCTGGCCGCTGTTTTTAGTGAAACCCAGTCCGTCCTCTTGGTGGATGCTGACCCCCAGGGTTCCGCCCTGTGGTGGACGGGACGGAGTCCTGAAAGCCTGAAGTTTGTTGTTAGCCGCGCCAACAACCCCGCCGATCTAGGGCGCCTCCATCAACTCCATCAATACAGCTTGGTGATTGTTGACACCCCCCCCGCCCTGGATTCCCAGGCCCTGGCCATGGTGGTGCCGGTGGCGGACTACGTGCTGCTCCCCACTCCCCCCGCTCCCATGGATCTAGCTGCCCTGATTACCACGGTCCACACTGCCCTATCGCCCCAGGGAGTCCGCCATCGGGTATTGTTAACCAAGGTGGACTCGCGCAGCCTGGGGGAAGCCATGGAAGCCCAAAAAACCCTGTTAGAGTTAAATATCCCAGCCTGTAATGCCTTTATCCGCACCTACAAAGCCCATGAACGAGCCGCCCTGGAGGGGGTTCCGGTCTTGCAGTGGCGTGGACAAAATGCCCAGGAAGCCCGTTCTGATTACTACCGAGTTGCTGAAGAAATCCAGCAAGACTGGAGAAACCCATGACCAAGAAACGCCTCTCCGACCTGCTTAAGGAAGAAGTCAATAAGACCGATTCCTCCCAGTCCCCTGACTCTCCACCCGATCCTGGCCCTGCCCCTGAGGCGGTCCCGGCCAGCCGTCGGTCCCTGTCTCGGCGCCGGGGTTCCGCCGCCGCCCTGCAGAGTGCTACGGATGCAACGGCAGCCGCTGGGCCTGATCCATCGCCAGAAACCGTGACGACACCTCAGCCTGCCCAGCCTGCAGCGGAGTCCCCAGCCTCCACTATCAAGGCCCCAGACCCTCGAATCCTGGAATTAGAAGCGGCCTTAGCGACCTCCGAGACCGCTAAGGTCGCTCTAGAGAAAACCGTCAAAGGCCTGCAATCCGATCTGGAGATTCAGCAAGCCCGTCTGTTTGAACTAAAGGACAGCCTGGATAAGTCCCAGGCGGAGCTGCGGGAGGCAAAGCAAACCATTCTCAGCCTGAGTCAGGTGAACACTCCCGCCGCTGCGCCGGCTGCTCTCCCCCGGGCCAGCCGATCAGGGGGGGATATTGTGCCCCGACCCCCTGCCTCCCCGCCCAGCCAGCCTGGCTACGTGCGGGGGGTTCCGGCCCAGGTGCCCCTGGGGGGGCAATCCAATTCCATGCTCTCCGATGCTGATATTGGCTGGGTTGACTAATATCACCGCAGTTATTGTCAAGATCCCCTAAGGGCAGGGTCTAGTTCACCAGGCCATGTTCCAGGGCAAAACGCACTAGCTCGGTACGGCTGTTGGTGCCGGTTTTACTGAACAGGCGGCTGACGTACTTTTCCACGTTGCGGACGCTAGTGTCCAGGCGACTGGCAATTTCTTTATTCATGAGCCCCTCCGCCACCAAATCGAGCACACTTTGTTCCCGAGGGGTCAGGTCGATGCGCAGATCGGAGGTCATTTTAGCGATGCCTCCTTTCTGGCTCAGCATGGCCTTAATTTCTTCAATTTGGCGAGCCATCACCGCAATGTCGGGCACCTCACCCGCCTCTGGAGCCTGGGCCGCCCGCCGTTCAATTAAGTTACCCACCACCGCCACTAACTCCTCCGGATCAAAGGGTTTGGGCAGGTAGGCATCACAACCGGACTGATAACCTTGAATCCGGTCCTTGGTCATACCCCGGGCAGTTAAGAATACCACCGGTAGGCCCTTAAAACGGATGTCTTCCCGCACCTGAGCCAGGAAGGCGTGGCCGTCTACCTGGGGCATCATAATGTCAGAGATCAGCACGTCAGGAGTTTTCTGCTGGAGCAGGGTCCAGCCCTCCTGGGCATTGCTGGCGGTTCTGACGATAAAACCGCTATCCTCCAGATAGGCCTGCACCGCTTCCCGTAGGCCGGGTTCATCGTCAACCAGTAAAATGTGCCCCGTGTGTTCAGCCATGGCATTGAGTGGAATTGAGGTGGACCCTTGATTGCTGTTTCCAGCTATTGCCCACTGTAACTCGGAAACCCCAACAGCGGCCCGATGACGAGGTAGGAATATCTCGCCATGGCAAGGGGGATAGTGCTCATAGCCCCAGCCCCGATTCCTCTAGCGTTCTTGTTAAAGTGAAGATCTGAGGCTGGCCCTGGGTCGTTAAAATACCGTTACAATCCTGAGGATGGGTCAGGTTGGTTGTCGAAGGGTTTGATCTGCTGAAGGGGGAGCCTAACCCTGGCCCCCAGGGTCAATAGTCGTTGGTCATCGTCGGGATTGCTAACTATGAAGGTGCTGCAGAAACAATTGGGATGGCTGGTGGCAGCCCTGCTGGTGGGCGGTGGTGGGGGTTGGTGGGCCCATCAGTACTGGCATCGCTCCCTACTGTTGGAGGAGCAGAAATCGACCGGGGTAGAGGCTGCGGCCCAGGTGCTGGAGCCCCGCCCTACCATGGCGCCAGCACCGGTGATACCCAGCCTGAATTTTATTGCGGTGGCGGTGCAACAGGTCGGGCCGGCGGTGGTGCGGATTGATGCGGAGCGATCGGTATCCCGGATTGGCCCCGATGCTTTCAGTAACCCCTTTTTTCGCCGTTTTTTTGGGGACCAAATTCCCCCGGATTTGGGCCCAGATCGGGTTCAGCAGGGTACCGGCTCCGGCTTTATTCTCAATGCTGACGGTCAAATTCTCACCAATGCCCACGTGGTGGAGGGGGTTAAGACGGTGCAGGTAACCCTGCGGGATGGTCGGAGCTTCCCTGGCAAGGTGGTGGGGGTGGACTCTGTCACTGACGTGGCGGTGGTGAAGATTGAGGCTACCGATCTACCGGTGGTGCGGTTGGGCAGTACGGATAACCTGGCGCCAGGACAGTGGGCGATCGCCATCGGCAATCCCCTGGGTCTGGATAACACCGTCACCGCCGGTATCATTAGTGCCCTGGGCCGCACCAGCAACGAAGTGGGGATTCCGGATAAGCGGGTGCAATTTATCCAAACCGACGCCGCCATCAACCCCGGTAATTCCGGTGGTCCCTTGCTCAACGATCGGGGGGAGGTGATCGGTATGAATACCGCCATTCGGGCCAACGCCCAGGGTCTGGGCTTTGCCATCCCCATTGAAACCGCCAAGCGGATTGCAGACCAATTGTTTGCCACCGGCCAGGTGCAGCATCCCTACCTGGGTATTCAAATGCTGGAGTTAACCCCAGACACCATTGCTGAGCTAAACCAGACCCAGGGACTAAACCTGCCCCCGAACACCAGCGGTATCCTGATTGTCCAGGTGTTGCCGGGTAGTCCGGCGGAATCGGCTGGGTTAAAGGTGGGGGACGTGATCCAGGCGATCCGGGGTGAGCCGGTCACCACCCCCAGCCAGGTACAGGCCCTGATGGAGTCGACCCAGATCGGTGTTGCCCTGGATATTCAGGTGCGGCGTGACCAACAGATGAAAACCATCACCGTGCGCCCCAGCCCCCTACCGCCGGAGTTACGGTAGCGGCTTTGATCCGGCGTGATGGCGCTGGCTTGACCTACTACATCACCACCACCCCACCATCCATTGCCTGGGTATGGCTGGCCACAAAGGCCTGGGGCTTAGTGTCTGACTCGAGGCGACCATCCACCAGGTTAATTAAACGATGGGCCACATCCAGAATGCGATTGTCGTGGGTAACCATCAGGATGGTGCAGTGCTCCTGCTGGGCTAGCTGCTGCATCAGGGTCACCACATCCCGCCCTGACACCTTATCCAGGGCGGCGGTGGGCTCGTCCGCCAGGATTAAGCGGGGGTGATTAACCAGGGCTCGGGCAATGGCCACCCGCTGCTTCTGCCCGCCGGAGAGGGCCACTGGCCTATAGTCAGCCCGATCACCTAACCCCACCTGGGCCAGCATGGCGACCGCCCGCTGCCGTTTGGCCTTAAGGTTACCGCTGAGCTCCACCGCCATTTCCACATTTTGAACCGCCGTGAGGGATTCAAACAGGTTATGGGCCTGAAAAATAAACCCAATTTGCCGGCGCACCTGCACTAGCTGCCGCGGGGTTAAGCCGGTGAGCTCCTGCCCTAGAACCTGGAGACTGCCCTGGTGCACCGATCGCAGCGCCCCAATCAAGGTTAGCAGGGTGGTTTTACCGGAGCCCGAGGGGCCCGTCATAATCGCAATTTCCCCCTGGTGTAGATCCAGGTTGATGTCGTAGAGCACCTGTTTGCGTAGATCCCCCTGGCCGAAAAAGTGATCCAGGTGGCGAATCTGCACTGAACAACCTGGCAGGGGATCTGGGGACGGAGAACCAGTAGGGGAGGGAGTGGCCATAAGGCGAGAATCGGTGGAGGATTACTGAGACCGAGGGCTTGGCTAAGGTTAGATCTTAAATCTAGTAGACCCCAGGGTAAATAGGCCTGCTTTTCCTGAGTTCTGACTCCCCTGGTAAGGATCGCCGAATATACGCCGCCGAGGACTAGTGGAAAAGCTCACCCTTGAGGACGGTAACCGCTTGACCGCTGAGGCGAATCCGATCACCCTCATCCTCCAGTTTGATGACTCCCCCCCGGGGGGAGGCCTGATAGGCCAGGAAGGTGGTTTTATGCAGGCGATCGCGCCAGTAGGGGCTGAGACAACAATGGGAAGACCCAGTGGCCGGGTCTTCGTTAATTCCCAGGTTGGGGGCAAAGAAGCGAGAAATAAAATCGTAGGGAGCACTGGCCTGGCTGGTGACGGTCACCCCGGCCACGGGCAAAGCCTTGAGGGCCCTAAAGTTGGGGTTCAACTGCTGCACCAGATCAGCGGACTCCAGCTCCACCAGGTAACCCAGGGAATTTTCCATTACCGCGATCGGCGTCGCCCCCAGGGCCTCCTCCAGCCCCGCTGGTAGGGCAATGGGGTGGGAGGGGTTAGTGGGAAAATTCAGCTCAATCCAGTGTTCCTGACGGCGGGCCGTTAGCACCCCACTGTGGGTATAGAAGCGGGCCTGGAGGTGCTCCGCCAGGTAGCCCTCACTCCAGAGCACATGGGCCGTGGCCAGGGTAGCATGGCCACAGAGGTCGACCTCTGTGGTGGGGGTAAACCAGCGTAGCCGGTAGCCATCGGCTTCGGGATAGAAGAAGGCTGTTTCCGACAGATTCATTTCCCTGGCGACTCGCTGCATCCAGTCCTCAGGGCAGGGGCCCGGCAGGGGGCAGACTGCCGCTGGGTTGCCGCCGTAGGCCTGGTCGGTAAAGGCATCGACTTGAATCAGGGGAACCGCCATAATTGATTTAATCTCCGTAACCACCACATCATTGCTAGCCTAGCTTTCCCCCACCTGGGGCAGGGGACGGATACTACGGTAGCAGTCCTGCCGAATCCATTCCAGTGCAGATTGAACTTCCAGGGTTTTTTCCCCCAGGGTATGGAGCAGGTGGGATCCCAATTCCAGGGCGGCCTCAAACTCTGGTTGCACCACCTCCCTGGCCCCCAACTGAGTCAGCACGTCAATCTCCTCGTTACTCTGGGATCGGGCGATGATGTCCAGGTGGGGCGCTTTGCCCAGGGCCCGCTGCAGCAACAGGCGGGTACTGGCAGGGTCGGGCAGGGTAATGGCCAGGGCCTTGGCGTTTTCCAGGCGAGTCTTTTCCAGTACTAACTCGCTGTCGGCATCCCCGTAGATAAAGGGTATCTGCACCAGCGGCGCGTGGCGGTTACGCAGGCGCTGCACCGCCGTTTCACTATTTTCTACCACCAGCACTGGGTAGCCTCGACTGAGCAGAATATTCACCAGGACTTCCCCCACCCGCCCGTAGCCCGCCACGATCACGTGATCCCTTATACCTTCGGGTACCGACAGCAGCTGGGGTTCCTGGGTGGACTTGACGTAGTTTTTGAGCAGGGGCCAGTGGTGTAGCCAGTCCAACACCCGAGGGGCCAGGTTGATCCAGAGGGGGGTCAGCATCAGGGAAATGGCGATGGTGCCCAGCAGCAGGGAATACCGCTGGGGAGAAATCAACTCCATCTCCAGCCCCACCAGGGCCAGGACGAAGGAAAACTCCCCGATCTGGTTAAGGCCAAAGCTAGTCTTCAGGGCGGTCTTGAGGGAATAGCCGAAGCCCAGGACGATGGGCAAAATCACCAGGGCCTTGCCCACCATGATCAGGGTGACCAACTCCAGAATGTGGTCCAGGTTGCTCCACAACAGGCTGGGATCGATCAACATGCCAATGGAGGCGAAAAACAGGCAGGCAAAGGTATCCCGCAGGGGCAAAATCTTACCCAGGGCCTGATCAGCATAGTCAATTTCGGAGATCATCAGCCCTGCCACAAAGGCCCCCATGGCGATGGAGAGGCCCAATTGGGAGGTGACCCAGGCCACTCCCAGACAAAAGGCCACCACCGTCAGCAAAAACAGTTCATTGCTTTCAGTGGCGGCAATGTGCTGCATTAAGCGGGGTACTACCCAGCGCCCCAGGGCCAGGGCTCCGCCCAGGAATAGCAGAATTTTCAGGGCGGCCAGGGCCAGGGTAGGCCCCAGGGCATCGGGCTGGTTAAGCACCGGCAAAATGGCCATCATCAGACCCAGGGCCAGGTCTTGGGCAATCAGCAGGGCCAGCATCACCTGACCATGGACGGTACTGGTTTCCCCCCGATCGGTGAGGGTTTTGAGCACCACCGCCGTGGAGGATAGGGATAGCACCAGGCCTAGAAAAACCCCCTGGAGTACGGAGGTGGCAGACCCGGATAGGAGGGAGACGCCACATACCAGCAGGGTGGTGAGGCCAATTTGCAAAAAACTGCCCAGCAGGGCGATCGCCCGTACCCGTTTCAATTCCCCCAGGGAAAACTCCACCCCCAGGGTAAACAGTAGAAAGGCAATGCCCACCTCCGCCAGGGCCTGGATCTGCTCCACATCGGTTTGCAGGCCAAACCCGTAGGGACCGATCACCAGCCCAGTCACCAGATAGCCCAACAGGGCCGGTTGTTTCAGGCGATGGGCCAGGTATCCCCCCAGGGCAGACGCCCCCAGGGCCAGGGTCAAATCGAGAACGAAATTAGGTTCAGCGGTCATAGGGGGCCATATCTGAGGACAGTGGGCTGGCAAACCCCCGACACCAGCCTTGTTCAAGGGGGTGA
>JBEIGU010000138.1:0-10147 GCA_040381765.1 Leptolyngbya sp.
CATGTCTCATATAACTCAAAATGCAGTATCAGTATGAGATTAGCCGTGATCACGGATGAAGAACCAGTAAATCTGCTCTTGCTTCAGAAAGTGAGCAATCTGTCTGTATCGTAATTAGCCAATTAAGATGCGATTACCCTGATACTCTAGCGGTTCTTACTCTGATGCAGTACAACTACTTTCTTCTAAACTATTAGTTGAAAGATTTCTACTGGTTCAGGTCTATCTCATACGTTCGGAAACCGCTATAGATTGGTATGCGACTACCGAATATCAGTTGACTTTTCAAAATACGAAAAATGCCTCACCTGAGTCTATTTACCAAGCTTGATAAATAGACTCAGGTGAGGACTGAAGGAATATGCAATCTATTGGTAGTGCCTCAGATCAAATTTTTATTCAAGTACCGAAACTTAAAACTCTCTTCCCATAGCGAAATGTTTTTTTAACGAAATCATTGGCTTGAATCCTAATTCTTTTCGCATAAATTCCAACTTTACCAAGTTTACGAAGAAAGTAATACTTAGAAAAGCACATTGTTTGTGCATACATTGGCTTATAATATCGAAAGAAGAACTTTTGACTCCATTTATTCTCGAAGGCTTTAATTGCTGAACTAAAGTAAGAATGACCATCGTGGTCATATTTGCCAGGGCTAAGGTGCGTTAAATGGAAGTCAATAACATAGGATGAATAACCTTTTGTCAAAGCATCCAGGCACAATTCATGGGCATAAAAATAAAATGTTTTAATGTTACAACTAATATCGGCTTGTGTTCTAATCAACAAAAAATTTTCATCCAAAGATTCCACTGGATAGGGAAACCCCTTTTTCCATTCTGGATAAGACTCGGAAAAAGGATCGGTTATCCTTAAGACATATTCTCCTTTTCTGCTGACTCCGGCGTTACCAGCAACAGCCCATGCTTTATCTATCTGATTGAGTTCATCAACAACCTTAATCAACTTATCATATCCATCACCTTGATTTAACAAAATGTCTTGATGACAAAATATGATATATGGCTCAGGAGTTGAGAGTCGAATCTCATTAAAGACACTAGGATCGAAAACATTACCTTTAGAATTATCAAATAAACTATACCTACACCTATCCTCGGTAAAGCCTGCCGAGATATATGAGGACTTCATCTCTTCATATTGCTTTAAGTTATTGGTGATAGTGCATATATGAAAAACTTTCATCGATCCTTCCTTGAATTTTACTGTTTTTAAGCTTGGTTGGAAAAAGTCTTCCAAAGACTAATTAGGGACTACTTTTAAATCGAAAACAAAGAATCTATAGCGATTTCAAAAGCATAGATTTCACATCAACTGAAAGAGTTTGAGTTGATAAATTTCAGAAATCTATTTTTACTTTTTCGAAGTGAAAAACGCTATGACCAATTTGTTCTTACTACTGAGACAGGATAGAAATCTAGCCTTACTGTTCCAAGACCAATGCAGATAACCTTGGGGTAGACCTGGCTATCAAGCAATCTCTAACGTAGTCAAAAACAACAGAATTGTAGTGTGGAGCAGCACCGATAAAGAAAATACGGTCAAGAACAACATTAGCATTAGGATACTTTTCTGCATCATCTAGGTGACGATAGGCAGGCTGCAATAAAATATTGCCAGCAAAGTAATTTCGAGTTTGTATTTTATTATTCTCAAAAAACTCAACAAGATCCTGTTTGAATTGGCGATCAGGACAAATAATTGGAGTGCCAAACCAACAAGTTTCGGCTTCTGGCAAAGTACCAGGGACTCGAATCTCTTCAACCTGTTCTTCTAACAGAGCTTGAAGAGTTTCCTTGCTGCGCTTACGGCGAGCGTCAATCTCCTCAAATTTTTCTAGTTGGACAATACCAACTGCACCCTGCAAATCAAGGGGCTTAAGATTGTAGCCCATGTTGGTAAAGATATATTTGTGATCAACAATTCCATCATAACCAGGTAACCACCGATCAAAACGGTTGCCACAACTCCCACATGAAAGAAGATTTGCTGCACCCACACAGTAACAATCGCGTCCCCACCAAGCTAAGCTTCGAGCAATTTTTACAATGTCTTCAATCTTTGAGGAAACCATGCCCCCTTCTCCAGTAGAAATGTGGTGAGCAGGATAAAAAGAGCAGGAAGATGCGATGGCATACTCATTTAAGTACTTACCACGCCATCTACTGCCAAGGCTATCGCAGTTGTCAAGAATCAATTCAAGCTTATGCTTTTCACAAATTTCTAGTAATCGATCCATATCAGGAGGATTTCCTAGAACTGGAGAAAGAAAAATAGCTCGAGTACGATCTGTCAACTTTTCTTCAATCAACTCTAAGTCAAAGTTAAGACTATTCAACTCAATGTCAATTAGGACAGGCTTTAGATTGTGCTGAATAATTGGAGCAAGCGTAGTTGGAAAACCAACTACCGAAACGACAATCTCATCACCGTCTTGCCAATCCATATATTTTTTGACAGCACCAATTAAAGCAAGATTAGCTGAGCTGCCTGAGTTAACCATCACCGAGTGTCCTAGGTTAAATTTTCGAGAAAATAAAGACTCGAAACGATGTACCTGCTCACCACTGGTAATCCACTTTCCACCCAAAACCGCCTTCATAATAGCTACGATTTCTTCATGATCCCAATAAGGACCGGAATAATAGACAGGAGTTTCAGAGGGTATGAAGTTTTCAAATCTTTGATTGTAAAGATACTTAAGAATGTCGTGATTTTCAGAGGTCTGATCTAAAAAACTTCTAATTTCAGCTTCAAGAGTCATTGTATTTAATCCTCAGTAGACAAATAGAAAAGAAAAGAAAAGAAAACTGTAACCAAAAATGCTCTAAACCTAAAACCAAGAGCTACGAAACCGTGGACTTTTGTGAATGTAATTTGATTCGAAAAATCTAATCAAATTAAGACTTATTCTAGCAAATGGTAAATCAAAGTCAATGCGTCAAAATGAGTATTTAGCGAACATCAGAAACATTTATTTATCAGAGGAATTCAAGCAATATTTATCTAGATATTGGCACTCCAAGTAATTAACAATTTTCAGATATTATAACAATATCTGAAAATAGACTATAGCAATCCAAGTTGATCACTTTTAAGTGCACTGAGACTGCCTTCGTTGCCCCAGGGGGCATTGAGTCAGAGGATTTTCAAAAATCAAACTAGATTGCCATAGCAAAATTTCCATCAGAAAACAAAAAATTTAAAAACAATAACTGAACCCTTTATGAAAAGGATTTTAAAGTCTGATCCAAATTTATTCTTGCGATTAATTTAGGATTTGTAGATTTTCGCCATGTGTTGACATTGCTTGACCATGGCCATTAAAGAGCCAATGAAAATTAGCTCGCACAAAAAAATGACTAACGTGACTACAGTATCAACAGACAGACGACAATAACTCAATGTGACACACAAAAGAAAGATCGGTGATTAAACTCCTTTAGATACGTGAGATGTAGTCTACGGTGGAAAACTCGTGAAAGTCCGGATAATTACTGAGGGTTTACGTTTGCTTTACAACTTTCCGGATATTGTTGAAGAATCATCTCTTTTTCATCACTTTATCTAGAGGAAACTTAGACCCCGCTTAGTTTGGAACCTGTTGTTTCTCCTGCTCTGGGTCGAGATTGGATTTGACCCATAAGCGGTTGGCTACTAAGGGAGTTATCCCTGGCACAGTCAACCTGTCTCAGCTTGAGTTGATGCCTCCCATAAAATATTCGGGCTAGGGTATTTGGGCTAGGGAGACTCGTCCGTGAGGGTAAAACAAACTGGCTCGGGTTGATTGCGACCGCACCAAATTTGAATCATCCACTTGGGGTTATCGGGGGCAGGCCATTCCGCCACCTTCTCCAGGCGATCCAGGTTGAGGCCTGGCCAATTTTGATCCGAGGGCATCAGACTCGCCATCTGGCTACCGGAGCCTTCCCCTCGGGCTGACTGTTGCCAGGGTTGGATAGAGCTTAAAACGGTTTGGAAACTGGCCCGTAGGTCAGGCGCCAGGGCCGCGATCGCCCCCACCGGACTCTCCAGCCCTGAACCTTGAGGACCATCAATGGTTAAACCCGGATCAAGCCGTACACCAGCGCCCCCCACAGCCGGCGGTGATGCCGGTGGATTAGTCCGGAAGGTAGGAACAGATTCTACAGGGGTTTGGGTCAGCTGCCAGACCGGGGCCGTTTGACGCAGGAGGCTATACCCATAGGCCACCAGCATACCGGTAGCTACACTGAGGGGAATTAGCAGTTTCATTAAGCGTCGCTGGCGATCGCAGCGGCGCCGATGGCTTTCCCAGGCCGACAAATAGCTCAGGGCCTGGAGAGACAGACCATCGGGATGGTCCGCCACCAGGGATCGGGCTGCCCCCAGGCGGCTAGCGGGCAGAAAGTAATCCCCCTGGTCGGGGCAGCGCTGCTGATACCACTGCTGGGCCGCCACCTCCAGAGTCCGTTGCTGCTGTAATCGACCACGCCCCTCCTGTAACCACTCCTGCAGCAGGGGCCAGGTGCGAATCAAGGATTCATGGGCAATATCAAAATGGGGAGCCCAGTCCCATGCTGAGGCTTGATCTATGATTTTGGGATTCCCTGAGGCATCCCCTGTCACCCCTGGCCAGGCCGGTGCTGCCCCATAGGCAAGTTGGGGGTGACTACAGTGGGTCTGGGCTACCACTAGGCGAGCGGCCACCAGTTTTTCTAGGGTCTCCACCACGGCGCAGGGCCCCAGGGTAGAGGTGATCAACTCCTGCAGTTGGACCTGGCGACGGGTGAGGCTAATACCCTCGCCAAACTCGCACAAACTCAGAAAACACCGCCGGGCTACCTGTCGCTCCAGGCTGGTCAAGCCTTCATAGGTCTGGTGGGCCCACTGACTCAGCAGTTGGCGCACCCCCCCAAGCTCCGCATAGGCCTCCAGGGTGAGCTTAGGGGCCTGCTGGCCAGTCGGATCAAGTTGTCGACAGCGCCAGATTTCCTTCAAGGCCATCTGCAGGAGGGCCAGATCCCCTGGTGCCCCCACCACATCCAACAACAGGGTGTAGATTAAATTGGCGTCATAGCGTAGCCCAATTTTTTCCAGGGGACTGACGATGGTGGCCTTAATCTGGTCATAGGTCATGGCGGGTACGATCAGACCCTGATGCTTCACCAGGTTTGCCAGTTCGGTAAAGGCCTGCAGCCGGGGCAGGTAGTCGGCCCGTAGGGCAACCACCACATGCACCGGTAGCCGATCCTGCTGCACCACCGCCATCAGTCCATCAATGAAGCGCTGGCGATCGATTTCCAAATCAGGACCAACCTCTGGACCCAGCATCTCCTCCAATTGGTCGATCACCAGTAGCAGACGGCGAGGCGCAGTGCGCAGGGAGGACTCAGTCCCCGCCATGGCCTGTAGCAACTGGCAAAAACCCTCACCCCCCCGCTGTAAAAAGGACTCTGCCTGACGCAGTTGGCTGGCCCGGTCCAGGCCAGTCGCCTGCACATCAACAAAGGCCTCGGCTAATCGCTGTAGGGGAGCCTGACCGGGGGTGAGATAGCGAATGTCCCAATCGGGCTGATGCTGGCCAGTTCCCTGCAGCTGAGCCATCAAGCCAGCCCGCAGCAGAGAGGTTTTACCAATCCCGGAGGACCCCACCAGAGCACAAAAACGAGACTGACTCACCCGATCCACCAGGGTTTGGGTGAGTTCCTCACGGCCAAAGAACCAATCACCGTGGTTGACATCGAAGGGGGCCAGTCCCTGAAAGGGGCAGACGCTGTAGCTCAGGTGTTTGAGGCGATCCAGGGTAGACACGGAGGTGGTCGACGGTGGCGGCACGGAGCTACTGAGGCGAGTCAACACAATTTCCCCGCCGGAACTTTCAAACAGGGGTTGCTGTACCTCTCCCTTGAGGCTACGGTTGACAGCATCGGTGAGGGAGTGGCCATTCACCACCCCTCCCTCCACCTTCGAGGGGTTAAGGCCGGCTAACAGGGCCTCGGTAAAGACGCTGTGGCGGCTTGCCAGGGATTCATAGGCTGGCTCGTATTCCCGGGCGGCGGCCATGAACAGGCGATCGGTGCCGGCCCTGGGTCCTGGATCCGCCTCCAGAATATTGAAAAACTCGCCACTGTTACAGCAGTCTAGCCAGATTACCCGCTGTCGTACCGGACTTTCCTGCAGTAAACGTCGCAACCAGTATAGGGAGAGGCCGTAGTGGCCAGTGGCCGGATTGGTCTCACTGGTGGCCAAATAGCCTTCCTGAATACCGACGTCACGCTGCAGGCCATGGCCGGAATAATAAAAAATCGCTGTCTGGGGGATGGTTTTACCGGTCGGCTTAAACAGACGAATCAGAGCAGCCTCCAGCATGGGTGTAGTCACCTGGACCTGGGAACTGACCACAGGCCGCTGCTGGCGAACCGCTTCTGGCATTCGCAAAACTCGACATTCTCCCCAGTTTTCTAGACACCGAGCCACTGACTCGGCGTCATTGGCTGGGGCCTGGAGAACTGGAAGATGGTGATAGGTGTTGATCCCAACAACCAGTGCGTCCCGTGACATGGTGAGCAACCTACTCGGTACATCTGCTCTGATATGCCAACTCTAGCCAAGCTCACCCGATCTCCTAAGAGGGGTGGAACCCCTAGGGTTTGGGGTTGAGCTCCAGGCTCTGATCAGCGTCGCCGGGTAAAAGACCTTAAACAGCCGGCCAAACCTCGTGTCTGGAGGACTCTAAATCTAGGTAATAGCAGTCGCCAGTCCGATTAGGACAAGACTGCGATGCTATTTGCAATGAGCTGAACGTTGCTCGATGTCCTGAGTTAAACGATTACAGCTATAAATTCAAGGGATCAACATCGATAGTCAGGTTAACGCTATTGGGGCAGCGACGGCGTAGATCCTGTAGGTTAGGGATGGGAAGACCCAGGGGAAACTTCAGCAGCAGATGCCATCGATAGCGCTGGGCTACCCGTAAAATAGGGGCGGGGGCAGGTCCCAGCAAGTTATGGGGGATAGATGCCAGCTGGTTTTTCAGGTCAGCCGCCAGGGTGGTGGCGAGTCGCTCCACCGCTTGGGGGTCTAAACTACTCAGGCGTAGCAGGACTAATTGAGCCGCAGGGGGATATTGGTGGTGTTGTCGTTGCTGCCATTCGGTGGTGATAAAAGGGGTATAAGCGTGCTGGGTGACCGCCTCGATCACTGGGTGCTCAGGGGTATAGGTTTGCAAAATCACCTGGCCAGGCTGTTCACCTCGTCCAGCCCGACCCGCCACCTGAATCAGGGTTTGCAAAGCCCGTTCCGCAGCCCAGTAGTCTGTCATATAAAGAAGGCCATCGGCGGCAATAATCCCCACCAGGGTGACCTGGGGGAGGTCAATACCCTTGGTTAACATTTGGGTACCCACCAGCAGATCCGCTTCTCCCTGGGCAAACCGGGTTAAGAGGTGGCGATGTGCCCCCTTCCGACTGGTGGTGTCACTGTCGAAGCGAATACAGCTCAGACTGGGCAAGGTTTCAGCCAGGGCGCTGACCACCCGCTGGGTGCCGCTGCCAAAATGTTTTAGATAGGGGGAATGGCAGTCGGGGCACTGACGGGGATGGGGTTGGCTGTAGCCGCAGTAGTGGCAGCGCAACACCATGGCGGCCTGGGGATGGGGCTGGTGGTAGGCTAGGGAGACGTCACAATGGGGGCACATGATCACGGTGCCACAGCTACGGCAGGAGACAAAGCTACTGTGCCCCCGGCGGTGAATGAACAGTAAACCCTGGTTACCCTCTGTCTTCATCCGTTGCAGTGCCCGCTGTAGGGAACGGCTGAGAATGCCCCGGTTACCCGCCTGCAGTTCCGATCGCATATCCACCACCTCCACCAGGGGTAGGGGGCGAGCCTGAATGCGCTGGGGTAGGGAGAGGTAGGTGGTGGACAGACCCTGCTCCGTGGCCAGGAGATCCGTCGAGGCAGCCAGCCCCTGGCACTGCACCCAGGCTTCCAGGGAGGGAGTGGCCGACCCTAGCAGCAGCGGACAGTTCTCTAGGATGGCTCGCCAGCGGGCGACCGTACGGGCATGGTAGCAGGGGGATACATCCTGCTTGTAGCTGCTGTCATGCTCCTCATCCAGAATAATTAGGCCCAGGCGAGCGATGGGCATAAACACCGCCGATCGGGTACCCACGATCACCAGGGGTTGATCGGGTTGCAAACTCTGGCGCCAGGTATCGTAGCGTTCGCCATCCCCCAGACCACTGTGGTAGACCCAAACCTGGTCGCCGAAGCGGCGGCGAAAACGATCAGTGAGCTGGGGGGTAAGACCGATTTCGGGCACCAGCACCAGGGCGGACTGACCTGCCGCCAATCGGGGGGCGATGGCCTGTAGATAGAGTTCGGTCTTACCGGAACCCGTGACCCCGTGCAGTAGAATCTGGCTGGCCCCCTGAGCCTGGTTAATCTGGCTGAGCGCCTCCGCCTGATCTGGCGTCAGAGGTTTAGGCTGATCAGCGGTAAGGGCTGGTGTTGCTTCAGTTCTGAGTTTTTGTCGGGGCGCAATTACCAGGTAACCCCCTTGGGCCAGGCGTTTTAGGGTAGGGGGAGTAGTCTGGCAAAGTTCCAGGGCGTCGGTCAACCACAGGTCGCCTCCGTGGCGACTTAAAATGCTGAGGATTTCGCTTTGGCGGCGAGTCAGGGGAGGATCGGCGGGGCGATCGCTGCTTGCCATGGTAACGGCTTGCTGTTCTTGGGCTCGGGGGGAGTGGGGCAGTACCAGGTAAGACTCAGCCCAGCCCCGTTGGATCAACTTCTGTATGGTGTGATAACTATGCCCCCGACGCCGTAGATTTTGCCAGGTTAGGTCAGCCTGGGCTGACTGCCTCAGGTCATGCAGTAAACTGGCCAGGGCCTTGGAGACCCGCGTATCACCGTCCATTGCTAACCGGTCCGGGCAGAGGCGCAGACGGCGTTGAGCTTTAGTCAATAAACCGGGGGGTAGGGCCGACTTAATCACCTGAACTAAGGGGGTTTGGTAGTGGTCAGCGACCCGCTCCAATAGGGCCCAGTAGGTTTGGGTAAAAAAGCGACGTTGCAAAACGCTAGCGACTGGACGAATTTGCTCAGCACGAAGATGAGAGGGCAGACACGGTGGCAGACTGAGGGCAATGGCACCCACCATCTGATGCCCAAAGGGAACCGTTAAAATATCTCCCGGTTGGACCTGCAGACAGCCAGGCAAGCCATAGGTATAAATCTCGGGTTGGCCACCATAATCTACCAATACATTAACCCAACCCCCTATCTTTGTTAGGTCAGGAGCAGATTCGTGACTGCCATTAATCGTGGCCATGAAGTCCTATAGCGGTTTTCAATAGAGTGAGACACCCAATTGCTCAGTCCTACCCCCCAGTAGGTGGCCCTAGGAGTTTCACCCCCCGCCTCCCCCTTGATCAAGGGGGAGGCGGGGGGTGTTCACACCGCACTTCACCCAGGTCAAATCCGCTATAAAGGGATTGACAAATCTCTTAGTCCAGAACCATTTAGCTGATTGACTGACAAAACATTGGCTTACGGCGGTTCAAACCGCTGCTATCCAGACAAAGTCGGCCTTCGCCGACTGACCCATAACCCGCGTAGGCGGGTTTTGTCTGTCTAGGCGCGGCTTCTAGCCGCCAGCGTTGAGAGTTTTGTCAGTCAACCAAACCATTTAGTTTTAGCTAACCGACTGAGGAGAACTTTTACTACTTTAGAGGGCAGCAGGGAAGTTAGGAAAGTATTTTAGAGAAACCCCAGCAATTATAAATTCAAGAATAGTTAGGATGTATTACCCGTAGTGGTTAGGGTCGCCTCGTCGAGCATGAAGTCAATCAGATGCTGCCAGGAGTCAAAGAGTAGATACTTCGTTAGGGTCTGAATGTCCTGAAATAAGCCCTTACGATTGCCCCGTTGCTGCCGGATCTGTTGGTACGCCGCATCGACGAGGTGCAAGACGGTATTAAACAAGAACGCCAACACGTTGAGGGTTAACAGGGTCATGGCCAGATGGTGGTGGCCGTGGCCAAAATTATGTTCCAGATGATAGCCCTTGGTTTTGAGCACATTGTGGTTTTCATTTTCGCTTTTCCACCGGGCTCGCGCTGCCGTGACGATATCGGCCACG
>JBEIGU010000139.1:0-10112 GCA_040381765.1 Leptolyngbya sp.
AGCTGCGCCTGAAAACCGAGACCTCGGTGTTATCAAAACTGTCCGTAAACCGCCGAAAAACCTTGACTTCAGTCCCTATATCTACGCCCTTCCAGCCACCTCTTGACAGAAGGTCTCAGAGTCTAACTTGCTACCCATCCCTGCGACCTTTGAATTTGAACCAGAGCAAGTGCTGCATTCACCCGTCGGAATCCTATGCCTCAGACTACTAGTAGGCCCTGGCATACATAGACCTGGTTTTGCTGGCTCCTGAGTTCTGACCCCCTCTTGAGGGGTTGCCTTATTTTCACCATTCAGTACTAGGACTATTCAGCGGCCCCTTCGGGCTTAACGGTGGACTCCTGCTGGGGTGGTTCCCCCGGCGACAGCGGGGAACGGGTTAGCCACCACCAGCCGGTGGTAACGGCCAACCCAAAGGCGAGAGCTAGAGCCAGGATCCAGAGTCGCCAGTTAGGGCCAGGGGGAGAGGGTAAAAGGGCCTCGGTTTCCGACTCCTGGCTTTCACCGTAAAGGCTAACCCCACCGATCCTAGCTCGCCCGGGGTCAGGGCCCCTGATCGCTGCAGGGACACCTTCCTCAGGAACCACCGTGGTTGGGGCCAGTAACTGGTGATGGAGGAGCACAACGGCGCTATTATCGTGGCCATTTTTCTGGTTGGCGAGTTCCAGCCAGGAGGCGACCGCCGAATCTAAACTAATAATATCTTTGACGATCAGGCCAATGTAGTTAGCCCAGGCATCCTCAATCCGATGATGATCACTGAGGCCATCGGAACAGAGCAGTAGTACCCCCGGTTCATCCGGTATGAACCGCTGCAGGTGAATGGTCAGGTGATCGCTGTGGCGGGTGCCCAGAGCCTGGGTAAGGGCCCCAGCATCACTGCGGGCCCGGGCCTGGGCAAAGAGCTGGCGGCCAGCCCTGACCTCCCGTCCGGCGATATCATCATCCACGGTCAACGGATGACAATAATCGGGGCTAATCCAGTAAGCTCGGCTATCCCCCACGTGGGCCAGATAAATCTCGTGGCTGCGCCCCCAGCGCTGGTCGATCTCCACCCTCTGGGGCAGGATCAGGGCCAGCACCAGGGTAGTACCCATGCGCTGTCGCCCCACCCGGGCCTGGTTATCATTTTGAAAGTTAATCAGATCGTTAACGATGGTGATTACCGCCCGCAGTTGCTCCATGATCACCTGGGGCGGTAACAGATGGGCCTCTTGCTGACTGGCAGCAATCAGGGCCTGGAGCTGCAGTTTGAAAGACTGTACTGCCAGTTGGCTAGCCACTTCGCCGCCATCGTGCCCACCCACCCCATCGCAGACGATACCCAGCTGTAGATCGACCTCGGGGGTATCCAGATCTGCCGTTGGCCAGCACCTATCCTCGTTACGGGGTTGGCTGGGCCCTGGGGTGGTGCCCCCGGCCAGGGTGAAACGTCGGGGGGTGGCCACAACCTGGCGTAGCAGTAGCTGATTGAGCTGCTTTTCCACCCCATCGCTATCCTGTTTGCCCTCCCCCATGGTATCGATCAGGGGGGTAAGGGGAGTGGAGGTAGCCAGGGGTAGGGTGGGTAGCAGCGATCGCCATAGGGTGGCTAAATCTGCCAGACTGGGGGCCTCCAGGTCAGGATATAGCTCTAACAGCCGCAGACGCCAGCCCTCTACCCGCAGGTTATCCAACACTAGCAGACTACTCTGGAGTTGCTCCGTAGCCAAACTCTGCCACAGCTCCCAGATTTGCCAAAACCAGTACAGCTGGCGCTGGGGACTGGCCTCCAGTAGGGCGGTTTCCAGACTGGGCAGCAGGTCACCGGTTTGGGGGTGGATGGGGACATTGTCCAGCAATAGCAGGGGAGTAAGGGGGGGGCGCTCCAGGACAGCGTAAAGCCCCGGTAAATGTAACCGGTGACCGTGGGTAACCAGGTAGGGTTGGGCTGAGGGGGGCAGGTAATCGGGGCAATCGGGGGCTTGATCGGGGCAGGTATCTAGCCAGGTACGAGGGCCGACCACGCGATAGCGCTGAGCCACCCTATCCCCCAGGGGCAGGGTGGTGACCCCCTCGCCAACCACCCAAAGGTAGGGGTGAAGCCGGGGAAGTAGACGATCAACCGGATGCATAGGCGACAGAGGGAGGGAGACGTTTTCACCCGTGGGGGGATAAATCAGTCCGTTAAAATATAACAACCTAATCAATTAGCCCCCGGATGACCCCTGGGACTAGATTAATCCTAGAGGATAGCGAAAAATGCAGCGGGTAACTCAGTCATGAGTCATGTTCAAATCTGGCTGGTGGTCGGCGCGGTATTCTGTGTGATGGAGTTGGTGCTACCCACCGCTTTTGTGGAATCAACCCTGGGGGTGAGTGCCTTCTTGGTGGCCATGATCGCCCTGGTGATTCCCTCCTTAACGGTGCAGTTAGTGCTCTGGGTGTTATTCTCCATTATGTTTATCCTGCTGCTGCGGCGCTTCGCCCCCCAGCAAACACCCTACGTGCTACAGTCCTCCACGGAGGCACGGACCCTCACCCGGATTTTGCCGGGGGAAACCGGCCGGGTACTCTACGAGGGCAACTCCTGGCAAGCTCGCTGTGAGGACAATAGCGCCACCATTGCCGAAAATCAGCGGGTAATGGTGACCCGACGTCGGGGTAACACCCTCTACGTCATGCCGGAGAAACTGCTGGATAGCTAGAAAATCTCTTCAACCAATTGACCAGGAGGTAGCAAGCTAGCTCTATTCCGCCACCACCCGCAGGTTGACCGTTGCCGTTACCTCGGCATGGAGTTTGATCTCAGCCTGGTACTCGCCCAGTTTATTGATGTCGGGAAGGGTGATATCGCGACGGTCAACCTCTTTACCCGATAGGGATTTAATCACAGTGGCGACATCACTGGCGGTGACGGTGCCAAAAATGGCATTGTTTTCCCCCACGGGCTTCTCGATGGTGAACATCCCAATGGTAGTCAGGGCGGTTTTAGTGGCCTCCGCCTCCTGTTTAATCGCTAACAGGCGTTGCCGTTCCGCCTCCCGGCGCCGCTCCACCTGCTTTAAAACTCCAGGGGTGGTGCGGACGGCCTTGCCCTGGGGTAGGAGATAATTGCGAGCATAGCCCGGTGCCACCTCCACCAGGTCACCGTTTTGGCCTAACTTGCGAATGTCTTCGGTAAGCACGACCTGTATTCGTTTTGCCATGTCTTCTCTCCTCTAATTAGCCCAGTTGTTTATACTACCTAAAGCGTCGATCGCTTGGCAACCTTTTTTTAGGCCTATGGTGAGACTTTTATTGGCATTCATTCCAGCGGTTTGGATCACGGCGATCGCCGTAATTACGGTGCAAAACGCCACGCCAGTTACCCTACGGTTGCTGAATCTGCAGTCTATCGCCATGCCCTTTGGGGTGGTTTTGGCCTTTGGGGCGGCGGCGGGTATGGTGGTAACGGCCCTTTTACTGGTCCTGTTGGGGAGCAACCCCCTGAAGGGGCGGTCCTAATCCTCAGGGGGGCCTTCAGGGTTGGACAGGGAGGATGGGGGGGGCACTGGTTGCGGAATCACCAGCACCTTATCCACCCGGGGACCGTCCATGTCCACCACTTCAAAGCGCAAACCATGGAGCACAAATTGCTCGCCGGAGCGGGGAATGTAGCCCAGGTAGTGCATCACCAGTCCCCCCAGGGTATGGAAGTCGCCACTGGCCTCCTGGGGCAGTTCCTTCCACTGCAACAGGTCCTTCAAATCGTTAATATCCAACAGGCCATCCAGCAACCAGGAGCCATCCTGCCGTTGGATGATCATGGGCTCATCCTGATCCTCTAGGGAGGGCAGACCGCCAACAATGGCCTCCATCAGGTCGTTGAGGGTAACCAGGCCCTCAATACCCCCGTACTCGTCAATGACCAGGGCGATGTGGATACCGGTTTGCTTAAATTGCTCAATGACGTTGAGGGCCCGGATATTTTCCCCCACGTAAAGGGGCGGCTGGCAGATCGACTCCAGGTCGGTCAGGTCTCCGGATAGTTGGGCCGCTAGCAGACTCCTGCCCCGGATAATGCCAACACAGTTATCCAGACTATCTCGCCCCACCGGGAAACGGGCATGGCTGCTCTCCATCACCACCTGCAGGTTCTCCTCCAAGGAAGCCTCCGTGTCTAGCCAGGTGATTTCCGTGCGGGGGGTCATGATCGCCTTAATGGGGCGATCGCCCAGGCGAAAGACCCGTTCCACCATGGCCTGTTCCGCCTCTTCAAACATGCCCGCCTCGGCCCCCTGGCGAATCAGCACCTTAATTTCCTCCTCCGTGATGTCGGGTTGATCGGAGGCTTTGATACCCAGCAGGGTGACCAGGGCATCGGTGGAAACCGCCAGGATATGCACCAGGGGAGCCGTTAACCGGGATAGGCTCCGCATGGGGACCGCCACCCTGGTGGCGATCTGCTCGGGGTTGTTAAGGGCAATGCGCTTCGGCACCAACTCACCAATCACCAGGGATAGGTAGGTAATGATGGACACCACGATAGCCAGGCTAAAGGCCTCACTGTAGGGACGCAGCTGGGGAATGCGGGAGAGTAGGGGTTGCAACCGCTGCGCCAGGGTGGCGCCCCCCACGGCCCCACTGAGAATGCCAATCAGGGTGATGCCCACCTGTACCGTAGCCAGGAAATTATTAGGGGCGTTGGCCAGCCTCAAGGCCATCTTGGCCCCAGCATCGCCCTGGCTGGCCAACTGTTCCAGTCGGACTTTACGCGCCGATACCACCGCGATTTCTGACCCGGAAAACACTCCGTTGAGAAGGATCAGGGCCAGAACAATAAAAATTTCCGCAGTCATTGAGGAGATACCGGAGGGAAGTTAACGATTAACTAGGGTCAGGTCTATCTCAGTCTAATGGGTATTTTTAGCTTATTCTGGAAGACTGAATGGCGATCGCAGAGGGATCTACACCATGGGTACCATCCTACACCGGGTCAAGTTGGGCGGTTGGCGCTGGCCACACCTGGGCCTGGCCTTAGTCACCACGCTGCTGGTGGTGATGGTCGGTCCATGGAGCCTGATGGCCAGTGATGCTACCCCGGTCTCTAACTACGAAAAGGCGCAAGCCCAACCCTTTAACCAGGTCACCACCTACCCCATCTCGCCCCTGCCCTCCAGCCCCTTGCTGCGGCCCAACGGCGATTGGATTGGTCGTCTCATCCTACCTTCGGTGGAGGAATACCAACAACAGCCGGGGGATTGGGTGTGGATGGAGGTCTGGCACAGCCTGGCGGGTCTGCCAGACCTGACGGGCCAGCGGGTAAAACTCACCTGGAAGCCTAACCCAACTAACCAGGCCTACCTGGATCAGGTCACCCGGGACATTGATTTCAGCGACCAGGCTAATAAGTTTCTAGAAAATGGCAATATTGTACCGACCCGGCTGCAGGGCAGACGCCAGGTGGGGCCGTTACAGTCCCTGGCGGGGGCTCGCCCCCAGGATGATATGACGGTGCGGCTGGTGGAGCCAGACCTGGTGCAGGAGAAGGGGCAGTGGGTACTGCAGACTGGTCTGGAGCCGATTCAGATTACCGGTCGGGAATACGGCCTGGTGAAGATTTTAGGCCCTGACACCGGGGTGACGACCCCGGCCCCGGCGGACTGCCCGGGCCCCACCCCCTGCCCCAGCGAATATTTTCGGGTGCAGTTTTTTAACCCCAAGAGTAAAAGCTTTAGTGGTCCCACCGGGACCGTGCGCATTCCCCAGCAACCAAGGCTGAAGGGCGATCGCTTCTCCTCTAACCTCCACAACCTGGCAAACTCCCCCGCCGGGGTAGAGGGCTGGTATATCTATGGATCCCGGGATAGCCAGGGCATCTTCACCGTCCAGGCCCTCAAGCCCCGCGCCCTGTTTAGGCTCCAGCCTGACCAGGTCATCCTGACGGAACGGGAAGGGTTAAAGTACCTGGACCGGGGCAACTGGCAAGAGACCCCCCAACGCAAGGGCGCCCTACAGCGGGTTTTGGTGAGCCCCAACACCGGTAGCTCCGATGCGGCCAGAGCCCAATGGCAGGAAGGGGATATGGCCCTGCTGATCCATCTCTTTGGCGGAATCGGTGGAGACAATAAAGAATTTGCTCCCCTGGGGACGGTGACCGGCCATTTTGCCTACGGCCTGGCCCGGGTGGTGCGGGAACCGATTACCCAGGAACTGCAATTTGCCATCCAGTACCAGCAAATCTATGCCCATAACTCCGGGGGCATTGTTTCCGGCACCCACGACTGGCACGAATACATGGGAGACCTGCAACGGGGCTGGATGGGGCTGCGACCGGTCTCCGATGTGGTGGTTAAGTTGGATGCCTTTATCGAACCCTTTCAGTTTGGGGACACCCGCATTTCCCTGTTTCGGGAGTTACTGATTCAAGCCCAGGTGCTGGCGGCCCGCTATCGTACCGGCGATGGTACCGGGGTGGCGGCGGTTACCCCCGCCACCTCCTGTGTGCAGGACTCTAACCAGGCCCTCTTTATTGCCATTCAACAGGTTAAAAACAAAATTGAAGGTCAACCGGAGGTTGTCCAGTGGCTGCGGGATCACCCCGAAAGCCTAGAGACCCAGGAGGCCAGGCAATTTGTCAGCCTGGCCAAGGACCTGGAGGCCATGCTGACCCCCTACGGGGTGATTCGCCCCGACTGGCAAAATAATGCGGCAGCCCTGGCGGGGGTGGTTCCCGAGGGGGACTTTATCCGTAATCAGGGGTTATTCAGTGGGGCACTCAGCTGGCATAGTATGATGCCCCGCTGGGGTCAGGATCAGGTGAGTCGCATTTTTCTCATCAACGGCGCCCAGCTCTGGTTTTTACGCACCAACATGGTGGGGGGAGATGATCCCAGTATTGCCCCCATTCCCCCCACCACCCTGATGGGGGGAGTTCCTGTGGTGGGGCGGGTGATCCAGCGATTTGCCGACGCCTTCGCCGTCTGGCCCACCTGGCCGATGGTGGGGTTAGCCCTGGGGGCCCTGGCTCTTTACGGCTGGCTAGCCCTCGCCTACGGCCTGGGGAATGGCTTTCTAGTCCGGCATAATGCCATCGATAACCCCCTGGGGTTTTTGCTAAATAGTGTGCGGCTGTGGTTTATTCCGGCCCTGTTGGAGGAAATCCTGTTTCGGGTGATGGTGCTACCCCATCCGGTGGAGGGGGTGCCCGGCCCCTGGTGGCTATTTTGGGGCATGATCAGCTTTGGAGCGGGGATTGCCTATCACCTACTACTGGGTAGAACCTTTTATCGTCAAGCCCAGGCTACCTTTTGCGATCGCCGTTTTATCACCTTGATGGGCTGGCTATCCCTGGTTCTAATCGGGGTTTACTGGATTACCGGATCCCTATGGCTGATCACCTTTATCCATTGGGCCGTAGTCACGGCCTGGCTCTATGGCTTGGGTGGGTGGTTGCGCTTGCAAAACACTCCCTTTTATAGTCGTAGCCGATTCCAGGTGAGCAAAAATCCATCTCAGTAAGGCATTGGCCCACTCTGGCCTAGGGTGTTCTGACCCAAGCAATAAAATCGCTTTACATTCGTTCTAAAACGGTGACCCCTAGTAGGGAGAGGCCTAGCTTGAGGGTGTTGGCAGTAAGATGGCAAAGGATCAGGCGGGAGGTGCGTTGGGGGTCTTCCGCCTGCAACACCGTGCAGCGATCGTAGAACTGGTTAAACTTCTGGCTGAGTTCAAACAGGTAAAGGCAGAGTTGGTTGGGGTAGAGGGTTTCCCCCACCTCCAACAGGGTCTGCTCCAGCTCTAGCAGGTGACGGGCCAATGCCAGTTCCTCGCCGGCTTCCAGGTGAAGGCCAGCCTCGGGAGTCAGGTGGTCGAAATCAATGTTGCCTTTACGGCTGATCCCCTGGACTCGCACGTAGGCATAGAGCAGGTAGGGGGCGGTGTTGCCCTGGAGGGACAACATTTTGTCGTAGCTGAAGATGTAGTTGCTGGTGCGATTTTGACTCAGGTCGGCGTACTTGACCGCCGCCAGGCCTACGGTTTCAGCGACAGTTTGGATAAAGGCCGCCGATTCCTGCCGGTTTTCCGCCTCCAGTCGGGCCTCTAGGTCATCTCGGGCCCGGATCACCGCCTGGTCAAGTAAATCCTTGAGGCGCACCGTATCCCCCGATCGGGTTTTAAACTTTTTGCCATCTTCCCCCTGTACCACTCCAAAGGGAACATGGGTGAGGCTCACCTGGGGGGGCACCCAGCTGGCTTTGCGGGCCACCTGAAAGACCTGGGCCAGGTGGGTGCTCTGGCCGGCATCCACCACGTAGAGCAGGCGATCGCCGCCATCCACCTGAATGCGGTAACGGATCGCCGCTAGATCGGTGGTGGCATAGTTGTAGCCACCATCGGATTTTTGAATGATCAGGGGTAGGGGCTGGCCCTCCTTGTTGGTGAACCCCTCGGTGAACACCACCCGGGCGCCTTCGTTTTCCACCAGCAGCCCCAGGGCCTCCAGGTCCGTCACCACCTGGGGGAGGCCAGGGTTATAGAAGGACTCCCCCCGCTCCTCAAGGACAATGTCGAGGCGCTGGTAGATATGTTCAAACTCCTGGCGGGATTGATCACAGAGCCGTTTCCAGGCCTGGGTAGCCCTGGGATCCCCCGATTGCAGCGCCACCACCGCCTGGCGCGATCGCTGCTTGAAGGCCTCCTCCTGATCAAAGCGCTGTTTAGCCTGTTTGTAGAAGGTAACCAGATCCCCAATGGGCAGGGCGGAGCCAGCCTCCAGGGCTTCGGGGCAGACCTCCTCCAGGTGGGTGATCAGCATGCCAAACTGGGTGCCCCAGTCCCCCACATGGTTAAGGCGTAACACCCGATGCCCTAAGAACTCTTGAATGCGGGCAATACAGTCGCCAATAATGGTGGATCGGAGATGACCCACATGCATTTCCTTGGCAATGTTGGGGCTGGAGAAGTCCACAATCACCCGCTGGGGCTCGGGGGTGGGGGGGATGCCCAGGCGGGGATCGGCCTGGCAAGCCCGTAGGGTATCCTCCAGGTAGCGGGTTTTCAGTCGCAGGTTAATAAACCCTGGCCCGGCAATGTCCGGTGGGTCACAGAGGTCCTCCACCTGCAGTTGGGCCACCAGTTGGCTAGCAATCTGGCGGGGATTTTGGCCTAGGGGCTTAGCCAAGGCCAGGGCCAGGTTGGCCTGGTAGTCGCCAAACTTGGGATTGGCGGTGGGCACCAACATGGGGTCGGTGTCAGCCCACTCGGTGCCGAAGGTGGCCACCAGGGCCTGGGCAAAGCGATCTCGCAGTTGGGCAAGGGGGGAAGCCATGGGGGAGTCTGGATAAGGGTTGGTTAGATCTTCGTGGGCAAAATTATCCCATCGCATCTCTCTGGCGTTGACTACTGTTGATAGCCCCTAGCCATGGCTAACAAAGATTTTGCTGAAATCAACCCTGGTGTGGCCGCAACTCACGACTTCCCCACGGGCCACCCGTTCTTGCCCCTGGTCTAGGACAATCACGGTTTCCGTGGTTGGTTCAACCACCCAAACAGTTTGTACACCCCACTGCTGCAGCTGACGGGCCTTTTCCAAAACATCGGCGGTGGGTTGCTTGGGAGAGACCACTTCAATAGCCAGCATCGGCACCTGCCGCACTCGAATTTGGTCCTGTCGCAGGTTCACCAGGAGGGGTTCGGCAAACACCGAGATATCCGGAATCATCGGTTGTCCCCCCAGTTCCAGGGTGAGCTCCGGCAGAGCCTGCACCTGTGGCTGTTGAAAGAGCTGCCGCAGGATTTCGGCGCAGATCCAGCTATGATTAAGGGAGGGCATAACCTCCGTCTCCTCCGACAGTTCAATGTATTCAGCTAATAACATGGGGTACTCCGGAGGCAGACATGACAGTTTTTAAGTAAATTATATCGCTTTGCATAGATCAACCTCGTCTAGTTAGAAAATCGAAGTTTCCTCAAGTCTCCATCCCCAGGGAAAGCAGCTCCCTAGGAGGAACAGGGTAATCGCATCTTAATTGGCTAATTACGATACAGACAGATTGCTCACTTTCTGAAGCAAGAGCAGATTTACTGGTTCTTCATCCGTGATCACGGCTAATCTCATACTGATACTGCATTTTGGGTTATATGAGACA
>JBEIGU010000140.1:0-9934 GCA_040381765.1 Leptolyngbya sp.
CATCCTTAGAAGCGAGTGACCATACCAGTTTGCTCAGCAGGCAACGTCTCTGTCGCAGCCAAAAGTCCCTGAATCGCTGAAAACCCTGGTTCAGGGGATTAAAAAATTATTGGCTGTTCCTCCCAACCTGCTGAATGTGCGTTACATTGATCGCCCCCAGCCAAAAAAACGACCTCCGCCTTCTTAATCGCCTGAGCGATCTGGGGTTGTTCAGCCTCTTGGCGGGCGGGATTGGTAAAGACAAATGTTTCGATCGAGTCTAATCCTTGCAGTCGCTGCTGTGGGTCGAGCAAGAGGGCATGATATTTGAGGTAGTCTCTTTTAAGGTCAGGTGGTTTTTTTGACTCATCCCAATCTTCTTGATCTTCATCTGTCAGAAAGCGAAGCACGACTAAATCAACGGTTTTTGAGCAGTCCTGACAGCCTCGAACCTGGTCGATCGTCCACTGGATAGCTCGGTCGACATCCGTACCGCCGCCACCCAGGTTATAAACCGGACCCGCCAGTTGTAAATTTACGTCTGCTCCGTTGCCATCTAGGTGAGTGATGCCAGACCCCAGCCCAGGCGGGTGCAGGTAGAAGTAGCGCTAGTAGGCAAGGGAAAACAACAGCCCAGGCCCAGGCTGCCAAGGATGATTTGACTGGGAAAAGCTCCAGTACAGGTATCTTCATGGAAAGTCAACCTCCTTTTCAATCTGGGTTTAGGGATCTCCTTAACTTGTTCTGTGAGAAGCCAACCCCAAGTTAGGTGACAAACACGATCGTCCATCCCTGCTGCTGGGCCTGTTCCTTGGTGTAGGCCACCCCATGAATTTTAATCCCCTGATCATTCAGCAGGGTGATGATGCCTCCCTCGTTGGACAGTTGCGCGTCTGCTCCGCTCAGCGTTACCGTCACGACGCTCCCGGCTTTGAGGCGAATGCCCTGCAGGCGAAACTTGCGCTTCTGCTTGTCTGCCAGGGCCCAGCCGTTTAGATCGACAACATCCGGTGAAACATTGATCAGCGTCACCGACTCCTTACCTGGATCGGCTCCCAGAGGGTTTACCAGTGCCGCCAGAATCCTTACGACAGCTTCAACTGGCTTTTCACAGGCCTCTGGAATGGCATCGCCCGTGCGATCGTCGGTGTGGAAACATTGGGACTGGAAGGCTAGAAAGATGGCGACCCACTGGTTGCGAGAGGGAAAGTGGATCAGCAGTGCCCCATCCTGATAAACGCCATTATCTTGCTGGAAGCGCCCCACACTGCCCTGGTTCATGTGGATGTCGTGAATGCCGCTACCGGGGCGAAAGCCAAAGTATTGGTCGGGGGTTGTTGGTTCTGGCCCCCAGGAGGCGCCGAAGGCGTACAGGAGGGCATCCTCTGTTTGAATGGCCCGCTGGATGTACAGGTCAATCAGTTCCTTTAAATCATTGCCGGGCCCAGGCAGGTCTGGGGGCAGCGGTTTCATCTCTTCCGGGCGAAACAAATTGCCCCGAATAAAGTCCAGGGCTACACCGCCCGGTTGGCGCTCTAGGGAGTGGAATCCCTGATTGAAGTTCACCAACTGATTTAGGATGGGATGCTGAAAGGAGTCATTGACCAAGTACAACAAATCGGAAGGGCTTTCCTGGGATTTGACGTTGATGGCGATGCGGTGTTTTTTCTGCCCATCGCTCACCAGGACTTGATAGTGGGGCGAGGGATCGGTGGCTGGATCGATTTTGCGATCCAAAGCCCGACATTTCAATACGCCATAGGTAGTTAAAGACATTTTCTCAAGACCTCTCTTTTTTATTTTTTAGTGACAGCGATCCTAACGGCACCGTTTCGCAGAGCGCATCCCTGCATCTGACAGGCCGGTTTTGGGGATTTTTGCAGAGGAATGATCGCTTGATTTTGTCAGCGGGGTTGATCTTTTGATGAATCCCCGTCAATTTACCGCTGTTTCGAGAGCCTTAAATCCCATCAATTGAAGCATTTCCGATTCCTCGAGATAATAAAGCCTGCCATAGGCTACTTTTTGCTGAAATTCAGAATCTTCAGCTAGTTGGTTCAAAAATTCAACCAATTTTTCACTTGCCATCAGTCCATAACAGGCGTGGCAAACACTTCCCTCAATATAAGTCTGAGGTAGATATGGCCCCAATCCCGCCTCCTCAGCCATTGAAATTAATTTCCTCGGTCCCCAAAGGCGAATGGCGTGCAAGATCGGATTCACCTGCGCCCGGTCTAGAATGGTTGATAGTGGTTCATTTCGCAAATTACCAAGCACTAAGGGATGAGATGAAGCTAAATC
The DNA here is from genome assembly GCA_040381765.1 of Leptolyngbya sp. Taxonomy (GTDB): domain Bacteria; phylum Cyanobacteriota; class Cyanobacteriia; order Phormidesmidales; family Phormidesmidaceae; genus Nodosilinea. Next base: position 2,281 of record JBEIGU010000140.1, read on the forward strand.
AATCACGGGGCCGATACAGGCAATAACTCTGCCGTCAGGAAATATGATCGGAGAACTGCCCGCAGCACAGGCAGAAATGGGCGGTGTATCCATTGTCTGATAGTTGAGAAGATCGGCTGATTTGAGTGCCCTTCCCGCTGGAAAGGTAATTGCTGTCAGAACAGTATCTGTGCTAGTGATGGCTGCCAGCCTCTCCAGAAGCAGTTGATATTCACTGTCTTCATAATTATCAGTGCAGACAGCAACCGTATAGGGAATCTGACACTCTTTGGCTGCCAGAATAGCATTCTCAACTCGTTCAAAGGGAATATTACGCTGATGATAAACATCACAACTAATCGATAGCATCTTGATGGCTGAAAGCTGTTGGAGCAGGTTAACAGCTTTTGCTGGGGTAGATGCCCAAAAAGCATTGGTAACGGCTGAGACGATCAAGCCACACTGCTCTGCAAATGAAGAGATGGCTTTAAGATTATCAATGTTATAAAAAGGCTCTCCTCCCGTTAGAGACAAGACTTTGATATAGCCATTTCGATACTCTGCCACCTGTCGAATCCATTCCCAGGCATCCGTGAGGCTAGTCTGCTCTGTTCGATGGGGACCCGCTTCAATAATGCAGTGAGGGCACATGACCTGACATTTGTAAGTCATCAATAGCCCAATATTTCTCAGGAAAGGCATTTCTAATTGTCTCTCATTCGGATTGTTATCCACAGTGACTTCCCCCCTGGTGAGTTGTTACAAGTTCATCAATGTGACTGCATGGCGTGACAGTTTATTATCTAGAGGTTAGGTTGGAAATGCGGAGCCTGTCCTCAATAGGTAAGGCTCCGCTAAATCGGTTTCATTGAGTCATCTCTCTAGGGACGAGCATGACTTCAAAACCTGAGTCATGGATTTTGTTAAGAATTTCCTCCCTCAAAAAGAGTTCTGGGGCAGGAATGCCAATCACCCAAGGGTGTCGGATGACAATTCTGGGTTCGGCTTTGAATTCTCGTAAAAGCTCGGTCGGAACTCGGAATTGGAGATTTTCAGATGGTAGGTTGATAGCCATAATTGTTCCTCCTGAGTATGTTTGGACTTGAAAGATAGTTGGTTGATAATAGGCGATCGCATCATTGTCAAGTTGATTTTCTCAAGGGAATTTCACCTCCTGTTTGATAAGAGCGATCGCTTCATAGCTACTGAGGCACTTTCAGGAATAGGCGTTGCTGAGGGATAGGATGAATTCGCTTAATTTTGAGGAACCTTTGAGATACTGGGCTCCCTTCCATGCCCATGAATCAGCAACACCTTTGAATTTCATTCACCGATCACACCGTTGAGCTACTGTGCCCCATGAACCTCACCCTTTGTTGTAATCGGGTAGGCAGAACCGACATCCGTTGTAACCGCGCTGGAGTGCAAGTTGGAGGTCATCATAGGGAACTTTATGGTGTCCGCTGATTTTCTTTGCCCATTGGCAGTTTGGTAGATGAATTTCTAGACTACTGGGATTCCTGTTGGCAATGTAAGCGGGAGTGCCGACGATTCGGGCAACAAGACTGACTCGTCCAGTCGTATGCCCATTTACTCGCTGCTCGATCAAGACGGGATAGATGTCATCTGCCCGTGCCCCTGGCGGCAACTTCACTTCAATCTGAATCAACGTGTTTTCCCGCGATTTGAGCTTGATTTTAGTTAAGGAGGCAGATGATCCCGTAGGTAGGGTGACTTGGCACATCAAACCACCTTCCGATTCCCACACTTTGGTCAGGCCAACTGCTGTTGCTCCCTCCAAGTAACGCGTCGGGATTTTAAGCTTCACCTCCCCACCTGCGGGGGCGGATGCGGAGTTGATGTAGAGCTCACCGATGGAGGCTCCTGGGATACCAGCAACGTAAAACTCTGCACTGGTGGTGCTATTAGGCAAGACATCTTTTACGATCTCGTTCTTCCAGGCAAGGTTATCTTCCCACCGCACCTTATCAACATCCTCTTGGAGAATCGGATCTTCCGGGTGACTAACTGTTGCAAACAAGCAGAAATGCCCTGGTTCAGCCGTATTCTGTGCTGGATCTGGTGGTAGCCATTCAAAGGCGGCAGTGATCGCTTCACCATCGCCACTGGCACTGTGTGCCGACACAGTAATCGTTCGAGTGTTACCAGCTACGCCGTCAACTTTAATTCCACTAGTTTTCCAGTAGGGTTGGCTGAGGTTAGTGCCGGGGTTAGCCCAATAGAGTTTCACTTCAGCATTATTAGCAGCCTTCGAGCCGCGATTGTGAACTCGGACAAAAACATAATTTGTTTGTCCATACTCTGGATTAGCAACAGGTAGAGCAAGAGGGTCATTAGTCAGACTCACCCAAATATCTGGTGACAGATAAAGGCAGCCAGTCGATGGAGGAATCCCTTCATCTGCCGGATTGTCCTTAATATAGACATCAACGAATTCGAGCCCAGCAGTTACCACCAGAGCAAAGTCCTGTTTCTGATTCACCCCAGGCATGGTCACGGTCGGGACACTAATGCCGCTCACACGGACAGTGTAAGTTCCATTTTGAGGTGTATTCAGGACGACTTGTTGAACATTATTGTTGTTCGGAGCCCCTTGAGTCACTGTCCCATCAGGAGCAACAACGGACAGGCGTAATTGATTAACCAATCCTGCCGCTGACGGTGTACTCGGATAGTCGCTCCAAACGAGCGTGGCCCGGAACGGTACTGAGGTGTTGACCACCACGAAAGTGTGGTTTGACACATCTCCGGTCCCTAAAGCTGCCGTAGCAGAATCGCGAAATTCTAGCTTTGTCGGATAGTCGGGAAACAGCGATCGCTCTAAATTGATGCGACCCCAGCCTTCGTCATTGTTCGGCACAGCACCGACCTCGGACGGAGTATATTGACCATCCATAGGCACAGCACCATGAATCAGCAAAGCTTTAACCAGTGCTGCCGATGGGTTATGCAGACAGACGCCTTGGATGTACTGGCGGATCAGAGCAACAGTGCCGGCGGTAATCGGCGTTGCCATGCTGGTTCCACCCATGAACATATAAAAGTTCCGGCGCGCATCACCTACAGGCAGCAGTCCCCAGCCAGTCTCACTCGCCACACTAGAGCGCACAGATAGAATGTTGGTTCCAGGCGCAACCACATCGGGTTTAATCCGCCCATCGTCTGTTGGTCCCCGGCTGCTGAATGCAGCCATGCCTTCGGGATCGTTGGAAACGTGATCCGTGCTAAGTGGTGGGACGGGGAAGTCCGCTAGCCAAGAACCAGTGCCATAAGGGATATCGTATCCTGGTGTGGGAGTTGATCCATGGGGGCGATTGTTTTCCGATGCCCCGACGGTAATGCAATTCTTGGCAGTTGCTTGCACCAACAGGGAATCGCTGTCGATCACGCCATTGCTATTGCCATCTCTTGCGTAGTTTCCGGCAGCGAATAAAATAATCGCATCCTTGTGATTCCAAGTGAACTCGTCGATATCTTGGCTTTCTGAGGTGTATTGCCCATAGATCAGGTTACCCGATGGATCTTGGGCTCCTCCCCAGCTATTGCTGAAAATTCTCGCCCCGTCGTTGTAGGACTGTTGGAAGAGCGTATTGAGGTCGTCCGGGATGCCAACTAGGTAGTAGCCGTCGGGAAGTTGTGCTTGATAAGCAGGCTTGATATTGCAGTATTGCTCAACTGCCTGAAACACCAACCGGGCATTGAACGCCATGCCTCGGATGCCCCCACTGGAACGGGTACCGTTGCCCAGCACTGAACCAGCGACATGGGTTCCGTGACCGCTTTCTAGGTCGCCGGCACCGTCATCCCAACTGGTGTTGTCCATGTAGGGTTGAAGACCTGCCGGAATTGCCCAACTGTGAATGGCGGTAATTCGACCCTCAAAATCGTCGTGCATCGTGGCATTATTGACCCCTGTGTCCAAACCGGTATCTGCTACAGCAACAATCTGCCCTTCACCATCGAGTCCATGATTTGTCCACACGGGCTGAACACCCACAATGTCATCAGCAACGTCGTTGACCAGTTTCCGCACAACATATGGCTCAATCCACTGCACGCTTGGCAGGGCTGCCAGTGCCGGGATCTGGGAGGCATCCAGAGATATGTGTAAGCTCGTTGTTTCTGCCGAGATGACAGTGCCGCCGAGCGACTCGACCTCTTGCTTGACAGCTGCCTGCTCATCCGCTGTGTGTAGCAGGATATTAAGATTGCCCAGTGGCGTGGGCTGGCATGTTTCCGCTAAGATCCTCGTGTTACGCAGAGATGCCGCTGGGATCTTGCCGCGGATGCCCATCAGTATAGGGCTAATCTTATAGGCTGGCTGGTAGGGGCCAACCCACCGAACAAAATCGAGAGTGCTAACCTGTTCGCTGACGGCGAGAGTCATTCGCACCAGAAAAGCGTTCTCGGGCAAGTAATCACCAACATTGCCGCCGAGTCCCTGAACCGTATCGCCCCATTCCGACTTAACCGGGCCGATAAACTGAACAATCCAATAATTCTCCTCGGTTGAGTCCGGGTCAGCCTCTCGCATACTCATGGCTGCCGGTGCGGTAGGAATCTCCATTGTTGGATCGAACTCAATCGACCGGAGCTTAATCTTCGCACCGCCAGTGAGTGGTTCTAGGTGGAATCCTTCGGTTGCAAGTTGACTCGCTTGTTCTTTCTGAACTTCGGCAAGGATGCTGCCAGGGTAGGTAGCCAATACGCGGGCAACGATGGCTTCTACTCTGCGCCGTTTCTCCTGCTCATTTTCGTCAACAAAAATCATGACCTGCTGAGTGCTCATTTTTCTGTCTCCTACTTTAGATAAGAAATTCAATTTCTATATACCTGTTGCCATCGCATAACTCCTTGTCTGTTCACTCAAAAATTACAAATCCTGCTGCCGGAACAGTTGCCAACACTGCCTTCCCATTCCGCGCTTCTACCGTCACCCCCTGACCAATCTGCCCCGCATCGGTCGAGTAAATACACTTCAACCCATCTCCGGCTTGATGCAGTTCATCGTCGATCGTCACCCAAGCCGTTCTAGGCTGGTCATAATCGGTGTTAATCGCCAACATCATCTCCTTGCCGTTAAAAATCCGGGACCAGGGCACCACTGAGCGAATTTGTCCCCCCACCATCTCCGGCAAGCTGAAGCGGACTCCATCATTGGGGGCTGAAATGGGTCGTAGGTATTGCCGACCGCGCCGCAGAACAATATTTTTCCGGCGAATGTCGAGCACCTTAGCAAGTTCCTGGTAAACCGGATTCTCCTCGTTAAAGAAATGCACCCCCCGACTTCTAAACGCCCCAAATTCACCGCCGAACATGGATTCTCGGATGTAGCGATCGCTCCCTCCTTGCCCATCAAAACACTGTTCGCTGCCGTAATAGATGCAGGGAATGCCCAGCGTCATGGCATTTAGCGCCAACACATTCAGCATTACTTTCGACGCACCCGCATCGGCACAGAAGCGAGCCTTGTAGCCACCCTTCCGCACCTGGTCGTGATCGTCAAACGATGTCACCACCTTATTGCGGAACCAGATGTGGGAACCTTTGTTAACCAACTCCGAGTTGCGAAACAGGCTGAAATAGTCGTTCGGATTGCGGTATCCCTTGACCAGATACTCCAGCTTATCGGGAATGTCATCAATCCCCAGCGCCGCACTCAGTCCGGTCAGTTCTAGGGTGTCGTAAGCTCTCTCCCGTCCACCTGTAATCTCACCCAGCAGGAAGAAATTTTCCTTGCCAATATTTTGGGTAAACTCGCGCATCACCGAGACAAAGTAGCGGGTCGCGCCAATGTCCATGTGCTTGACCGTATCAATGCGGAAGCCGTCAATATCAGTGGTGGCAATCCAGTATTTGTAGGCTTCACAGAGGTGGCGCAGGGCATTAGAAACTTGATAGTCGTCAGCCGAACCATACCCGTGGTAAATATCTTTCAGGTCGCCGAAATCTCCCTCGCGGAATTCGGGGTCATAATCCCAATTTTTGATGTATCCCTTGCGGGTAAAGGCATCGGGATCTTGGAATTTAGCGGGCCACACGGCTCCATCGATATCGGGCAAATGTTGGGGATCGGCTTTGACAAAGGGAATTGTAGGATTACCCTGCTTGTCGTTAAAGCCTGCAACCGGGTAGGTCTCCCCCGTCCAGGGCGGGTTGCCATTACCCGCATAGGAAAAGACATTGCCCGCGTGATTCAAAATAATATCCAGGATCACATAGATGCCATTGGCATGGGCAACCCGCACCACTTCTTGTAAGTCTTCGCGAGTACCAAAGTGGGGTTCGACCTCCAAAAAATTCTGGATGCCATAGCCGTGATAGGTTTCTTGAAAGGCCACCTGCTTGAAAATGGGGCTAATCCAGATAGCCGTTACCCCCAGTCGCTTCAGATAGCCAATTTTGCCCTGCAATCCCTTGAGTGTCCCTCCCACATATTTTGTCCCCGCCTTACGCCAGCGAGCCGCATCCGCTTCGGTTTTCACGGCATTTTCCGCATCAGCGGGGCTGTACAGTGGGGTTGTCCCACTCGGCACAAGATTCCCGGCGTTGTCTTTGTAGCCATTCTCATTGCCGTCGGAGAAGCGATCTAGCATCAGGAAATAGAAGACCTGATCTTCCCAGGCGATCGGTGATGGAAAATACTCAACGCTAGAAATTATCGGTTGTAGGTTTAGCTCAGCTAAGAGTTGTCCAGCCATAATTTTTCCACCCTATCGTTCTAATTAGCTTTTTGAAGCGTACAAAAATTAATTTTTCAATAACCTTGAGCACCCTCTTAAAGAGCAAGCAGAAAAAACCAGTCTAGACTCACTTCCTGGTAAGTTTTAGTAGCTTCTTCCCTAGCCACTATTACTATCTAGCAAGGGAAAGAGTGATTCCTAAACCCATCCTCCCCAAAATCAGCTGTAGGAACAATACGATCGTCCGCGTATAGGATTATGACGATCGCGCAACAAACTATGCCTGCAGGAGCCCCAACCTCTCCAGGGCAGTCATCACCACCCCTATGTAGGTTTGCGCCCCCAGTTTTTTGTACAGATGCTCCAGGTGCTTTCGGAGTGTTCCTTCCCAGCCATCCAGGGTTTTAGCAATTTCGTCATTGCTCTTATCCGTGGCAGCTCAGAACAACACCTCCGCCTCTCGTTGAGTGAGGCCCAGGGATTCCAGAGTTGCGATCGAGTAGAATCTGCGATCGCCTTTCTCCCCTTTCAATCTGGCGATCGCACCCCCGCCAACCGCGATCGCAGAGCTGTATATACCGATCACACCCGTGCAACTAACGATCACACGGGTGCAAACATCGATCACAGGGGTGTGTTTAACGATCACAGGCCTGTATTTAGGATGAACTCAATGGTAATCGATATATACATAGATGAAATCTCAGGGATTTTGGCCGAATTTTTCCAAAAAAGACTACAAGGCAAGTAATCAGTAATCGGTGGTCAGTGATCAGGAGCCCTGGCCACCAACTCCCTCACCGCTGGTTGACTGACAAAACATTGGCTTAGCCTGGATAATTCACGAAGGATAAATAGATCACAGAAAAAAGAGCCTGAAACGCTTTAGAATCAGACTCTTCAAGAAAATAAGTGCTTTTATTTTGCCATGACAGTGTGTAAAACGGATCTGCCGTTTGATTTTCCCCAGC
>JBEIGU010000141.1:0-9780 GCA_040381765.1 Leptolyngbya sp.
ATGTTTACCGATTGGTACTGAAGCATTGCTTCATACCCATAAAGCGCGAAAAATAGCAAACTTTTTATTCTGTGTTCCCTGAACCCCTTGAAATATAGGGTTTTTGGGAAAGCTGGTGACAGGATTCGAACCTGCGACCGGCTGATTACAAATCAGCTGCTCTACCAACTGAGCTACACCAGCACTCTAGTTTCCATTCTAGGAAACCCCCTTAGTATAGCAAGCCCGCCCTTACGCCTTGTTATTTTCAATGGCCCAACGGGCTAACTCGGTGCGATTGTGTAAGCCAGTTTTACCCAGCATATTACTGACGTGGCTTTCAATAGTCCGTTGACTAACCTGCAGCTCCAGGGCAATTTCGCGATTGGCCATGCCTCGGGCCACAAACTGCACAACCCGCAGCTCCGTTGGTGTTAGCTCGACATCCAGGGGTACTTGCAAGTTTGAACCAGACCCAGCTTTCAACTGCTGCTTAATCAGTCGAGACGCCTGCTTTAGAGAAGATTCAACCTGAGCCACCAGCTCCTCGGGCTCAAAGGGTTTCACCATGTAGACATCAGCGCCTGTATTAAGCCCCCTAACCCGGTCTTGACTTTGTCCCTTGGCGGATAGAAATAGGATAGGAACCCATTCGGTAATAGGGTTTTCCCTTACCTGCTTAACGAAGGTATAACCATCCATCTCTGGCATCATTACGTCACAGATAATCATGTCGGGAGCGCTATCCTCTAGAATCTCAAGCGCTTCACGACCATTACCTGCGGTTTTAACCTCGTACCCTCGAAACTCCAGGTAATCCTTAACCAACAAAATTAAGTTGGGATCGTCATCAATTAGCAATAATTGTTTTTGTTCGCCTACGCTAAATTCCTTCATGCTGTGACACTTAACCCAACTTGCTAAGCACTTTAATCTGACCTCGCCTGGGCGACTGACAACCGACGACGCTTCAATTAATCAAGGGAAGAAGTCGAGGTTATTCAGAGGCTTACAGGGATAAAGCTAGAGGCACCTGTATTGCTGATAATACTCTACTTCAAAGTTTTCAGAACAGATGGACCTATTTAGGCTAAGAGGTAGGCCCACCGGAAAAGTCAGTCAGGTCTCTCTCGTGGTAACCCACAGATGAGTTAAAGCCAGTTCGACCGTGATCTCAGAGGCTTACTTGGAGAAGCACTCTGGGGAATATTTTTGGAATGGAAGATGTTAATTTTCTTGTAGATCGCTATCGCGGATTCCACTGGGGTGAAGTGCGATGTTATCATCCCCCCCGCTCCCCTATCCAGGGGGATATAGTGTGAAACTTAGACAGCTGGGGGGATGTAGAACTCAGCAATTGTGTATTTCACTCTATCGAAAACCGCTACAGCAGTCATGATTGATTCTAAAATCTGGAATACTGGTAAAAGATGCATGAGTTAAGGAAGGTAGAGATTTATGGGTTTAATCAAGTCGATTTTTGGCATCATTGGCGGTCTTTTCCAGGCTATTGCCGGCCTGGTGGGGCTGGGGAAAAAATCAGAGTTTTACATGGAACTGCCTAATACAGAGCAACTAACGGTATCTACAGAGGTCCCATCACCCCCGACCGTTGTACCGGCGACTACCGCGACAGAACAATCCCCAAAGATCGTCCCCGTCGCCCAACCCGCTCCCACCCCCGTCGCTCCCAAGCCCGCCGTTGCTGCCCCAGCGATACCCAGTTTCGCTGCCAACTACCTGAGTAACCCAGGGGCTACCCCCGCCTCCCGTCGTCGCCCAGGTCCGAGTTTATCCCCCTTTCTGACCATGGCAAAACAGGTTAAGACCTAGTAGACAACAAAAATCGCAGGCCACTGTAAAGCTGAAAGGCTTTATCCCAAGCGGAGGGTTGATCACGGCCCAAATCAATGATCGGACCCAAATCAGGGATCAGGTCCATGAACTCAAGGGCAGCTAACCCAAAACTAGAAAAATCCTTTAACAGGGTGGCTGCCTTTTGATCCTGGTAGTAACTTTGCAGTCCTTTCCAGGCGATCGCCCGTTCACCTAGGGGCGAATGGGCGGCCAGGCTAGGAATCACCGCCGAGTCTCGGTGATTGTAGGTGCGATCGCAAAATCGCACTATTCCCCGCCCCTCCAGGTGCCAGTCCATGATTTCAGCATAGTCTTGGGTAGTCTGCCGCCGTTGTAGTTTACCCCAAGGGCCCAAATCTACCACTGATTCGTAGATCGGCACCTGTCCCACTACCGCCTGCTGTATCTCACCCCAGGAGAGGGCGATGATACCCTGGCCGCCGCCGCGGTCCTGGTAAATCAGACGGAGTTGGGGGGCAAAGCTTTCAACCGCCACCACCGGCCAAATCATAATCTGGGCAATTTGATCAAGGGCTACACAACCACAGGGAACTCCCTGGTGGTTTAGGGCTTCACACCAGTGCTGCATCTTCCCAAGGGGCCCCACCCGATAAAGGCGCCAATGCTGACTAGAAAGCCGTAAACGAGCCGTGTAGAGATCTATGTCCATGACCTGGGCCAGGGCCCTAGCCGCAGAGGATCGTTGGGCTTCTGGCACCGTCATCAGTACTAATACTCCCGGCTGGGTAGAACCACCCGGAATCTGAGCCCGTACCCCTTGGCCCTGAGGCGAGGGGCTTTGGGTCTGAGTAGTGCGCTGTAGGCCCGCCCGAGCCAGGCTCAACAGGCGGGTATTGGTCATCTGTTGTAGCAGCTTCTGGTAGATCGCCTGAGCCCGCTGCCCCTCTCCCTGGGCCTCCCAATAGCGCCCCAGGGCCAGGCCCAGCCAGGGATCGGTGGGGTGGGCCCCCTGCCACTGGCGCAATAACTTAGCGGCTTGGGTGAGCTGATTTTTTTCAATCGCTTGGAGTACGGCATCGTACATTGCAGCAATCCTAAAGTAGCCGTAATTGCTGGGCTTGCTCAGGCTCTTCTTCACCCTCCAGGGGCATCAGATCGGCTTCCAGATAAAGAGGTAAGGATGGGGTGGAGGGTGTCTCATCGATCGTCAGTAGGGCGGTGGCGGCGTTCACCAGGGCTGGTACCAGGGGCGCTAAATCTGGTTTATGGGCTAGATAGGCCTGGAGAGCGTCGACGGGATCCATAGGGTGATCACTGCCTAACTCCGGCAGGCAACTGACCCGGGCCGGGTCTTGTACTTGGGCCTGCAGACTGTAGCTATGGGCCAGTTCAAGGGCGTTGATCAGGGCCGTCTGGTCTACCTGATCTACTTGGTCTGCGCGAATTTGGTAAACACAACGAACGACGGCGCCAGCCAGGTCGGCGGCGGCGATCGCCGCCAGCAGGGTGGCCTGGGGCTGTTCGGTGGTGGTCAAATCCACCGGTAGGGTTTTGAAGGGCCGCACCGGCAAGGGGCAAAACTCCGCCCGGGCCTGTCCCCGGGTAACCTCCACCAGCACGTAACCCTTAGCTTCCTTTTCTTCGCTAAAATCTACCCGCTCAATACTGCCGGGGTAGAGGGTGAGGGGCTGATCACAGAGTACCTGGTGGCGATGGACATGGCCCAGGGCGATGTAGTCAAAGCAGGGTCGGGCCAGCAAAGCCAGGGGAATGGTAAAGCCTCGACCGGCGGCTAGAAACCTCTCCGCTCCATAGGTGGCGGTGTCCACCATGGCGTGGGCTAATAATATGGTTGGTAGGTCGGGCTGCAACCGCCGAATTTCTCCCTCCAGGGCAACCCTGAGCCGGTCTAGCAAGAGATCCTGCACCTGGGCCATCGATAGCCCCTCGGTTTCAGGGCGGGTGAGTAGGGTGGAGCGGGTGAGCCAGGGCAGAGTGACCACCTGCACAGGCCCTGACCGGGTACATAGGGTGTGGGTCTGCAGGCGATCGCCCACCACCACCCCCGGCACCCCCAGGGTGCGATAAATGGAGAGACTCGCTCCCCCCAGCCCATGGGCATACTGATCGTGGTTGCCCACCAGTAGCACCGTGGGTAAATTAACCCTGGAAAGCCGACACAGTTGCTGCGCCAGGGCCTGTTGAATGAAGGGGGGCGGGGTGGCATCGGGAAAGGCGTCACCGCCAAATAACACCAAATCCACTGGCTCCGCTAGGGCCCGATCAATACAACGGGTTAGGGCCTGGATGAAATCCTCCAGGCGAGTGTTGAGTCCTGTTTCAGGATTCAGTTGCCCATGGGCCAGGCCACTGCCCAGGTGAATATCGGAGAAATGCAAAACCTTGACCATAGGCATAGGGACTGGGGGTAAGGGGGCGAGGGTGCCATGACCGTAGCTATGACGGGGCGGATGTGGTACGCCCCATAACACTAAAATACTGGAATACTGAAAACCTGGAATAGATCCTAGGGAATTCAGCCCAGGGCGGTCCATGGAACCGTTTCATAGGTATGATTCTGGCCAGAGCGACCTGTACTGAGAACGGCTGACCATGGCACAGATTTTTATTTCAGCGGCCCACGGTGGCTATGAAGATGGCATCCTCGATCCAGGAGTTGTGCTGCCTAACACCACGGAGGCCGCAGAGATGATTCAAGTGCGAAACCTGGTGGTGGCGGAGTTGCGATCGCGGGGTTTAGCGGTGCTCTCGGTGCCCGATGACCTGAGTGCGGCCCAAACCCTCAGTTGGATCAACAGCCGCTGCCGCCCTAAGGATGTCGCCCTGGAGATCCATGCCGGAGCCTACAGTGATCCCAAGGTAAGGGGGTCGGCGGTGTTTTATATCGCCCAGAATCAGGCGCGTCGGGCTGATGCCGAACTGGTCTTGCTGGGCCTACGGCGGCGAGTTCCCCAATTGCCCAGCCGGGGCGTTAAACCCGACACCGAATCGCCCACGGGCCAGCTCCCCTTTGCGCGATCGCTGAGTTGTCCCTCCCTACAGATGGAAATTGGCTACCTCAGCAATGCTCAAGATTTGGCCATCATTCAAGGCCAGCGGCGGGACGTGGCCCTGGGGATCGCCGACGGTCTAGCCTCCTGGAGCCGTTCCATCAGCTCTGGGTCTGACACATCATCGGTCGGGGGCAATCTACCGGAGATCAAAATCACGGTGAATGGCGGCGTCTATCCAGAAACCGGGATTTTAGTGAATAATAATGCCTACGTACCCATCGACCTGGCGGACATTTTGGGGGTTAACCTCAGCACCGCCACCGGTATTACCCGCGTGCGCTACGGTAACGTGGTTTACATCAAGGCGGTTGATCTGCGCAGTTACAACGTATCTGTCGGCTGGGATGCCGATACCCGCACCGTCTCCCTGCGGTCTGCTACAGGGATGCAATTCTGCCCCGGCGCTATCGATCGCATCATGGGGGTGGGGAGCAGTTCAGAGGTCCAACTGATGATGTTCCTTAAGCAGGTGAACGAAGTCGCCCTGAGCACCTACCAGGACTTGCCCAGAATCTACCGGGAAGAGGCAGCGATCGAAGGGGTTAACCACGATATTGCCTTTTGTCAAATGCTTGTGGAAACCAACCTCTTGAACTTTGGTGGCAGCCTCCGGCCCAGTCAAAACAACTTTGGCGGCATCGGCTCCCCCACCGGCGGGCCCGAATCCTCTTCCTTCCCCAATGCCCGCATTGGGGTCAGGGCTCAAATCCAACACCTCAAGGCCTACGCCAGCATAGAGCCCTTGATCCAATCCCAGGTCGACCCCCGCTTTCCCTTTGTACGCCGAGGTATCGCTCCTCTGGTGGATCAACTGACGGGACGCTGGAACAATGACATGGAATACGGGCGCAAAATCCTGGCAATGATGAGACGCCTCTACGAAGCTTCAGGACTCTTGTGATATGCAACTCGGGAAACAATTTTAACACCATCCTTTTGCTTGATGATGCTGCTGGTTGAAACCCAGATTCCCCGGTGGTCAGTTTTAGTCCTTGGCGCTATAATTTTAATCTAAACCCTTATCTATTCCAGCTATAGCGGTCTCCATTCCAGTAGGAACAAGACCACAGTGCTGTTGGCTAGGTGCTGAGCTCTGAGGCTTCGCTTGGCATCCTGAGCTAAATGACCATAGCTATATAGACAAGCACCTTCAGTCTGGCCACTGCAACTGTGTTTACCACCCAAGTCGTCCCGTCTTCATCCCGCTTACCGAGTGATTTGTTCCAGGCTATCCAAGATCTAAAGCAAGATCTTAACGCGGTAGTTCTGGCCCACTATTATCAAGAGTCCGATATTCAGGATGTAGCTGACTACATTGGCGATTCCCTGGGGCTATCTCGCCAGGCAGCAACCACCGATGCAGAGGTAATCGTTTTTGCTGGCGTTCACTTCATGGCAGAAACAGCAAAAATTCTGAACCCCGACAAGCAGGTCCTCCTGCCCGATCTAGAGGCTGGCTGCTCACTAGCTGATAGCTGCCCACCAAGAGCCTTTGCTGCCTTTAAGGAAAGTCACCCCGGTCATCTGGTGGTGTCCTACATCAACTGCACTGCAGAAATTAAGGCGATGAGTGACATCATCTGTACCAGTGCCAATGCGGTGGCCATTGTTGAGCAAATTCCTGACTATCAACCGATTATTTTCGCTCCTGATCAAAACCTGGGCCGCTATGTCATGGCCCAAACCGGTCGTGAGATGGTTCTATGGCCGGGTAGTTGTATCGTCCATGAGACCTTCTCCGAGCGTAAGCTGATCCAACTCAAGGCAGACTATCCTGAAGCTGAAATTATTGCCCACCCAGAGTGTGAGGCGGAAGTTCTGAGTCACGCCGATTATATTGGCTCAACCACAGCCCTACTGCGCTACGTCAAGGCTAGTAGCAAGGGGCAATTTATTGTGGTGACTGAGCCCGGCATTATTCACCAAATGACCAAGCAAGCTCCGGGCAAGATGTTTATACCGGCGCCACCGCTGATCAACTGCGCCTGTAATGAATGCCCCTACATGCGCCTGAATACCTTAGAAAAGCTCTACCTGGCCATGCGAAACCGTGAGCCGGAAATTACCCTCTCACCCTCCCTACAAGCTGCCGCCTTGAAACCCATCGAAAGAATGCTAGCGATGAGTCCCTAGCTCTAAGGATGGATTGAACGAAACGGAGTCTAGGATTATTTTACTCTCTACATATAATCAGAATAATCAGACGCCCCGTTGGCCGTTGGGCAGTATGGTGTGCCAGTTGGTCTGAGCCCTCGCGATTTGCTCATTACTGATTAAGGCCCCCGTCAAGTCAGCTCCACAGAGGTTAGCGCCGCGCAGGTTGGCATTGGAAAGACAAGCTTGACCTAAGTTAGCTCCGCGCAGATCCGCACCCTCCAGGTTGGCGCAGTGGAAATAGGCCTTTACCAATTTAGCGTTGCGTAGGTTAGCCGAACTCAGGTTAGAACGACCAAAATTAGCATTAGTCAGGTCTGAACCCTGAAAATTGGCAAAGGCTACCTCAGACTGGTTGAAGCTGATATCCGTCAGAGCCGTCCTCTGCATATCAAGGTTAGTAAAGGTTTGGGAAGAAAAGTCTCGCCGTCCCTTCAAATATTTTTCCTTGACGTCTTGAGAAGAGAGTAAGGGGCTAGGCTGTTGTTTACCCTGCGAGGATGCTAGCAGAGAATTACGACTAGGGCTATAGTCCCCAAACTTAGACCCTTGAGAGCCTGAGGTAGAACTACTTCGTTCCCGTCGAGCCCGAATAGCAGCAGCCATCCGTAGGGATGGTGAACCAGTCCGATAACCACGATTGGCCTGGGAGTTAGATCCCCCATTCAGGGAGGTCTTAGAGGAGCTATTCATCCCCGGTGTAGAGGGAGAGGAATAGGTCATATTTTGAGCTAGGCTATCAAAATAGGGTTCCAGATCTAGATCCCTAAGAATAGCCTCTGCACTTTGATAACGGTGTCGTACCGATATCTCCAGCATCTTCTGAAGGACACCGGCAAAGTGATCGCTAATTTGCACCTGATTACGCCAGAGTAATTCCCCAGTCATCGGGTCATAATTTAAGTCCTTAGGCGCTTTACCAGATAATAAATAGACACAAGTCACCCCCAGGGCATAGAGGTCACTAGCGTAAACGGGGCGCATGGCCATTTGCTCTGGAGGGGCATAACCAGGGGTACCCACCGCGTAGGCGGTTAGGGCAGTTTGCTCAGAACTGGTTTCCTGCAGGGGGTTGACCTTATCTTTAACCGCTCCAAAGTCAATCAAAACCAACTTTTTGTCCTGATCTCGTCGAATAATATTCGCTGGCTTAATGTCTCGGTGAATTACCTGGTGATGATGCAAGTATTGCACCATGACTAGAATTTCACTAAGAAATTGCTTAACGCCAGCTTCGGTAAAAGGCCCTCCGCGCTTTACCTCCTGCTGTAGAGTTACCCCATTAATAAATTCTTGTACAAGGAAAAACTCTTGGTCAATCTCAAAATACGCAAGCAATCGAGGTAATTGGGGGTGGCTGCCTATTTCACCCAGGATCTTGGCCTCCCGCTGAAATAGATTCCGAGCCATGTCAAGTAGGTGGGGAGCCGTAATCGAGGGTCGTAACTGCTTAATGACACAGGGAGGTTTACCTGGCAAAAGAGTGTTACGAGCCAGAAAAGTAGCACCAAAGCCACCACGACCTAGGGTACGTAGAACTCTATATCGATCGTGTATCAAAAGACTCGACCCACAGCACTGACAGTGAACCGCTGCTGCTGGGTTTTTGGGTTGAGCACATTCAGGATTAATACAGTAGCTCATTCGACCTAGGGAATAGGTATCAAATTCAACAGGCATGTGATCGTAAATAGACCAGACAAAAATCCCTGAACAGAATAGGTCGCAACTCCTATAAAACTAAGCACCAGGGGAGCATGCACAGCTGACTAACTCTATTATTCCCTGTTTTAGGAGCAGGATACAGTATTTCCTGAGAGGACTATATAAGTTCCACGGCAGTAGAAAGCTTCCCGTAAAGATTCAGTGAATCCCCTCATCCTTTTCCGGACTAAGCAAAAACAGCTCCAGTCAAGGTAACCGTCTTCTAGACTGACAGAAACCTGGCTGCTGTTCCTAAAGTTTACCTTTGACCCCTAGGGTTCAGTGATTAGACTTGAATCGAAGACTAGAAAACCTCGTTCGAAGGAAAGGTTGATAGTGAAAGCCTAAAGGATGGTGTCTACCTCCTTAGGCCCTAGGTAGTTAGGCAAAACTTACATCGTAGATTTAGATCGATTTCTCCAGCGTTGCTGTTTATGGCGGGCAAGAGTCTTACGCTTCCGCTTTTCTGGGGGAGTTTCAAAATGACGATTCTTACGCATATCAGAAAAAATATCTGCCCTGGAAACCTTACGCTTAAACCGACGTAGGGCTGACTCCAGCGATTCCTCTTCTCCTACAGTAATTTGAGTCATAGGCGTTACTCCAAGCTATCACTTCATATCAGATGCTTAACAGATAAACTAGTGGTCTCAGATTAATCGCAAACAGGACTACTGGGGAACACTGAGCGGTTAACTAGAAAGTTTAATACCATGATAACGACTTAACTTAAGGATCACCAGTATTTCAATCAATAAGTCGAGATGTATAGTCTGGTCGAACTTGGCATAGACCCTGGGTTGAACGAAATCATTTAACCAGACCCTGGTTGCACCGATGAAATATATCATAAAGATTTTATAACGGATTCCACTCAGATGCAGTGCGTTTGCGATCATCCTCCCCAGTCCCCCAGGGTAATCGCATCTAATTTGGTATAGACAAAAACAGACATATCCAAATCCATATGGATCAAGAGCTTGAAAATGCCCAAATTCAGAAAAAATTAGACTTAGATCCACAGGAGGCTACAAAAGACAGTATTCTGTGC
>JBEIGU010000142.1:0-9755 GCA_040381765.1 Leptolyngbya sp.
GGGAAAATCAAACGGCAGATCCGTTTTACACACTGTCATGGCAAAATAAAAGCACTTAATTTCTTGAAGAGTCTGATTCTAAAGCGTTTCAGGCTCTTTTTTCTGTGATCTATTTATCCTTCGTGAATTATCCAGGCTAGGGGTGACCTGCGATTGGGCCGGCGGGGTTGTTGGCCCGGTGGAAAGGGCCAGGGTGGCGGCAAAGGACCCGGTACCCAGGAGAAACAGCCGCCGGGAAAGGAGGGGCTGCAATAGGTACTGGGCCGTGGTGTGGAGGGTGGGGTTGCAGCAGGGGCAACCGGCGAAGTGGAGGGAGGGCGATGGGGCCATAGGGAGACTATCCAAAGTAAGGTGACGACTGGCTATAGCCCTAGCCCGGCGGCGGTGAGCCCGCAGGCCCTAACCAGCAGCCCGATCTTGACGGGCAATCAACCCCAACCCCTCAGGGCGGCGGTTTAAGTAGCCTGGTATGAGGCTAGGCAAACTCCAGAATTGAGCCATAATCATTTTAAGGGTACGATCGCAATGTATGAATAGGATAAGTAGAGTCCCATAGGATTACGCTAGGCCCCGATCATGACCATAGCCGCCGCCCCCTCCCTCATCAGTCGTGTGGTTAACCAGGTGCTGGCCATCAAGCCCCTGTGGAACTGGGCCAAGGGCCAGGCTCGCACCATGATGATCAAACGGGCGGAGAGCATCGGGGTAGACTGGCAGGGGCGGGTACGGGAGTTGCGATCGCGCCACACCGACGACGACTTCTGCCCCCTCTGGCAAACTGACCTGGAGGCTCTGGAAAGCCCCGACCTCACCTACCCCGCCTACTACACCACCAGCTTCCACGCCTACGACGAGGGTAACCTGGGCTGGCAACCGGCCATGGAGGTGGAGGTGGCCGCCATCACAGTCCATGCTAGACTCTGGCCCGACGCTGGCCCCCAGGGGGACGCCCGCCTGCGCCAGAGCTACCATGATGTGCTCACCCGCCAGCTTCCCCAACCTCCCAGGGCAATTCTCGACCTGGGCTGCGGCGTCGGCCTGAGCACCGAAACCCTACAGGCCACCTACCCTGAGGCTCAGGTCACCGGGGTGGATTTGTCCCCTTACTTTTTGGCGGTGGCCCAGTATCGCCAGCACTGCAAGGGACTCGATCGCGCCATTACCTGGCACCATGGCGCCGCTGAGCACACTGGCCTGGCCAGCGCCAGCTACGATCTGGTATCCGCCTGTTTAATCTTTCACGAACTGCCCCAATTCGCTGCCCGGGCTCTTGTCCAGGAAGCCCGTCGTTTGCTGCGGCCCGGGGGGCACCTGGCGATCATGGATATGAACCCCGCATCGGAGGTCTATAAAACCATGCCGCCCCTGATCAAGACCCTGCTGAAGAGCACCGAACCCTACCTGGATGAGTACTTCAGCCTGAACCTGGAGGCCGTACTACTAGACGCAGGGTTTAGGAAACTGAACATAGCCCTGAACAGTGTCCGCCATCGCACGCTGACGGCTCAGGTGAGGTAAGGTCGAAACCCACCCCATTATCAGTAGCCTTAGTTATTATCGCCAGGAACGTAGGGTCGGGTAACGGAACGCCCCGTGGGGCCGGTGACCTTAGTAGCCTGGGGGCTGGCGACCGGAGCAGGGGCAGCGGTGGGGGCTGACTTAGGGGCAGCGGCAGCCGGCTGGCCGGTGGGGGTAGCCGCCAGGGTGGCTGGGCGATCGGGGCGGATTTCTCGCCAGTCCAGGTTGCCCTTGGGGTCAATGGTAACCAGCACCGCCTCTAGCTGATCGGGGCCATCGGTGAGGCCCCCGACGATCTGGCATTGAAAGCGATCACCGGGCTGGTTAACCCGATAGGTGGCGGAACCACAGTCGATCACCGCTGCCTTTCCCAGGGCCTTTCCTAGACCCTGTTGAATGCTGGTTTCCACCTTAGCCAGGTTAATCAGGGTGCTGGAGTTGGGCACATCCCAGCTAATCTGCCCCGGTTCATCCCCCTGGGTGACATTGATGGTAAAACTGCCCTCCGGATCCAGCTCCCCGACACAGCGGAAGGTCGCCCCGGCCTGGTGGGGGAGGTCAGCGGGGCACTGCACCTCCTTTAGGGAAAGACGGCGACCCTGGCGTTCAATGTCAGTCTGAATTAAGCGTTCAACCTGGCGGGCATTGAGGCCAGATCCGCAGGCGGTGAGGGGAAGGCTGGTAAGCAACGCCAACCCCAGGGCAAGGTTAGGACTCATGGCAGAAATTAACGAAGAGATAGGGAGAGACCGGCGAGCATAGTTCCCCTAGTGTAGACCCAGGGCTACCAACTCTGACAGGGGTTGCCCCCATCCGCCATAATGAAAAACAGTCCTTTACCGTTGTCGTCCATGGCAAGAGACCTGCGTCAATTTCTCACCCTGCTGGAAGAACGGGGGCAGTTGCGCCGCATTACCGCCCCCGTCGATCCGCACCTGGAGGTGGCGGAAATTGCCAACCGATTGTTATTGGGGGGTGGCCCGGCCCTGCTATTTGAAAATATTAAGGGGGCCTCCATGCCCCTGGCCATCAACGTGCTGGGTACGGTGGAGCGGGTGTGTTGGGCCCTACAGCGGGACCACCCAGCGGATCTTGAGCAACTGGGGGAAAAACTGGCCCTGCTCTACCAGCCCCGCCCGCCTAAGCAATTCTCCCAGGCCATGGATCTGGGCAGAGCCCTGTTTGACGTGATCAAGGCCAAACCCATGACCGATTTGCTACCCCCTTGCCACCAGGTGGTGCTGAAGGGGGAGCAGGTGGACCTCACCCAACTGCCCCTGTTACAGGTTTACCCAGGGGATGCCGGCCGGGTGTTGACCCTGGGGCTGATGATTACTAAGGATCCGGAAAATGGCATCCCTAACGTTGGGGTTTATCGCTTGCAGCTCCAATCACCCCAGACCATGACCGTGCAGTGGCTCTCGGTGCGGGGCTGTAGTCGCCATCTCCGCAAAGCCGCCGAGCGGGGGCAAAAGCTGGAGGTGGCGATCGCCATCGGCGTCGACCCCCTGGTGA
This sequence comes from Leptolyngbya sp., assembly GCA_040381765.1. Classification (GTDB taxonomy): domain Bacteria; phylum Cyanobacteriota; class Cyanobacteriia; order Phormidesmidales; family Phormidesmidaceae; genus Nodosilinea. Next base: position 3,034 of record JBEIGU010000142.1, read on the forward strand.
TTCTGGCCGCCGCCACCCCCCTGCCCATCGACCTTTCGGAATGGCTGTTTGCCGGCATTTATGGGGGCCAGGGGATTCACCTGGCCCGTTGCAAAACCGTCGATCTCCAGGTACCGGCCCAGGCGGAGATCGTGCTGGAGGGCACCATTACCCCGGGGGAAACCGCGGTGGATGGGCCAGCTGGCGATCACATTGGCTACTACGGGGGGGTGAATGAACAGGCGCCCCTGATCCGCTTCCACTGCATCACCCACCGCAAGAACCCCATCTACATGACCACCTTTAGTGGCCGTCCCCCCAAGGAAGACGCCATGATGGCGATCGCCCTCAACCGGATTTATACCCCGATCTTGCGGCAACAGGTGCCGGAAATTCAGGACTTTTTCCTGCCGATGGAGGGGCTGAGCTATAAGGCCGCCATCCTATCCATCGACAAAGCCTACCCGGGCCAGGCCCGTCGAGCCGCCCTGGCCTTTTGGTCAGCCCTGCCCCAGTTTAATTACACCAAGTTTGTCATCGTCGTCGACCGGGCCATTAATATCCGCGACCCCCGCCAGGTGATGTGGGCCGTCACCTCCAAGGTAGACCCGGCGCGGGATGTGTTTATTTTGCCCCATACCCCCTTCGATCGCCTGGACTTTGCCACGGAGCAGCCCGGCCTGGGCAGCCGCCTCGGGGTGGATGCCACCACTAAAATCGCCCCAGAGACTGATCGCCCCTGGAGCGAAGAACTCAGCCCTGACCCACCAACGGCAGCCCTGGTGGATCGACGCTGGGCCGAGTACGGCCTGGCGGACCTCAACCTGGCGGAGGTTGATGCCAACCTGTTTGGCTATGACCTGGGCTAAGGGGCCAGGCCATGCTGTTTGGGCCAGGTAGGGTTGCCAGAATTAGCTCAGATTAGCTAGCCAGGCTGGTGGTCAGGCTGGCCACCAGGGTACGGGTGATGGGCCAGCTATCCACCACCATGCCAGCGGACAACAACATCATATAAAGAATGGAGAACTTAAACAGGGAGCGGGCCAGGTCCCGATCCTCGGGATGCTGCAGTAAGGCCCAGGCCTTTTTGATAAACAGACCCCCCAGCAGCAGGGCAACCAGGGCATAGACCGCACCGGTAGCCCCCAGGGGGTAGGTCATCATCAGGGTGAGGGGAATGAGCACCAGGGTATAGTACCAAATTTGCCGAGCGGTGGATTCGTCCCCCACCACCACCGGCATCATGGGGACATTGACCTTGGCGTAGTCCTCCTGGATCAACATCGCCAACCCCCAGAAGTGGGGCGGAGTCCAGATAAACACAATGGCAAAAAACAACCAGGCCGCCAGGGGCACATCCCCAGTCACCGCTGCCCAGCCCACCAGGGGGGGAATGGCGCCAGCCGCCCCCCCAATCACGATATTCTGGGGGGATGACCGCTTTAGCCAGTAGGTGTAGACCACCACGTAGATGGCAATACCCACCATGGCCAGGACGGCGCTCAGCCAGTTGGCTACCCAGACCTGCAGGATAAAGGCCAGGGCGGCCAGAATACCCGCAAACACCAGGGCATCCCGCACCTGGACCCGACCCGAGGGAATGGGGCGGTGGCGGGTGCGCTCCATGTCAAAGTCAATGTCGCGATCGTAGACACAGTTGATGGTCTGGGCCGCCGCCGCCGCCAGGGTACCCGTCAGCAGGGTCACTAACAGCAACACCGGATCAACCTGCCCCTGCCCCGCCACCCACATGGCTGCCGCCGTTTCAATTAATAGCAGGGGAATAATTCGGGGTTTGGTCAGTTGGAGATAGCTGTGCACCACAGCGGGTAGGGAATTATGGTGCCGGGGGGCGTCATTCCAGGTGGTCAGATGGTCCATGCCGAAGGTGTCCTCAGGTACAACATAGAACTGGGGCTTGCCGTTTAACCTAGAGAGTTCAATGGCAGGTTAAACGGAGATCAGGGCGAACCGCTGGGAAAAGGGTTAGGAACTAGGCTGCCGAGGGGGATGGGGCTCCTAGCGCCGAGGAGGAATCCAGGGCATCGCGGCAGGCCAGTACCGTAAAACACACCAGGGTACCCAAAAGGGCAGCCCCCAAGCTGTGATGGATCACTGTCAAGGGCTCAACCTGCAACCGCAGCTGCAGGGTGGCGATACCCATGACAATTTGTAGAACCAGAATGGTACTGGCCAGGTTGCCAAGCCGTCGTAGGGGATAGGTGAGGGCAGGGGTGCGCCAGACCGTCAGGGTCAGCCCCAGGACCGCCAAACAAACCGGTAAAACCCCACCCAGGTGACTATGCATCACCTGGCAGAGCTCCCTAACGCCAAAACATTGATGGGCTGCCCAGCGAGACCCGACTAACCCCCCCAACAGACACTGACCATAGACCAGCAGCAAGGCCACTAGCCCAAACCAGGGTAGACGGCCCACGGTACCGGTGGATTGGTAGGGGAGTAGCAGGGTACCCATGATCAGGAGGGCACTGAAAAATAGCAGGGCTACCCCCAGATGGGCGGTGACGATATCAAAGCGTAGCAACTGGGTGACCGTTAACCCCCCCAAACCGGCCTGCACCCCAATCAATAGGAACGTAGCGGTGGTAGCCCAGGGTAGCCAGGCGGGCAATTGGCGACGATACCACCAACTCAACCCCACCAACCACAGGGTGCTCAAGCCAATCAGGCCGGCATCCAAGCGATGGAACCACTCTAAAAACACCTGCAGGTTCATCTGCTGCTGGGGAATCAGTTGACCATAGCAGAGGGGCCAGTCAGGACAGGCTAGACCGGCATTCATCACCCGCGTAGCGCTACCCACCGCCATCAGGGCGAGGGCGGCCAGGGCAATTTTCCAGATCAATCGCCGGAGACGATCAACCGGCGCCAGCCCTGGCGCCCTAAAAGCCGCGTGTATACTCCAAGGACGAGGAAAGAAGGAGGGGGAGGGGAAGTTGGCGGCCATACTCTACTACAGGGGTTCAGGGAAAATAGGAGAAACCTAAATTCCTTTCCACTTTAGAGAGAATAATGGGTAGATCGGCCTAGACTTAGGATTTTTTTCGGAATTCCCCAGCTTAAGGGCAGCATCAGAGAGGGGGAATTAGGGTAGCTGGGCAGGGTGGGCAGACACCTGATCCCCCAGGGTTGAGGCGACCAGGTTCGGTTTCAGGCAGGGCAACTGGATGCCCAGCCGTTGCCCGGAGTCATCATTGCCATAAATTCGGATCTGCCCGCCGTGGTGGCGCACCAGGTAAACCCCCAGATGGAGTCCCAACCAATTCTTTCGATCGCCCGCCTGTTCCCTATCAAGGGCTAACCCTGGGGAGCCATCCCCTGGGCCGGCGGTCTCCAGGCTATGGCAGAAACTGACCAGACCAGGGGGTAGGCCATCCCCTGTCCAGGGGTTAGCTAGCCAGAGGGCCATTGCCAGGCTGTCCTGCTTCCGGGAGGTGTGAATGCGGAGGGTGCTATTTTCCCCGGCCAGGTGCATCAGGCTAAACAGGGTGTAATACAGCACCTGCTTCACCAGTTGTTGATCTAAAATCCAGAGATTCTGCTCCGGTTCAATGCTGAGCTTGACACTGAGGCAGAGTTTTTCCGCCAGGGGGCTGAGCATGGTGACCACCTGCTGGACCAGTCGCTCAATATCCACCAGGGCCGGTACCAGGGCGCCAACGTCAGCGTTAACCAGCCCCAGATCAAGGATTTCATCGACCTGGGCCATCATGGCCTGGCTACTGCGCCAGGCGATTTCGGTATATTCCCGCTGTTTTACCGTCAAGGGTCCATAGACCTCCTGGCTGAGTACGCTGGTCATGCCCAGCACGGCGGTGAGGGGGCTGCGCAGGTCCTCTACTAACTGGGCCAGGAGATTTAACCGGACGTCTGCCATGGCGGTGGGGATGCCAGGACTGGTCATGGGATCGGGGAACTGACCCGCTGGGGTGGGGGTCAGGGCCGTCGATGCCAGGGGCGATCGCGACCGCTCGTACTCCGCCATGCCCCAGCGAGCCGCCATGGCCAGGAAGGCGATATCCCGTTGGCTAAACTGGCGGGGATGGCGATCCAGCACCGCTAACACCCCGATACACTCGTATTCGGAGGTCACCAGGGGGACTCCGCAATAGGCGGCCAACCCATAGTCTGCCACCAGGGGCAGCTGAGCCAGACTGGGGAATTGGCCCAGGTCGGGGAGTACCAGTGGCTGCTCACTGGTAATCACATAGCTACTCAGGCCAGCCTCCAGGGGTAACTGGCGCTGGCTGGCCAAACGATTAGCCAGACCCAGGGAGTAGAGACCGTAGGCACCCTGCAGCCATTCCCGATCGGCGGTGGCCACACTCACCCAACTAACCGGGGCGGTGAGAAAGCGGGCCACCATCTGGGCGGCCTCCTCAAAGGCTGGGACATGGCGATTAGCCCCCAGGTCTAGACGGGCGATCGCCGCTATCCTGGCGGCCTGGGCATTAGCCTGATCAGACTGACGGCACCGACAGCAGGGCCACCCCCCCGTCACCTCACCATCGGCCGGGTAAAACACTTCTGAAAATAGGGAACCTATCATAGGGACAGGAAACGCATGGGAAGCAACATAGTTAGGGTACCCAACCTCAAGCCCCGGAACACCGCCAGGATATGGAGTGGATCAGGTCAGCTGACGGGTTGGGGGGAGGGAAAGATCCTGTGGGAACGCTCCGTGATCAATCGTGGCGATTATCAATCAAGATTATAGATAATCCCTGGGAATGTTGTACCCCCTGATTAGTAAGCCGGGTGGGATTACAAAAGTTTAGTCACCGGTGCAGCCCACTCCTCCACCAGGGGCCTGTCGGCGTCCATCCCCTCTAACTGCTGCCAAACCTGTTGTAACAAGTCCGCCAGACCGCTACCGGTAACCGCGGAAATACGGTGGACGGGGCCAGGGTTGAGGGCTTCAAACTGGTTACCCAGGTCAAGCAACTGCTCTAGGGAGAGACTATCGATCTTGTTTAGGGCCAGGATTTGGGGACGCTGGCTGAGGTGATGGCCGTAGGCCGCCAGTTCTTGCTGAATAATCTGGTAGTTTTCCAGGGGGTGGTCAGCGGTGGCGTCCACCAGGTGGAGGAGCAAGCGGGTCCGCTCAATATGGCGGAGGAAATCATGGCCCAACCCCAGGCCGGTGTGGGCCCCGGCAATCAATCCAGGGATATCGGCAAAGACCGTACCGTCGCCACTGGGGCGCCGCACCACCCCCAGGTTAGGGACCAGGGTGGTAAAGGGGTAATCGGCAATTTTAGGCCGGGCGGCGGAGAGGGCGCTAATCAACGTAGACTTGCCGGCATTGGGTAGGCCGATAATCCCCACCTCCGCTAGTAGCTTCAGTTCCAGACGGAGCTGACGTTCCTCCCCCGGTAGCCCCGGCAGGGCGTGTTCGGGGGCGCGGTTGCGATTGCTCAGGAAGTGGCGATTACCGAGGCCGCCCTTGCCCCCCTGAGCCACACACAGCAGTTGGCCCGGGGTGACCAGGTCCCCCAGCAGGCGATCTCTGCCCGCCTCGTAGACCATGGTGCCGCAGGGCACCTCCAGAATCAGATCGGAGCCCGCTCCCCCCGTCTGATTCTTCGGCCCCCCCCGTTCCCCATCCCTGGCTTTAAAGCGATGGGCGTAGCGAAAATCTAAAAGGGTTTGCAGGCGTTCCACCGCCTTCAAGTAGACCGACCCCCCCGGCCCCCCATTGCCCCCGGCGGGGCCGCCAGCAGGCACGTACTTTTCCCGGCGAAAGGCAACGATGCCATCGCCTCCGGTGCCGGCTATCACCTGAACCTCGGCTTGATCAATAAATGGCATGGGGGCTAGGGGGTCACCTGGGAGGACGGGGTGGGAGTTTGCTGTTGTAGCTGAACCAGCACCGTTCGGATCTGTTCCGCCAGGGTGGGGTCTTCGGGGTAGGCGGCGGTGATGGCATTAAATTGATCGACCCGCAGACCATTGGCTCGCACGATGTCACTGGCTTGATTGCAGTAGTTGACTAAAATACTACGCACCTGTCGCCGTAGTCGACGGGGCAGGGGGTTCAGGTTGGGCGTTTCATTACAGCGCATCTGGAAGGCGGTGACATCGTAGTTGGTGCCGGTGAGCAGGGCCTTAATTTCATTGTAGGCGGTATTGCGGGGACCATCCATTTCCAGTACGGAGCGGGCATAGCCCATGATTTCCTCGCTAGAGACGTTACTCCCTTGAGCCCAGGCAGCGGTGGAGAGTAGGGATAGGGTCAGGCTGATCAGGAGGGACCGGCCCAGGGTGGCGACCCCGGCGCCAGGCCAGGGCCACCTAGAGAGCGATAAAGCCGTTGGATAGTTCACGGTACCTAACTGAATTTAAAAATATAGAGAGTGATCAGATCGCTATGTATTGTATAACAGTCCCTAGTTGGGTTAGGACAAAACGACAATGCCATCACCTTGGGGGGTAGGGCTGTAGCTGGGCCACAATCCTTAAACCCGGGGTGTTCCCTAGGGCTTTTAACAGGGCCTGTCTTTGAGCTGGCTGCCAATCTCTCCCTAGCGGCAGCAGTGATCATAAACCTCGTCTAATTTGAAACCTGGAATTTTCCCCACCCTAACCTGGATAATTCACGAAGGATAAATAGATCACAGAAAAAAGAGCCTGAAACGCTTTAGAATCAGACTCTTCAAGAAATTAAGTGCTTCTATTTTGCCATGACAGTGTGTAAAACGGATCTGCCGTTTGATTTTCCC
>JBEIGU010000143.1:0-9727 GCA_040381765.1 Leptolyngbya sp.
AGTTCTCCCAAAATCCGGGGCTTGAAGAAGCCTGAAACCCTTCTACCATAGGCACTTGAGTAGTTTCCGTCTTTGTTGGCAGTCCGAAGCCTGAAACCCTGATGAAATCTCACTTTCTCGGAGAACTTCCCACTGTCCAGCCCTGGTTAACAACCAACTATAACGACCAATGCCTTACCTATTATACCAAACTTTCCATGGCCCCATGCCCTGCTTGTTATATTAGGACACCCGCAATGGCTAGCCCCCTTCCACCACCAGATGTTGACTGGCGGCGGTGGCCACGATCGCTGAGGCATCCTGCCTCAGGGCCTGGAGGGCGGCCTTCGCCTCAGGCTGGTTAAAGGCCGCCAGGGCCTGCACCAGGCGATGGCGGAGCTGCCAGTCGGGGTGGCTGGTGTAGGTAACCAGGATCGGTACGGCCCGGTCATCCCCCAGTTCCCCCAGGGCCCCGATCGCCGCCGTCACCACCAACTCGTTGTCAGACTGTAGGGCACTTTCCAGCAGGGGAAAGGCCTCGGGGGCACCCAGATCCCCCAGGGCGGCCACAATGCTAAACTGCACCAGCCATTCCGTAGAACTGTGGTACACCGCCGCCAGGTCAGCGTAGGCCTGGCGGAGCCCCAGCCCAGCGATCGCATCCGCCGCCGCCGCCTGCACATCGGCCTCCGGATCGTTGGTCAGGGCCCGCCGTAGTAGGGGCTCCACCGTGGCCAGGTCCTGCCGACCCAGGGTGGCCAGCTGGCTAATGGCGGCGTAGCGCACCCGGGCGTTGCTATCATGGGCCGCCAATTGCACTAGATCAAAGGCCGCCGCCGGGTCCAGCTGACGTAGCTGGTTAACGGCCTTGATGCGATCGCCGTAATCCTCGGAGTGCAACAGGGTGCGGACGGAATCAGGGGTAATGGTCATAGGCAGATAGTTAGCAGATAGTTAAGGGTAAAGGGCGGAAGTGAATCTATACCCCGCAGGACTAGTCATAGGCCTGGGCCATTTCTCGAACAATATCCCCGCGGGTCAGCATGCCCACCACCTGGCCCTGATCATCCACCACGGGCAGGCGGCGAATGCGTTTCTCGTGCATCAGGTGGGCCGCCTCCCGCAAGGATTTGCCAGGGTTGATGGTGACCACCCTGGCGGTCATCACGTCCTTGACTAGCTGGCCCAGGGCCTTGTGGATTTCCTGGGTGTATTGATTGGGGTTTTTCAGGTAGATGACGCTGTCCAGCAGCATGATGTAGGCCGGCATATCCACCCCCGTGGCCTGCCACATCAGGTCTGACTCGGACAAGATCCCCACCAGTTGTTGGGCCTCGTCGATCACCGGCAAGCCGCCAATGTGGCGATCTGCCATTAGTTGAATCGCCTCCTTCAGGAGGGTGGTGGGGCTCACCGTCACCGGGTTGGGGGTCATCACATCAGCAACGGTTTTAGCCATAGCGGGGGCTCCAGGAGAAAGGGAAAAATTAGAGATCGCGCTGGTAGTCGGCGATCGCCTCGGCCAAACTGGCCTGGCTGGCGGTGGGGATCAACTGGGCCAGGGGAATGGTGATCTGGCCACCGCCCACAGGGACGGTGATGCGGGCCAGTAATTCCCCCAGGGCGGAGGGGGTAAAGCGGCCAGCGCTGACCAGGGGATAGAGCTGTTCCGCCAGGGGCAGGTGCAGCTTAGCATCCCCCAGGTAGAGGTGCCAGCGGGCCACCTCCAGGTAGGCTTTGTCGGCGATGGCGGCGGCTAACGCTTCAATGGCCCGGGTGGTAGCAGGGTCGGCCATGGTCTAGGACTCTCCAGGGGGGCTAGGGTCAGGGTTGGGGGTGCCATAATCCGCCAGGGCAAAGATATAAACACCGTGGCTAATCAACCCCGCCAACCAGGCCAGGGTAAACCAGGGCACCCAGCTACCCCAGAGGGGATTGAGGGTATGGAAAAACCACAGACCGGAGTTCAGGGCAACCCAGAGGGCGGTATGGACGGCGAAGTTCATGCGATCCTCCAGGCGGCGGTAGGCCGGGTCCTGGCGGGTGGGTTGGCGGGGCCAGCGGGGTGGCATAGGCAGGGATCACGCTACAGCTCCTATTGTAAGGGTGCAGGGATAATTCCTTACGCTGGCGTTACAGCCTGTCACGAAGGAATATCTGTTAACTTTAGGCCTAACTCAATTAGCCAATGGCTCCCTCTCAGCTAGCCATCCTCCGCCTCTAACAGGGCGCGGGCGGCCTCCAGTTCCTGGCGATGGTTCGCCTGGGGTACGGGATAGGTCAGCTGCAGGGACTTGAGTCGTTGAATAATCAGGCTGGCCACCGCCAGGCGGGTGAACCACCTGTGGTCGGCAGGAATAATGTGCCAGGGGGCCCAGGCCGTGCTGGTGTGGCTAAACACCTCCTCGTAGGCGGTCTGGTAATCGGGCCAAAACCGTCGCTCCTGCACGTCCCCCAGGGAAAACTTCCAGTTCTTTTCCGGCAACTCAATGCGTTCCAGGAAGCGTTTTTTCTGCTCCTGCCTGGAGACATGCAGGAAAAACTTCATCACCAGAATGCCGTTATTCACCAGGTACTGCTCAAAGTGGTTGATTTCCTGAAACCGTTGGGCCCAGATACCCTTGCCCCTAGCCGCCCCTGGCAGTTGCTGCTGGGCCAAGATTTCCGGGTGGACCCGCACCACCAACACCTCTTCGTAGTAGGAACGGTTAAAGATCCCAATCCGGCCCCGCTCCGGCAGGGCTTTAAAGCACCGCCACAGGTAATCGTGGTCCAGTTCTTCGGCGGAGGGCTGCTTAAAGCTATAGACCTGGCACCCTTGGGGGTTGATGCCGGACATCACATGCTTGATGGTACTGTCCTTACCGGCGGCATCCATGGCCTGGAAAATCAGCAGCAGGGCGTAGGTATTTTGGGCGTAGAGTTTATCCTGCTGACGGGCTAATTCCTCAATGCCAGATTCCAGATAGACCCTGGCCTGATCCTTAGTAAATTGACCGGTGTAGCCCGGGTCAAAATCCTTTAGCTTGATGGGGCGCCCTGGGGTAGCTACCAGGGCATCGGGGTTGAGGGCGCGGAGAAAGGCTTTTTCATCCATGGGAAGCTGGGGTTAACTGGGGGCTGCGGTGGGTTTCTGCCCTTAAAGACCTAGGGGTCAAAAAGATGAACCGGGCCGATCAGCATCATCGGGCCCGTTCCCCTTCTATACTAGACACTAGTCAGTACCAGTGAGGTTGTGATGAACCTGGGCGATCGCGTCAAAGTTAAAGACTCAGTGATTTTCTACCACCATCCCCTGCACCGCAATGAAGCCTTTAATGCCCAAGGGCTGGAGGGAGTGGTACTCTCCATCCTGCACGATTACCAGGGCCGACCCATCAGCCCTAACTTTCCCATCCAGGTGGAGTTTGTGGTGGAGGGGGCTAAACGACCCTTCCGGGCCCACCTGAAGACGGAGGAATTGGAGCTACTGGAGACCTAGGCGTCAGCCCTAGTCAGGGTCCAGGTCAGTAAGGCAATGGGGGTTAACCACCCCCTCCTCCGTGACGATGGCCGTAACTAGCGCCGCTGGCGTGACATCGGAGGCCGGGTTATAAAAGGCGGCTCCATGGGGGGAGGTGACCGTTGACCCCAGCCGATAAATTTCTTGCGGGTCATGCTGCACCAGGGGAGCGGCCTGCCCCGATGCCAGGTCAAAATCAATGGTGGAGAGGGGAGCCGCCACCAGGAAGGGCAGGTTATGGGCCCGGGCCAGCAGGGCGAGGCTATAGGTGCCGATTTTACTGATCACATCGCCGTTGGCGGCAATTCGGTCGGCCCCCGCCAGCACCGCCTGAATTAGCCCCCGCTGCATACAGTGGGCGGCCATACTATCAGTCACTACCGTCACCGGTATGCCCTCCTGCACACACTCCCAGGCGGTTAAACGTGAACCCTGCAGGGTGGGTCGGGTTTCGCCAGCGTAGATGCGGGCCAGGCGGCCTTCCCGCCAGGCCGATCGCACAATCCCCAGGGAGGTGCCATAGCCAGAGGTGGCCAGGGCGCCATGGTTACAGTGGGTCAAAAGGGTGAGTTCCTGGGGCTGCTCTGGCAACACTGTCAGGCCGTGGTCACCGATCCGGTGACAAAGGTCAAAGTCTTGTTGTTGCAAGGCCTGGGCCTGGGCTAGTAACTGCGATCGCAACTCCGGCAGGGGAGCCTCCGGGTGGCAGCTACTGCCCAGCATCTGCTGAATCGCCCAGCTAATGCTGGCCTTGTGGGGCCGGGTTTGCTGAAAGTCAGCGGCGATCGCCTGCAGGCGCTGCCACAGCACCAGGGGATCCTGGGTGTTGATCTGCTGGGCCGCCAGGTAAAGCCCATAGGCGGTGGCAATGCCTAGGGCTGAGCCCCCCTGCACAATGCCCACCTGCAGGGCCTGCACCACATCCTCCCAGCGGTGAATGGTCACCACCTGATAACGCTCTGGCAATTGACGCTGATCGATCAGCAGCAGGTGATCCCCATTCCACTGGACAGGATAAACGTGGGTATCCGTCGTCATCAGCCTTCACCTCTCCTGGGTTGCCTCCATTCCCTAACCCTAGTATGGGGCCTGGGACTCCTCTGTCAATGGTATCTACTGAAGTGGGGAGTAGGGAATGGGGTGTCGGAAAAGGAGCCGGTAGGATGGGCAAAGCGAAGCGTGCCCATCAGACTCTCCTGGCCACTGACCCCCATGGAGATCCCATACCATTAGGTGAGTTTCTCGCCACTTAAAATAAACATGGGATCAATGGCGGTAAACACCTGCTGGTTGCCCTTCACCTCCAGTCGGTTAACCGCTGGTTGGCTGGCCTCCAGGTTCCGCACCCGCAGTTGGGCGAAGGTTTCGGAGATGCTGTAGAGGTTTTCCAGGTTGTTGGCGGTGACCACCAGGCGGCCGCCACTGGGCAGGTAATCCCAGGCGGCCAGCAGGATTTCCCGAAGCGAGCGGCCTCCCTCCACCACAATGCACTGGGGTTGGCCGGGCAGGGTGGATAAACACTGCGGTGCACTGCCCTGGATCACCTGCACATTGGTGAGGCTAAAGCGATCGCAATTCCGACGAATTAACTCCGCCACATCTTCGTCCCGTTCCAGGGCTACCACCTGGCCCTGGGGACAGAGCAGGGCCGCCTCAATGGCTAGGGTGCCGGTGCCAGCGCCGATATCCCAGAGCACATCGGTGGCCCTTAATCGCAGGTAGCCCAGCAGCAGCAGGCGCAGCTCACAGCTGCTGAGGGGGATGCCGGGCAACTGCTCAAACAGGGCATCGGGAATACCAGGGGTCTGATAGGGCCAGAGGGGAGCCATGGGGGAGAGGGCAAGTGGGGAGGGGGAGGATGGGGAAGCAGGGGAGTGCTCAGCAAGCTAGGCTAGACTCGGTGGAAACCGTTGGTTCGACCTAGCCAGAACCGGAATCTACGAAAAACTCTGATCACTCTCGCCTGGCCCACCTATTAGGGCAATCGCTGAAAGGATTGGTGAATGCTGCTGATCAGATCCTCCGCACCGGTGGACTGGCCGTTGTAGTAGGTGACGATCACCGCAGTCTGGTTGGGGTAGCCAATGTAGGAGATCAGGGCATTGGGCAAGTCCTCTGGCAGGTTGGTCAGCCAGATCTGCAGGGCCGTGGTGTCATTGATGGTGATGGCATCGTAGCTGGCGACCTCGTAGCCCTGGGTTTCGATCTGCTCCAGGGCGGGGGGCACCACCTCTGCCGGGGGGCGATCGTGCCAGGTGATTTCGGTGCGCATGGGGATAGCCCCCCCCGCTGGAGCCAGGGCAGTTACCTGGGGCGCCTGGCTTTGCTGACTAACCCGCCAATCGGCGGGCAAACCAATGGTGAATAGATCGTTATAGCCGTAGGCCTGGAGGCTGGCGGCCACCAGGGGGGTGGAGGCAGCGGGTTGGGCCATCAAGGGTAGGCCGGTTAGCCAGAGGCTGGCGGCCACCATCGTACCTCCCAGCCACCGGCCCCCGGGCAACCGATCCAAAGCTAATCCCATCGCGACTCACCTCTGCTAAAAACCCTCTCTATCCTACTCCGAATCCTGAACGGGGCCAGCCCCCCCCCCGGGAAACGGGCCAGACCCCTGGTTGAAGCCCCAGGGGTTTAGGCTAATATCTTAAGGGCTAAGGGTGTTCCGCCCAGACCAGTAGACCCCGGCGTCAATAAATCTGTTGCTCCTTACCCCCCTGGCAGAGCTGCCGAGTTTACGCCGCCAAGCGCTGGTCTGGCCCTCAGGGCTGGGGATCTTCCTCTGCTCCGGTACACTTCTCCTGCGGTTGAGGTTCGTTTGATATTCGTTTTAATAGATCGGCTATGAGCAAGGGCACACTCTTTGACAAGGTTTGGGATCTGCACACCGTGGGTACCCTACCCTCGGGCCAGACCCAACTGATGATTGGCCTCCACCTGATCCACGAGGTCACCAGCCCCCAGGCCTTTGCCATGCTGCGGGAGCGCCACCTGCCGGTGCTTTACCCAGAGCGCACCGTGGCCACGGTGGATCACATCGTTCCTACGGATAACCAGGCTCGCCCCTTTCAAGACTCCCTGGCAGAATCGATGATGCAGGCCCTGGAGAAAAATTGTCGGGACTTTGGTCTGCGCTTTTACAACATTGGCTCTGGCCACCAGGGCATTGTCCATGTGATTGCCCCGGAGCAGGGCCTCACCCAGCCCGGCATGACCATCGCCTGCGGTGATAGCCACACCTCTACCCACGGTGCCTTTGGGGCGATCGCCTTTGGCATTGGCACCAGCCAGGTGCGGGATGTGCTGGCCTCCCAAACCCTGGCCCTGGATAAGCTCAAGGTGCGCCGCATTGAGGTGAATGGCTGCCTGGGCGCGGGGGTCTACGCCAAGGATGTAATTCTCCATGTGATTCGCCAGTTGGGGGTGAAGGGGGGAGTGGGCTACGCCTACGAATACGCCGGCACCACCATTGAGGCCATGTCCATGGAGGAGCGCATGACCCTCTGTAATATGGCCATTGAGGGGGGGGCCCGCTGTGGCTATGTCAACCCCGACCAGACCACCTACACCTACCTGCAGGGGCGAGAGTTTGCCCCTGGGGTGGCCACCTGGGAGACGGCGGTGACCTGGTGGGATACCCTGCGCAGCGATCCCGACGCCAGCTATGACGATCGGGTGGTGTTTGAGGCCGCCGACATTAGCCCCACCGTCACCTGGGGGATTACTCCGGGGCAGGCGATCGGCATCGATGACCCCCTCCCCCAGGTGGAGAGCTTTGCCGAGGGCGACCAGGCCCTGGCGGCGGAGGCCTTTGCCTATATGGACCTGGTGCCGGGCCAGCCCCTCAAGGGTACGGCGGTGGATGTGTGTTTCATTGGCAGTTGCACCAATGGTCGCCTCAGCGACCTGCGGGAGGCGGCCCGGGTGGTGCAGGGCCAGAAGGTCGCCCCCGGCATCAAGGCCTTCGTGGTACCCGGCTCAGAGCAGGTGAAACAGCAGGCGGAGGCGGAGGGGCTGGATCAAGTTTTCATCGCTGCCGGGCTAGAGTGGCGGGCCGCCGGCTGTTCCATGTGTTTAGCCATGAACCCGGATAAGCTGGAGGGTCGGCAGATCAGTGCCTCCTCCTCCAACCGCAACTTTAAGGGCCGGCAGGGGTCGGCCTCCGGACGCACCCTGTTGATGAGTCCGGCCATGGTGGCGGCGGCGGCGATCTCCGGTCGGGTGGTGGACGTGCGGGACTACCTGTAACTGGCTTAGGGTACACTGATCCCCCATATCCTCCCCTGTAGGGATCTAGTCTCCGTGCCCCCAGCCCCCTCCCCGGTTTCCCCTCGCCCTGGCCCCCAGCCCGACCTGAGGCCCGACTGCGATCGCCTGGCCCCCGACCTGCCCCGCTGGCAGCGCCGCAACGCCTATTACTACAGTGACCTACAGCGCCTGCACCGGTTTCTGATTCCCCCCGGGGCGCGGGTGCTGGAGGTAGGCTCGGGGACGGGGGACCTGCTGGCGGCCCTGGCCCCCGGGCTGGGGGTGGGGATCGACTTTGCCCCGGCCGCCATCGCCCTGGCCCGCCAACGCCACCCGGACCTGGCTTTCTACCCCCTGGAGGCGGAAACCCTCACCCCCCAGGATCTGGACCCCCAGCACCGCCAGTTTGACTACATTGTGCTGGCGGGGGTGCTGGGCTACCTGGGGGATATTCAGGCGGTGCTGGGGCGCCTCCAACCCCTCTGCCATCCCCGCACTCGTCTCATCCTCACCTTTCACAACTACCTGTGGGAGCCGGTTTTACAGCTGGCGGAGGCCCTGGGGCAGCGCTGCCCCCAGCCCCCCCAAAACTGGTTGGGGATGGATGATGTGGTCAATCTACTCACCATCACCGGCTACATTCCCCTAAAGCGGGGGCGGCGCCTGTTGCTGCCCAAGTCCCTGCTGGGGCTGGCGGGCTGGGTCAACCGCTACCTGGCTCCCCTGCCGGGGCTCAAACACCTCTGCCTGACTAACTTTGTGGTGGCCCGGCCCCAACCCAGCCCCGGCCTATCCCCCCAGCCCCCCCGTTGTTCGGTGATTATTCCGGCCCGCAATGAGGCCGGTAATCTGGCGGCGGCGATCGCCCGCCTCCCCCCCCTGGGGCCCTCTACAGAGGTGATCTTCGTGGAGGGCCATTCCCAGGATGATACCTGGCCCACCCTGCAAGCCCTGGCGACCCACTACAACGGCCCCCTCCACCTGAAGGTGCTGCAACAAACCGGCAAGGGCAAAGCTGATGCGGTGCGCCTGGGCTTTGACCAGGCGGAAGGGGATATCCTGATCATTCTGGATGCGGACCTGACGGTACCCCCGGAGGACCTGCCCCATTTTGTCGAGGTACTGGCCTCAGGACGGGGGGAATTTATCAATGGATCCCGGTTGGTCTATCCCCGTAGTAAAACCGCCATGCCCTGGCTCAATACCCTGGCCAATAAGATCTTCGCCCTGCTGTTTTCCTTCCTGCTAGAGCAGCCCCTCAAGGATACCCTCTGTGGTACCAAGGTGCTGTGGCGGCAGGACTACCAACGCATTGCCCAGGGGCGGGCCTACTTTGGCGAGTTTGACCCCTTTGGTGACTTTGACCTGCTGTTTGGCGCCGCCAAGCTCAACCTGCAGATCGTCGAGGTACCGATCCGTTACCAGCCCCGTAGCTACGGCCAGTCCAACATTGCCCACGTCAGGGAAGGGCTGGTGCTGTTGAGGATGGCCCTCTACGCCGGCCAAAAACTGAAGTTTTGGTAGATGTCTGCCCTGCAAACTCTCTGGGGTCGCGAGATCTTTTTTGTAGAGCTGTCCAGATCCAGGAAGTAGAAATCGTTGGGCTAGGGCGCTTGCAACCTGGGGCTTGAGAAGTAAGGTGCCGCAGTGGGTTTCACTGAAATTAAGTAGACAGCTATAGCTGTAGTCTTCAGTGGTTCCCTTATCAAGGCGAGTACGGTGTGAAGCCTAGACGGCCAAGCGTCGGGGGAAGCCAAGACTCAGCATGTTGACCTTTTGCTTGTAGGAAACGGCCAAGGTGCTATCGGCTTGTCTACAAGAGGACGTGAAGGCGATCAGTAGGCAAACAAATTAGCCAAAGATCTTTTTTTTAGAAAGGGGTGAGGGGCCTATTGACAGATAGGTGTAGTAGGGGATAGATTAGTAAAGCGCCTGAGGGAAACGAGGTTTCGAATCAGGTGAGCACCTTGACAAATCGATAATCTAGAAACAAAGCCAAGG
>JBEIGU010000144.1:0-9648 GCA_040381765.1 Leptolyngbya sp.
AAGCACAGAATACTGTCTTTTGTAGCCTCCTGTGGATCTAAGTCTAATTTTTTCTGAATTTGGGCATTTTCAAGCTCTTGACCCATATGGATTTGGATATGTCTGTTTTTGTCTATACCAAATTAGATGCGATTACCCTGAGACTAAAGCCTGTTTTAGACTATAGCTAATCTAGGACCGAAAGAATAATTGTAGAGACTTCAATAGCAAGCGAGATTAACCCTTCATAAATGAGGATTTACTAATGGACAAGTCAACCAATCAACTCGCAGGTGATACTTCATCATTAGCTTATTTAGACTTTGATGTTCTTCCATCCGATCTAAAGTCATATATTTCTCAGCGGTATCAAGAATATGGTATCAACCCTGAGGAAGGCTATGACTCACACGTTCCAGACGAGTTCAAGGTACAAGGCTCTGACGCTATCAGGGCTTTCTTTGAAAAAAAAGATATTTCCCACAAAGTAGCTCAATCTAATGGGGGAGATAATGACGTTCAGAATACCTTCCTGGAAGACTTTTCTGTAAACAGGGCAAGAGGTGACAGAGACACTACCCTTGGCGAGGAACTGGAAGCAAGGCAAGATAACCTGAGAGATGCTTACGATGGAGACATCGATGAGGATGGGGTTATGGATTTTACCCCCGACCATCAAGCTCTTCTTACCCATCAGCACAGCCAAGCTGAAATACCTCAGCAAGTCGATTTCCCGATCAACTCCCAAAATGGAACTATTTTAGAGCCCGTCATCGAAGACGCCGCAGCAGTTAGCTTGTCCGAAGCCGACCTTGGTCAAGTAATAGCTGAAAATGAAGAGCTTCTAGGTGAGCTAGCAGAAGGCTCTGCCGCTGCTGGCGTCACCGGGGCTTTTTCTGTAGCCTTCTACGTTGCTCTCAAGACAATTTTGTCCATGGAAGGAGCTCGTCGCCGTGGAGAAGTCGGATGGATGGATGTGGCAGAAAAGACTGTCAAGGAAGTCTCAAGGGTATTGCCGGTCGCTATGGCAGCCAGTTTGATTCTTGGCATCCTAACCCTGCTTTTTGGCTCATGGATTTTAATCCCTCTTATGCCCTTTGCTGCCTACTACGGTATTAAAGCCCCGGTGACCTTATTCTCTGTATATTGGCAAGGGCTCGATGAAGCTCAAAGGGCTGAATTGAAGACCTTAGCCAAGGAACTCGGGGGCAAAATTGCTAGGGCCATACAGGAATTAGATGCCAAGCAAGATAGTTCTGCCCCTGCATAAAGATTACTGAACGGCAGGTCTGTGACCGGTAACCTCCATAGTTTAAGGGTATAGGCTAGATCAATCTAGCCTATACTCCATCGATTAGTTTTTTTTCAGCAAGCAAAAATAAGAGAAGGTATTCTCCCAAGGAGGGTACCAGGTTAACTCAATGAACGATCGCACCCTCTGGGGTATCCACGCTGGCAAAACCGGCGATGCTGATACCCTATTCCTGAAGAAGCACTTCATCGCCGTTGGCTGGGCTAAGATGGGCGACCTGACCCCTCTTCCCCCTGACCGTGAAGCCTTCAAAGCCAGTGTTGCCTCCACCTACCCTGACCTCAAACCAGGGGCGATTCCCAATAACGCTGGCCAACTCTTCCGCTTTGTCCATGAGGTTAAGGCCGACGACCTGGTCATCTATCCTTCCAAGCGCGATCGCGAAATCCACATCGGCGAAGTGACTGGCCCCTACCTCTACGATCCAACCATTGAGGCTGGCTATCCCCATCTCCATCGGGTCAAGTGGCTCAAGTCCCTCCCCCGCACCGCCTTCACCCAGGGAGCCCTCTACGAAATCGGCTCGGCCATGAGCCTATTTCAAGTCAAGTCCTATGCAGACGAATTCCTGGCCGCCCTGCAAGGCCAGGTCACCCCCCAGGCAGGCACCGAGGACGAGACTGTTTCCCTGGTGGCCGATGAAATCGAGCAGACCACCCGCGACTTCCTGCTGAAGCAACTAGCCCGAGAGCTTAAAGGCCACCCCTTCGCCGAGTTTGTTGCCCATCTTCTCAGCACTATGGGCTATCGCACTCGGGTCAGCCCGCCAGGCCCGGATGGGGGCATTGACATCATTGCCCACAGAGATGAGCTGGGCTTTGAACCCCCCATCATCAAGGTCCAGGTGAAAAGCGATCAGGGCAGTATCGGCAACCCAGTGGTCGCCGCCCTCTACGGCAATGTTGGCCCTGGCGAATTTGGCCTGATCGTCACCCTGGGCTCCTTTACCAAGCAGGCCCTGGGGTTTGCCCTGGGCAAAAGCAACCTCCGCCTGATCGATGGGAATCAGCTGGTGGAGTTAGTCCTACAACACTACGAACAGTTTGATTCCCGCTATAAGGGGCTGCTTCCCCTCAAGCGGGTCTACGTGCCTGAGGTCCTGGAGAGGGGAGATGGGTAAAATGGTCACCACTGCCGATTCCTCCGCCCCATCCCAGGGCATTGCCATGAAAACCACCCACCACTCCCCCACCGCCGCCTTTCTCTGGTCCATTGCCGACCTGCTGCGGGGCGACTTTAAGCAGTCCCAGTATGGCCGCATCATTCTGCCTTTTACCCTGTTGCGACGGCTAGAGTGTGTTCTGGAGCCAACCCGACGGAGGGTGACCGATGCCGACCAAGAGCACCAGAATAAACCTGACCTGGTGCGAGAAAAGCTCCTGCTGCGAGAATCGGGGCAGCAGTTCTACAACGCCTCCTCCCTCTCCCTGGCTACCTTATCAGAAGAGCAGATCGTCGATGACCTGATCAAGTACGTGCAGTCCTTTAGCACCGATGCGCGGGAGATCTTCGAGCACTTCCACTTTGAGGACTTTATCCAGCAGTTGGCCGCCAGCAACCTGCTATACCAGGTGGTAAAAAGTTTTTCCACCGTAGACCTTAGCCCCCAGACCATTTCTAACTTTGGCATGGGGATCATCTTTGAGGACCTGATTCGCAAGTTTGCTGAGAGTTCTAACGAAACAGCGGGGGAACACTTCACCCCCCGCGATATTGTCCACCTCACCACCTCCCTGGTGATTACGGGCCAAGACCATAAACTCAAGCCCAACAGCATTGTCACCATCTACGACCCCACGGCGGGGACGGGGGGCTTTTTGTCTGAGGGGGATGAGTACATTCAAAGCCTCAGTGAGCAGGTGACGGTCTCCCTATACGGGCAGGAGCTTAACCCCGAGAGCTACGCCATCTGTAAGGCCGACATGTTGATCAAGGGGCAAACGGTCAGCCATATTAAACTGGGCAACACCCTGTCCGATGATCAATTGGCGGGCAACCAGTTTGACTTTATGCTCAGCAATCCGCCCTTTGGGGTGGAGTGGAAGAAGGTGCAAAAGCATGTCACCGATGAGCACCGGCAACAGGGTTTCGATGGGCGCTTTGGCCCCGGGTTACCCCGGGTGTCGGATGGTTCCCTGTTATTTTTACTGCACCTGGTCAGCAAAATGCGTGACCCCCGCCAGGGTGGGTCTCGGATTGGCATTATTTTGAATGGCTCACCATTGTTCACCGGGGGGGCCGGCAGTGGCGAATCCGAGATTCGTCGCTACCTGCTGGAAAACGACCTGGTGGAGGCGATCGTCGCCCTGCCCACCGATATGTTCTATAACACCGGCATTGCTACCTATGTGTGGATTTTGTCGAACCATAAGCCAGAGCAGCGCCGGGGCAAGGTCCAACTGATCGACGGTAGCCAGCAATTTAGCAAAATGCGTAAGTCCCTGGGCAGCAAGCGACAATACCTGGAGGAGGCCCAAATCGCTGAGCTGGTGCGCTGCTATGGTCGCTTTGCAGCAACCCTCCCCGGCGATCGCATCCAGAGCAAAATCTTTCCTAACCAGGCCTTTGGCTATCGCCGCATTACCATCGAACGACCGCTGCGGTTGGCCTTTCAGGTAACCGAAGATCGCCTTAAGGCGGCCCTGGCGGAGCCGTCGGTGCAAAAGCTAGCGGGGGCGGTACAAAGCCGCCTGATTACCGCCCTAAAAACCCTGGTGGAGGAGCCGCTCTGTCTGAGCCGACCCGCCTTTACCAAGCTGCTCAAGCAGGCCCTGGCGGTGCATGGGGTGGAGGCCTCGGCAGCCCTGCTGAAGGGGTTGCTCAATGCCCTGGGCGATCGCCATGCCGAGGCGGAGATCTGCCGCCTCAAGGATAACCCCAAGGCCGAGCCCGAACCAGATGCGACCCTGCGGGACTATGAAAACGTGCCCCTGGGGGAATCGATTCAGACCTATTTTGAGCGGGAGGTAAAACCCCATGTGCCCGATGCCTGGATTGATCAGGGCAAACGCGACCCCCTGGATGGGGAGGTGGGGGTGGTTGGCTTTGAGATTCCCTTTAATCGGCATTTCTATGTGTTTCAGCCGCCCCGCCCCCTAGAGGAGATTGACCGTGACCTCAAGGCCTGTACCGATCGTATTAAGCAAATGATCGAGGAGTTGTCGGCATGAGGGCCAATGGGCTTAGGGATACCATAGAACTAATACACAGTAGGTTTTACCCATGACAACCTTGTTAGAAATTGCCGCTGCTATTCAAAACCTGCCGGAGGCGGAAGTCCGGGAACTGTCAACCTGGTTGCAGCGTTATTTAGATGAACGGTGGGATCAACAGCTTGTGCAGGATGTAGAGGCCGGTAGGTTAGATCATCTGATCGCCAGGGCCGAGGCTGATATAGCTGCCCATCAAGGGGGCTGGATTGGTAGCCATGATGAATATGAACCACTGCTGAAATGATTATTGAGGAGCTATCACCATGAGCTTTCCCAAGTATGAGGCCTATAAGGATTCTGGGGTGGAATGGCTGGGGGAAGTGCCTGAGCATTGGAAGTTGATGAGATTACGGCATCTAATACTTGATGGCGCTGAAGGCATTAGAATTGGCCCTTTTGGTAGCCAGCTCTCATCGGAAATCCTTGTCGAATTTGGCTATAAGGTTTATGGGCAGGAGAATATTATTTCCCAGGATTTTTCTAGGGGACATCGATTTATCACGACAGAAAAGTTCAAAGAATTGGCCGTCTATACGATAAGTCCTGGCGATTTGCTGATAACAATGATGGGTACTGCTGGACGATGCAAAACTGTTCCAGAAAATATCTCACAAGGGATAATGGATTCACACCTTTTGAGAATGCGATTTCAGAAACTTGTATTATCAAAGTTCATTGAGACATTGATTGATTCATCTGTCTACATAGAGCATCAAATAAAACTTAATGGTAAAGGCTCTATTATGCACGGTCTTAATTCAAGCATAGTAAAAGAGTTGATTATGCTTATTCCTGCAATAGAAGAACAATCCTCAATATTAAAGTTTATCAATCACGAAACAGCTCAGATTGACGCCTTAATCACCGAGCAACAGCGACTGATCGAACTACTCAAAGAAAAGCGCCAGGCGGTGATTTCCCACGCCGTCACCAAGGGCCTCGACCCCACCGCGCCCATGAAAGATTCTGGAGTGGAGTGGTTGGGAGAAGTGCCCGCCCATTGGAAAGTAGGCTCTCTTGGATATTATTCTAAAATAGATACTGGTGCGACTCCTGACCGTTCTAAGCCTGAATACTGGAATGGCAATGTCCCTTGGGTAAAAACAGGCGAGGTTAAATATGAGCCTATTTTTCAGACTGAAGAATATGTATCAATTGAAGGTGTAAATAATTCTGCTACACACATTGCGCCTAAAGGTACGCTCTTAATGGCTATGTATGGGCAAGGTGTTACAAGAGGAAGAGTGGCTGTTCTGGGCATTAATGCTGCTTACAATCAAGCATGTGCCGGTATTTCAGTTGGGCCAAAATTAAAAGTCAGTTTTCTGCATGACTACCTCATGGCTGCCTATTCATACATTCGAGATGATGGCAATGAAACAAGTCAAATGAACTTAAGTTCGGGATATGTTGCGAAGATTAAGGTCACGGTTCCACCGGTAGAAGAGCAGGTAGCTATTTCCAATTTTGTCGGACGGGAAAGAGATAGGTTTGACTCTTTGATATCCGAAGTGACTTCATTAGCTCAATTCCTCCAAGAACGCCGTTCTGCCCTGATCTCCGCTGCAGTGACGGGCAAGATCGATGTACGGGGCTGGCAAGCCCCTGTTTCCCCTGTCCCTACCCTAGAGGCCGCTTATGGCTGACAGTAAAGAACTCGCCTTCCAGCAAGACATCCTCCAGGCCCTGGCCGCTCAGGGCTGGTTGGTGGGTACCTCGGCGGGCTATAACCCTACCACCGCCCTCTATACCGAAGACCTGCTGGCCTACGTCCAGACCGCCTGGCCCGATCGCTGGCAAAAACTCTGCCAGGCCAACCCCAGCGATCCGGCTAGTGTGTTGATTCAACAGACCGTTCGCACCCTCGAAAAAAACGGCACCCTTGACGGGCTGCGCCATGGTTACAAACTGCCTGGGGTCAAAATCGAGCTGTGTAGTTTCCAGCCTGACCACGGCATGAACCCCGACACCCAGGCCCGCTATCAGGCCAATCGCCTGCGGGTGGTGCCGGAGGTCTCCTACTCTCCCCATGCCCGACCGGGGCAATATAACCCCCGCCTGGACCTGGTGCTGTTTGTCAATGGCATTCCCACCGCCACCCTGGAGCTTAAAAGCGACTTCAAGCAACCCATCGAAAACGCTAAACGCCAGTACCGTCAAGACCGGCCCCCCAAAGACCCGATCACCCGCAAGGCCGAACCCCTACTCACCTTTAAGCGGGGAGCCCTGGTGCACTTTGCCGTCAGCCAGCAGGAGGTGGCCATGACCACCAGACTGGCCGGTAAAGACACCGTATTTCTGCCCTTTAACCAGGGCACCGCCGAGGGTGGGGCCGGTAACCCTCCCCCCGCCAACCCCACCACCTATGCCACCAGCTACCTGTGGGAGCAACTGTTTCAGCCCGATGCCTGGCTCAAAGTCCTGGGGCGCTTTCTACACCTTGAGCAAAGAACCATCGAACAGTTCGATGGCAGCCGCACCACCAAGGAGACCCTGATCTTTCCCCGCTACCACCAATGGCAGGTGGTGAATAGGCTGATTGCAGCCACCCGCCAGGAGGGGGTGGGGCAGCGGTATTTGATTCAACACAGTGCGGGCTCTGGCAAGTCCAACTCCATCGCCTGGCTTGCCCACCAGCTCGCCGCCCTCTACGCCCCCTCCGAGGAGGGCAATGCTGCCCAAAAGCTGTTTAGTTCGGTGATTGTGGTCACCGATCGCACCGTCCTTGACAGCCAGCTACAGGACACCATCTATCAGTTTGAACACGCCAGCGGCGTGGTTGTACCCATTACCCGCGAGGGCAGCAGCCAGAGCAAATCTGAACAGCTCGCCGCCGCCCTGGCCGCCCAAACCCGCATCATTATTGTCACCATCCAGACCTTTCCAGCCCTCTTCGATGTTCTAGATAAACACCCTGCCCTGGCCAGGGGGCGCTACGGGGTGATCGCCGATGAGGCCCACTCCTCCCAGACCGGCTCCGCCGCCAGCAAGCTCAAGTCGATTCTCACCCGTGATCACCCCGACTCGGAGGAAATCAGCGCCGAAGACCTGCTGGATGCGGCGGTGCAGGCCCGTGGCCCCAGCGATCGCATCAGCTACTACGCCTTTACCGCCACCCCCAAGCCCAAAACCTTAGAGCTGTTTGGCCGCCCACCTGACCCCCAACGGCCCCCGAGCAAAGACAACAAGCCCGTGCCCTTCCACCTCTACTCCATGCGCCAGGCCATTGAGGAGAAGTTTATTCTGGATGTGCTACTCCACTACACCCCCTACAGCACCGCTTGGCAGATTGCCCAGGCCGGAGGCCACGACCCCGAGGTCGATTCGAAGCAAGCCGCCAAAACCCTGGTGCGCTGGGTCCGCCTGCACCCCTACAACATCAGCCAGAGGGTAGAGGTGATCGTCGAGCACTTTCGACACCATGTCCGCCATCTCCTAAACGGCCAGGCCAAGGCCATGGTGGTGACCGGCAGCCGCCCCGAGGCGGTACGCTACCACCTGGCCCTGAAGGCCTACATCCAAGAAAAGGGCTACACCGATGTCTATTCCCTGGTGGCCTTCTCGGGCAAAGTCCCCGCCGATCAGGTCATCCCCGAGGAGGTCTCAGAAACCAGCCCCCTACTCAACCCCGACCTGAATGGGCGCGATCTGGCCAAAGCCTTTGACACCAACAGCTACAACGTCATGATTGTGGCCAACAAATTCCAGACTGGCTTCGATCAACCCAAACTCTGCGCCATGTACGTCGATAAGAAGCTACGGAGGGTAGACTGCGTCCAGACCCTCTCGCGCCTCAACCGCATCTTTCCTGGCAAAACCACCTTCATCCTTGATTTCTTCAATCAACCTGAAGACATCCTTGAGGCCTTTCTGCCCTACTACAACAAGGCCGAACTCACCGATGTCTCCGACCCGCAGCTGATCTACCCCCTGCAGCAGACCCTTGATGCCGAAAGAATCTACCACTGGAGCGAGGTAGAAGCCTTTGCCCTGGCCTTCTTTGACCCCAAGGCCGCCAACGCCAAACTCGCCAACCTCTGCCGCCCCGCCGTAGATCGCTTCAAACAGCGCTATCAAACCGCCGAAGCCGCCAGACATCAGGCCCAAGCAGATAGACGCGCCGCCCAGCTCCAGGGCAATAGCCCCGCCCTCACCCGAGCCGAACACGACCTTAAGGCCGCCGGTGAGCAGATTGACCAACTCGACCTATTCAAAAAGAACCTGAAAAGCTTCATTCGCCTCTACGAGTTCCTATCCCAAATCATTGATTACCAGGATCCAGAACTAGAACAACTCTGTATCTATGCCAAACACCTCCACCCCCTCCTCCGCTCCGATCGCCTCGATCAGGAGGAAATCGACATCTCCGAACTCTCCCTCAGCTACTACAAACTAGAAAAGCAGAAGGAACAGGAACTTAAACTGGCTGATCAAGAGGGAGACTACGGCCTGAAGCCAGCCAGCGAGATCGGCACCGGTCAAGCCCACGACCCCGAGAAAAAACACCTCTCAGAAATTATCCAGGCCCTCAACGACCTGTTCGGAGCCGAGGTCACCGACGCCGACCAGGTGCAATTCCTCAACACCATCGCCCAACGCATCAGCCGCCAGGAGGATGTCATGGCCCAGGTCAACAACCATACCCTAGACCAGGTCATGCACGGCCTCTTTCCCCAACGAGTAGTGGATACAGTCCTAGACGCCCTAACCGACCACGAAAAACTCTCCCTCACCGTCCTCGAAAACGAAGCATCCGCCCGTCAGTTTGCCACCCTGGTGCTGACATGCTTGAAAAACATCAATCCTCAGTAGTCAGAAATCTATCCAGAATCTTCTTAGATTCCCATTTTTCTCAACCTCAGAATAAACCTGATTTATTAAGCCTAGAACATACCGTTCTGCAGCTGAGGTACATTCTCAATACCTAGCTCGGCCCGACTATGCCAATCAAGTGTTAGACTCTGTAAACTACTATCGGTATCGCTAATAAAAGACCACTCATGGTCTTTAAGCATTCCATCCTCTAACTCGTATTTTACGATTGCATTTTCATGTGGAATATCTGTAATTAAGCTATATGCTTCTAAAGCACCTTTATAAAAATCTTCACTGCGTATCTTAAATTCATTTTCTCCCCACTCTTCA
>JBEIGU010000145.1:0-9565 GCA_040381765.1 Leptolyngbya sp.
GTGCGATTCGCTACGGTTTTTGGCCTCGTTACTCAAGTCGTCGCCAACACTGGGACGTTGATACTGAGCGTCTGTTGCAGTTGACTCATCGGGGGCCAAGTCACTGCCTACTGGTAGGCCTCATGAATAATGCAGGCTAGGCCGCCTCATCAAACCCGGGCAGCTTACCATTGCTGACCTGGGGATAGATAAAGTATCCTAAGGAACCGGGTTTTTGGCGAGCTAACCCCAGCCCTCCGCCCCTTGATTTAGACCGTTCCCCACCTGTCTGCCATGCACGTCTCCCTCCCCCACCCTCGCCATCTGTGGACCTGGCTGGTCACCCGTTTGACCAGCGAAACCACCCTTTACGTGGTCAAACGGGTGTTGCAGGCCCTGCTGACCCTGTTGCTGGCCTCCGCCCTCAGCTTTTTCATTATTCAACTGGCACCGGGTAACTTCCTGGATCAGTACCGCCAGAGTCCCCAGTTTTCGCCGGAAACCCTGCAGCAACTAGAGGCCCAGTTTGGCTTAGATCAGCCCGTCTGGCGCCAGTACCTGAACTGGCTCTACCAGGTGATCTGCCATGGCAATTTTGGCCTGAGTTTCTCCTATCAACGGCCAGTGGTGGAGATTCTCTGGGAGCGGGTGCCCAATACCCTGCTGCTAGCCCTGACCTCGGTGCTGGTCACCTGGCTGGTGGCCATTCCCATGGGGATCGTCGGCGCCATTCACCAAAATCGCAGCCTTGACCACGGGCTGCAGGTCTTGAGTTACCTGGGCCAGGGTATGCCCAGCATTATTACCGGTCTGGTGTTACTGTTCTTCGCCCAATTGACCGCGCCACTGTTTCCCATTGGTGGTCGTACCAGCATTATCCATAGCGACCTAACCCGTCTTGGGCAAATTCTCGACGTGGGCTGGCACCTTATCCTACCTACCCTGGCCCTGAGCATTACAGGCTTCGCCGGGCTGCAACGCATCACCCGGGGGCAAATGTTGGACGTGCTCAGGCAAAACTATATTCAGACCGCCCGGGCTAAGGGCCTGTCAGAGAAC
Source organism: Leptolyngbya sp. (assembly GCA_040381765.1). Classification (GTDB taxonomy): domain Bacteria; phylum Cyanobacteriota; class Cyanobacteriia; order Phormidesmidales; family Phormidesmidaceae; genus Nodosilinea. The sequence goes on from JBEIGU010000145.1 coordinate 1,039, forward strand.
CGGGTAATCTACGTCCATGCCCTGCGCAATGCGGTGAATCCCCTGATTACCCTGCTGGGTTTTGAATTCGCCAGTTTACTGGCGGGTGCCTTTATTACCGAAACCTACTTTAATTGGCCCGGTCTGGGCAAGTTGATTCTAGAGGCAGTCACCGCCCAGGATCTTTACCTGGTAATGGCCAGTCTGATGATGGGAGCGGTGATGTTAATTTTGGGGAACCTATTTGCGGACCTGGCTCTGAGTGTGGTGGACCCGCGCATCCGTTTGCTGCAGCTGAACTAGACCGCATCCTCTCTACCGTTCAGCCACAATCCTGGGTCTCACGAACAGAACCGATCCACCGCATGGTGGTGGGCGGCCAGCTCCTCCTGGTCGGGTAGGGGGGTGAGGGTGAGGTCGGGGTCGTTGTACTTACGGCGCAGGGCCAGCCCCAGCAGGTAGTCGGCAAAGTGGGGGTTTTTAGGCAGCAGGGGGCCGTGCATGTAGCTGCCAAACACGTTGCGGTGGCGGGCCCCCTCAAACTCGGCCCTGGCGTTGTTGCCAAAGCCCGCCAGGGTCTGGCCCAGGGGTTGCACCCCGGCCCCCAGGGAGGTCTGGCCAGAATGGTTTTCAAACCCCACCAGGGTGGGGGGCATGGCCTGGGGGGGCTGGTACAGGGTCTGAAGGTCTTGATAAATGCCCGGGTCCAGTTGCACCACCAGGTTGCCAATGCAGCGCTGCTGCACCGCCGGGCCCGGGGCGGCGGTGTGCACATCAATAATCCCCAGGCCGGGGGTTGCCTGGCCGTTGCCCATCAGAAAGGTGTGCCCCATCAACTGGTAGCCGCCGCAAACCCCGAGAAACACCACGCCGGCGGCGGTATCGGCGGCGATCGCCGCCGCCTTGAGGCGATGGAAATCCTCCACCACCGCCACCTGGTCCCGATCCTGGCCGCCCCCCATGAAGTAGAGGTCGGTCTGCCCCGCCTGGGCCCGGTCCCCCAGGGTCAGGGGTTGGAGGGTGCACTGGATGCCCCGCCACTGGCAACGGCGTTGTAACACCCGCAGATTGCCACTGTCACCGTAGAGGTTGAGGTGATCGGGGTAGAGGTGGGTGAGGGTGAGGGAAGGGGCCATAGAGTGCACCGGGGGTTACACCGTATCCAGGGTCTTACCCAGAAGTTTACGCAATTCCAGCATAGCGGTGTAGGTGGGCATGACAAAGATGGTGTCGCCATCCCGAGCCCGATCAAAGGCCAGGTCGAGGGCAGCGGGGAGAGATTCCAGGGTGGCAGGGGGCTCCCCCAGGGGGGGCTCCAGGGCGTACTTGAGGCGCACCGCCATGTCCTTAGCCCGACTGCCGGTGCAGATCACCCAGTCCACCTGGGCCTGGTTGAGGCGCTCCAACTGACTGTCCCACAGCCAGGACACATCCCGGCCATCGGCGGTGTTGTCGTTGATGGCCAGTACTAGCTTGAGGGCGGGCAGGTGGCGTAGCAACTCCAGGCTGAGGCTAAAGCTGGCGGGGTTTTTGACCAGCAACAGGCGGTAGTCGACCCGCTTGCCCCCCCGCTGACGGCTGAGGATTTCCCCCCGGCCAAAGGCGGGTTGGAAATCGGCTAGCCCCGCCGCCGCCGTGGCCCCATCCACCCCCAGCAGGGTGGCCAGGGCGATCGCTGTCAGGGCATTGTAGACATGAAAAAACCCGGGGGACACCGTGGTCACCTGGGGCAGGTGCAGGGTTTGGCTACCGATTTGCCCCTCCACAGTAAAATCCGTGGTCAGGTCCGGGTTGATCCGTAGCTCCTGGGCCTCTAGCCCCTGACTCCCCAGGGGCGGCCGCTGCAGTTGCCCCTCGTAGGGCAGCCGGCGGGCATACTCCGGGGTCAGGGACACAAAGTAGGTGGGGTTGGGCAGGCCCTGGGTGAGGCGGGCGGTGCGGGGGTCATCGCCGTTTAGCACCACCTGAGCCTGGGGGCATTGGGCGATGCCCTCCCGGATCAGGCTTTCGGTGCGATCGATTTCACCGTAGGCATCCAGTTGATCGCGGTAGAGGTTGGTGACGGCGATCGCCCGGGGTCGTAACACCTTAGCAATGCGGGGCAGGGTGGCTTCCTCCACCTCCAGAATGGCGTAGCGACAATGCAACCGGCCCAGTAGGTCGCTTTGCTTGAGTAATTCCGACAAAATTCCCTGGCTGAGGTTGGCCCCGGCCCGATTGCGGAGAATGCTCCCCACCACCACCGGGCTGAGCATGGCGTTCAGCATGGTTTGGCTGGTGGTTTTGCCATTGGTACCGGTAATCACCACCACCGTGGGAATTTGCTGGATCAAGGCCCCCAGGGCAAAGGGGCAGTACTTCCCCACCAAGTAGCCCGGCAGGGCGGTCCCCGTACCTCGCCCCGATAGGCGCAGCCCCAGGGTCAGCAATTTGGCAAAGATAACGATGGGAATTAGCAGCAGTTGAGGCATGGCGACGGTGGAATCACCCCAACAGTGTAGACCAGGGGGTGATCTGCTTAACCGCTAAATCCCCCCTAGGGGTCGCCATACCAGAGGGCTTCGATACCCTGGGCCACCTGGGCGGGGTCCTGCTCTGGCCCCAGGCAGAGGGTGACATGGCCCAGTTTGCGCCCCGGTCGGGGCGCCTTATGGTACCAGTAGAGGTGGTTGGCGGGGAGCTGCTGGAGTTGCCGCCGCTTGGCGGGGTAATCCGTCGCGGCCTTCAGGCCCAGCAGGTTGACCATCACCGCCCGGGGGCAGGTCAAGCTGGTGGGGCCCAGGGGGCGATCGCTGACCGCTCGCAGCTGTTGCTCAAACTGGGAGGTCTGGCAGACATTCAGACTATAGTGGCCCGAGTTGTGGGTGCGGGGGGCAATTTCATTAATCAGCACCCGATCATCCTGGGTGAGGAAGCACTCAACCCCCAGAATCCCCACCAGATCCAGGTCCTCCACCAGGGTGCGGGCCAGGCTGGCCATGGTGGCCTGCACCGCTTCGCTGACCTGGGCTGGCACCAACACCCGCCGACAGATCTGGTCCACCTGCTGGGTTTCTACCGTGGGATAGATGGCCACCTGCCCCCCGGGAGATCGGGCCACCATCACCGCCAGTTCCTGCTTAAAGGGCACAAACTCCTCCAGCAATACCGGCTGGTGCCCCAGGCTGGCCCAGGCTGGGCCGAGATGCTCCGGCCCGGAGACCAGCCGGGTGCCGTAGCCGTCGTAACCCAGGCGGCGACTTTTCATCACCAAGGGGAACCCGATCTCCTGGGCCCGCTGGGTCAGGCAGGCCAGGTCCTCCCCCGCCTCCAGGATGGCGTAGCCAGGGCTAGCCAGGCCTAGCCGATCAAAGCATTGCCGCTGGCGGGCCTTATCCAGCACCAGATCCAGCACCGCCAGACTGGGGCGAAACCGCACCCCGCCCTGGGCCAGGGGTTGCAAGCCCTGGCAGTCGATCAATTCATTTTCAAAGGTAATCACATCGCACTGCTCCGCCAGGGCGGCGGTGGCGGCCACATCCGCTACCCCGGCCAGCACCGTGGCGGCGGCGATGGCCACCGCCGGGTCATCCGGTTGGGGGGTTTGCACCACCAGCTCCAGCCCCAGGGCCTGGGCGGCGGGGGCCATCATCCAGGCCAGTTGGCCCCCGCCAATCACCCCAACCCGGCGGATGGGTGGCGCTGTCTTCAACACCATGGTGCCCAGCCCCTAAACCGCCACGACGGCGGGATGCTGCTGGAGCACCCGGGCCAGGTACTGACCCGTGTAGGACTGGGGCACCTGGGCCACCTGCTCGGGGGTGCCCTGGGCAATCAGGTGGCCGCCCCGATCTCCCCCCTCGGGCCCTAGATCAATCACCCAGTCGGCGCAGCGAATCACGTCCAGGTTGTGCTCAATCATCAACACCGAATTCCCCTTATCCACCAGCCGTTGCACCACATCCAATAACTTATGGACATCGTAGAAGGACAGGCCGGTGGTGGGCTCATCGATCAGGTACAGGGTTTTACCGGTGGACCGACGGGCTAATTCCGAGGCCAACTTCATGCGCTGGGCCTCCCCCCCCGACAGGGTAGGGGCGGTTTGGCCCAGGCGAATATAGCCCAACCCCACATCCACCATGGTTTGCAGCCGGGCCGCCGCCTGGGGAATGTTTTCAAAAAAGCTAAGGGCCTCCTCGGCGGTCATATTCAGCACATCGGCGATGGTTTTACCCTTGTAGGTGACCTGCAGGGTTTCCCGATTGTAGCGGGCCCCCTTGCACACCTCGCATTGCACGTAGACATCGGGGAGGAAGTTCATTTCAATCACGTTCACCCCCTGGCCGCCACAGGCCTCGCAACGGCCCCCCTTGACATTGAAGGAAAATTGGCCGGCCTTGTAGCCCCGGGCCTTGGCTTCAATGGTTTCAGTAAACAGGTTGCGGATGCCATCGAACACCCCGGTGTAGGTGGCCGGGTTGGAGCGGGGGGTGCGGCCAATCGGCGATTGATCAATCACAATCACCTTATCCAGGGCCTGCAACCCCCGCAGCGCCTCCAACTGGTGGGGGAAGGGCACCTTACTGCCAAAGTGATGTTGCAGGGCGGGGTAGAGCAGCTCGTTCACCAGGGTGGATTTGCCGGAGCCGGAAACCCCGGTGATGCATACCAACTTACCCAGGGGTAATTCCACATCCAGGTGCTGCAGGTTATTGCGGTGGGCGTCCTTGAGCAGCAGGCTGCGGCCATTGCCGGGCCGCCGTTGGGCGGGGGTGGGAATGGTGCGGCGGCCAGACAGGTAGGCACCGGTGAGGGAGTCGGGGGCGGTCAGCAGGTCCTGGAGGTGGCCCTGGGCCACGATCTGCCCGCCATGGATGCCCGCCCCTGGGCCAATATCCACCAGGTAGTCGGCGGCCCGGATAGTGTCCTCATCGTGCTCCACCACGATCAGGGTGTTACCCAGGTCCCGCAGGCGGGTGAGGGTGTGGAGCAGGCGATCGTTATCCCGCTGGTGGAGGCCAATGCTGGGTTCATCCAGAACGTAGAGCACCCCGGTGAGGCCGGAGCCGATCTGGGTGGCCAGGCGAATCCGCTGGGCCTCGCCGCCGGAAAGGGTCATGGCGGTGCGGTGCAGGGTCAGGTAGTCTAGCCCCACGTCCAGCATAAACTGCAGGCGAGCCCGGATTTCCCGCAGCACCAGCTCGCCAATCTGTAGCTGCCGGGCGGAGAGTTGGGCTCCCCCCTGGCCTGCCCCCACCAGGGCCTGGATGCGCTGCAAACACTCCCGAATGGAGACGTTGGTGAGGTCGTGGATGGCGTAGGGGCCAATCCGCACCGCATTGGATTCGGGCTTGAGGCGGGTGCCCTGGCACACCTCGCAGGTCTGGTCCACCAGGTATTTCTCCAGCTTTTGCCTGTAGGCCTCGGAGGTGGTTTCCTGGTACTGTCGCTCCAGGATAGGCAGCACCCCCTCGTAGCGGCGGTGGTAGCCCTGGCGATCGCGGTAGCGGGAGTCGGACTCGATATAAATCTTCTCCTCGCTGCCGTGGAGAATCACCCGCTGCTGCTCCGGGGTCAGTTGGTTCCAGCGGGTCTGAATTTCAAAGCCAAAGGCCTGGCCCACGCTGTAGAGCAGGGAAAAGTAGTAGGTGTTGTCCTTTTCTGACCAGGGGGCAATGGCGGCGTAGACCGGCAGGCTGGGGTCGGGCACCACCAGGTCAGCATTGAAGGTGCGCAGGCTACCCAGGCCGTGGCAGTGGGGGCAGGCGCCGTAGGGGGAGTTGAAGGAAAACAGCCGGGGGGAGAGTTCCTCCATGACGGCGCCATGCTCCGGGCAGGCAAAGTTCTCAGAAAACACCAGCTCCCGGGGGGAACTGTAGTCCCCGGCGGTTTCCGCCGCCTGGGGCAGGCGGTCCGACAGGGAGACCACCGGGGCGGGGCTGGCCCCTGGGCTGGAGTCCGCCAGAATATCGATGATGGCGATGCCCTCCGATCGCTTCAGGCAGGTGGTCAGGGAATCCGCCAGCCGTTCCTGCAGATCATCCTTCTTCACCAGCCGGTCCACCACCACCTCAATGTGGTGACTGTGGTTTTTGTCCATTTCAATATTGTCGGTGAGCTCGCGAATTTCCCCATCCACCCGCACCCGCACAAACCCCTCCGCCGCCAGGCTGGAGAGCAGTTTTTTATGGGTGCCCTTTTTACCCCTGACCACCGGCGCCAGTACCTGGAAGCGGGTGCGATCGGGCAGGGCCATGATCCGATCGATCATCTGATCGATGGCCTGGGGGGCGATGCTGCGATCGCAGTGGGGGCAGTGGGGCTCCCCAGCCCGGCCGTAGAGCAGCCGCAGGTAGTCGTAGATCTCCGTCACCGTGCCCACGGTGGAACGGGGGTTATGGGAGGTGGATTTTTGATCGATGGAGATGGCAGGACTGAGGCCCTCAATGGCGTCCACATCGGGCTTATCCACCTGGCCCAGGAACTGGCGGGCGTAGGCACTGAGGGACTCTACGTAGCGCCGCTGGCCCTCGGCAAAAATAGTATCAAAGGCCAGGGAGGACTTGCCAGAGCCCGACACCCCGGTGAAGACAATCAGTTGATTGCGGGGAATCTCCAGGTCCAGGTTCTTCAGGTTATGCTGCCGGGCTCCGCGAATCCGGATCACGTTATCGTCCAGGGCGCTCTGGTGATGGGCCAACTCGCTGCCGGGGCTGGCGGCCCGCCCGTTAGGGGAGGCCATGAAGGGGCGGGCGGTGACATCGGAGTTAGCCATTCCGTCGGCTCAAGGAAATTAAGGATTTAATCAATTTAGCATTGAATACTGATTGGGGCAGAGGAGCCGCCAACCCTTCCCTGGAAGGGGCTATAGTGGGGCTGGTTTCCAGGCAGCCCTGAGATTCAGTGGTGATGGCTATGGTGGTTAGTTCCGGTCCCCTCTATCCCTCCCCCCTTGCCCTGCCCCATCGCGGTGGCCTGATGGTGGCCGGCGAGCGTAGCGGTGTGGGCAAAACCACCGTCACCCTGGCCATCCTGGCGGCCCTGGGGCAGCGATCGCAGCGGGTGCAATCCTTTAAGGTGGGGCCAGACTACATTGACCCGATGTTTCACCAGCGGGTGACCGGTCGGCCCTGCTACAACCTCGACCCGGTGCTGACCTCCCCAGCCTACCTGCAGGAGTGTTTTACCCGCCACTGCGAGGGGGCGGAGTTTGTCCTGGTGGAGGGGGTGATGGGTCTGTTTGATGGCGCCAGTGGCCTGTCTGAGGTGGCTAGCAGTGCCCAGGTGGCCAAGCTACTGAATTTGCCCGTGGTGCTGGTGGTAGACTGTGGTCGTCTAGCCCGCTCCGTGTTGGCCATCATCCATGGCTTCCGCCACTTCGATGCCGACCTGCAGCTAGCCGGGGTGGTCTTGAATCGGGTGGCCAGCGATCGTCACCGGGAGATCCTGAGCCAGGCCCTGGGGGCGATCGATCTACCGATTTTAGGGATGTTGCCTCGACAAACCGAGATTACCATCCCCGATCGCCACCTGGGTCTGGTGCCCACGGCGGAGCTGCCAGGCCTAGCCACCCTGGTGGATCAATTAGCTGATTTCGGGCGCCATCACTTCGACTGGGCGCGGCTAGAGCCCCTACTGCGTCGCCGGTCTGGCCCCAACCTCCCCAGCCCAGATCCCCCGACCAACCCCGACCAACCGCCACCGGTGCGCATCGCCCTGGCCCAGGATGCCGCCTTCAGTTTTTACTATGCCGATGCCCTGGAGTTTATGACCCACCTGGGGGTAGATTGGGTGCCCTGGAGCCCCCTGCGGGATGAAACCTTACCGGAGGCGATCGATGGCCTCTATCTGGGGGGTGGGTTTCCCGAGATGTTTGCCCCCACCCTGGCGGCTAACCTGCCCCTGCACCGTCACCTGCGGCACCGGATCGGCGCCGGCTTGCCCACCTACGCCGAGTGTGGGGGACTGATGTACCTGGCCCAAAACCTGGCGGACCTCAGCGGCCAGGACTGGCCCATGGTGGGTATCCTGCCCACCCGGGTAGGGATGGGCCACCCCCTCACCGTCGGCTACCGACAGGCCAGCGGCCTACACCCCGCCAGCCTGGTGCCCCCCGGCTGCTCGGTATGGGGCCACGAGTTTCACCGTTCCCAGGCTAGCCCCCCGCCCGCCCAACCCCTCTACGCCCTGCGCCGCTACGATGGCGACCATAGCCATGGCCAAGAGGGCTGGCAGGTGGGATCGGTGCAGGCCTCCTATCTGCACCTGCACTGGGGAGGCTGTCCAGGGGTAGCCCAAAGGTTTATCGACCGCTGCCGTCGCCATCGCCAACGGCAAGACCGGGACTCGGACTCAAGCGGGGAGGACTGGTAGGATCAGAGTTGCCTCTACCCCGCGATCGCCATAAAAAAGTCCTGGAGAAGGCTCTCCAGGACTGAAGGTTTCAATTGACTCCAGGGTTAGCCAAAGCGGCTAGAGGTGGAGGCAATCAGGAAGGCGGCGTAGGTGAGAATGTAGCCGACGGTAAAGTGGGCCAGACCGACCACCCGAGCCTGCACAATGGAAA
>JBEIGU010000146.1:0-9406 GCA_040381765.1 Leptolyngbya sp.
ATTCAAAAGAAAATTTGGCTCTTCCGGTCTGACCATGCGACTTTAAAGCTCGAGAAGCTTAAACCCCCATCATACCAATGCTTACAAGCCTTAAGTCCTGCAAAAAGAACTCTAAAGACTTATTTTTTCGCTAAAAGCCTTGCATAGCAGTACTTTTAGGTCGTCCTAGGGCAATTAAGCATACTTAAGCCGGAAGAGCCGAAAATTTATGTTATGGGCACTACATCTATTGATCTGAGTCAGCATGTGATAAACCTGATTGATTCGTGCGAGTAGGATAGCTATCTTGTCCTTGCAGGCAAGGCAATCGACTGTAAAATTCTTGATTTGCATGGGATTACTATGTCAATAATCTGAGTTTTTTTAAGGGTTATCTACAGCCTCTACTTATGACACAACACTAACTCGATCTAGTGACCGAGCCACAATTTCTAGCAGGGCAGGATACTGCTCGATCAGAAAAAAATGATCTCCTGGCCACAGCCTGAGCTGGAACAAATTTTGGGTTTGATGTTCCCAAGCTTCAAGATCTGCCTTGCTTGCTTGGGGGTCATGCTCTCCACCAAAAACACTAATGGAACACGGTAATGGAGCCGAACTGGCATAAAAGTAAGTTTCGAGAATAGCAAAGTCGGCCCGCAGACCCGGTAGAATCTGCTGCATAAAGTCAGGTCTATTCAGCAGCGCCTCTGGAGTGCCGTTGAACTGTCGCAATCGAGCAATAAATTTATCATCAGGAAGTCGGTGAATAGGTGGGTTCAAATCGGGAATCTGGGGAGCTCGGCAGGCCGAGATAAAGAGATGTTCGGGAATGGGCCGCTGCTGTCGTTGCAGGGCTCGGGTTAACTCAAAGGCCACTAGCCCTCCCAGGCTATGCCCAAAGAATAAAAATGGGCGATCGAACTCCGGAATTAGTTGGGGTAACAGGGACTCCACCAACCCTGATAATCGGGTGAATGGTTCATCGCTGAGGCGTTCTTCCCGCCCCGGCGGCTGCACCAAGCACAACTCTAGATGGTCTGGTAATGCAGTTTGCCAGCGGCGATAAAAGCTAGCGCCACCCCCAGCATGGGGAAAACAAAAGAGTTTCCATGGAGCTTGAGGACGGAGTTGGGGATACTTGATCCAACGCTTACGCTCCTCTAACCCACCCGTATCTAAGGTGGGCTCGGGTTCAGCCGCAGGGGCTGGGGTAGCTACCGGCACCGCCCCTTCTACTTGGGCGAGCACCTGCTCCACAAACTGAGCCACGCTTAGGACTGAGAAATATTCGAGAGGAATGGTGATTTCCAGGGTAGATTCAAGCCAATTTTTAAGCTCAACCGCCATTAAAGAGTCCATACCTAAAGTATATAAAGGTTTTTGCACATCAAGTTTGGTGGCTACAAATCCTAGGGTAGTAGCCAGCAGGCGGCTAAAGTGTTGCTCTAAAACCGCTTGCCGCTCGCCCTCAGGGAAGCTCAGTAGGTCAGCTTTAGTTAAGGTCCATTCTGTTTGGAAAGGGCTGGTACCATTTGAATCATGACAGTTACCGTTTGAGGTGGAGGATTCTGTCAAGACTTCTTGAGCCTGCCCGACCCAATAGCGCTGCCGTTGCCAGGGGTAAGTGGGTAAGTCCAACCGTTGCCCTTGGGGGTACAAGGTCGCCCAGTCAACCGGATATCCAGCGCAATAAAGCTGTCCTAGAGTTTTGCCCAAGGTCAGGTGCTCAGGTTCGTGACGACGCAGGGAGGCCAGGGCCACTCCCTGGGAATCGCTATGGCGTAGACACTGCAAAATATTGGTGGTGAGGACGGGATGGGGGCCCACCTCTAGAAAGGTGCGATGGCGTTTTTTCGCTAAGGCGGAGATCGCGGAGGCAAACTGCACCTGGTCTCGAATACTGCGTCCCCAATAATCGGCATTAAGGGCCATGCCCTCTAGTCTGTCTCCCACAATCGTTGAATAGAACGGAATACGGGTAGACCGGGGGGACAAATCGGCCAGGGCCGCAACCAGGTCAGGCTGAAAAGGAGCCATCTGGGGGCTGTGAAAGGCGTAGTTGACACGCATCCGTTTACAGAAAACACCCTCTGACTCCAGGTCTGCTAACAGAAGCAACAGGGCTTCCGCCTGACCGGAAATCACTACAGAATCAGGACTGTTGATGGCAGCGATGGCAAGTTGATCGCCATAGAGGGCAATGCGTTCTAGGGCTGTCGCCGGAGTCAATCCGACGAGGGCCATTTTCCCTAAGCCCGTGGCTTGCTGCATAATCTGCCCCCGATAGTAGACGACCTTAACGGCATCCTCTAAGCTCAGGGCCCCTGCCGTGTAGGCGGCAGCTACCTCGCCAGCGCTGTGACCCACCACTGCATCCGGGGCGACCCCCCAATGTTGCCACAGGGTAGACAGACCCACCTGCAGGGCGAACAGGGTAGGTTGAGCAATGGCTGTTTCCTGCAGGTGAGATTGATCCTCATCCGCCAGTAAAGCTTCTAGCAGTGACCATTGACTGTGGGTTTGAAAAAGGCGATCGCAGGTCTCAACGGTCTGCCGAAAGAGACGATTCTGCAGCAGCAGCTCTCGCCCCATAGCCCACCACTGCGGCCCCTGTCCAGAAAATACAAACGCAATCTTAGGTAGTCTCCCTGGCGGTTTGCGGCCCATCACCAGTTCTCCCCCTGCTTCTCCCTGGGCCGCAGTGGCTAACCCTGCCAATAAGTCTTGGGCCGATGTGCAGGCAATGGCTAAGCGATAGTCGTGGTGGTGACGGTGACGGCTGGTATTGTATCCAAGGTCTTGCAGAGAAGGAGCAGAGTTAGGGGCAGCCTGTAGCCAAGTGTAGTAAGCCAGGGCCAGGGCCTGTAATGATTCTAGACTGCGAGCTGAGAGGGGCAGTAGGTAAGCCATCTCCAGTCGATCGGCTTGAGATGGGGCTGTAGCAACGGGTGGGGCTTCCTGCAAAATACCATGGGCATTAGTACCGCCAAACCCAAAAGAACTCACCCCTGCCATCAGCGGCTGACGGGTTGGGGGCCAATCTTCTAGAGTCTGCTGTACCTGCAGCCCCCAACTATCGAGTCGAATGTAGGGGTTAGCCCGTTCGAAATGCAAGCTGGGCGGCAACTGGTGATGCTGCAGCGCTAGCGCCACTTTGATCATCCCTGCAATGCCCGCCGCAGCCTCTAAATGACCGATATTGGTTTTGACTGACCCGACCCGGCAGGCCTGTCCCGGTTGTCGACCCCGGCCCACTGTTTGGCCCAGGGCTTCGGCCTCAATCGGATCACCCAGGGCAGTACCGGTGCCATGGAGTTCTACATAGCTAATTTGATCGGCTCTCACCCCAGCCTGGGCCTGGGCCTGCTGAATCACCTGTATTTGGGCAAGACCGTTAGGAGCCGTGAGACCATTACTGCGTCCATCCTGATTGATGGCGGTACTACGAATTATAGCAGTAATTCGATCGCCAGCGGCTTGAGCATCGGTTAACCGCTTCAGCACAACAACGCCGCAGCCTTCGCCTCGCACATAACCATCGGCTCGGGCATCAAAGGTTTTACAACGACCATCAGCGGCCATCATACGGGCCTGGGAAAATACCAGCGTCAACTCAGGAGACAGCATCAAGTTGACTCCCCCCGCTAGCGCTAGCTGAGACTCTCCACTGCGCAGGCTTTGACAGGCCAAGTGCACCGCTACTAAAGAAGATGAGCAGGCGGTATCAATGGCTAAGCTGGGGCCGCGAAAATCAAACAGGTACGATAGGCGATTGGCCGCGATGCTAAAGGCATTGCCAGTACCTAGGTAAGCATTGATGGCAGTTGGGGCGATATTGAGTTGCTGATGATAGTCACTGGTCGAAATGCCCACAAACACTCCCACGGATTTCTGGGCCAGTTGCTCCGGTACAGCCCCTGCATGTTCCAGAGCCTCCCAGGCAACCTCCAACAACAGCCGTTGTTGAGGATCCATATATATCACTTCTCGGGGAGCAATACCGAAAAAGTCAGCATCAAATTCATCAACTTTTTCTAAAAATCCACCCCAGCGAGTACTCATTTTCCCCGGTGTGCCAGGAGTTGGATCATAAAAGTGGTCAATATCCCAACGCTGCTCAGGAACAGGTTGGATAGCATCCTTTCCTTGAACGAGTAAATTCCAATATTCCTGGAGATTTCTTGCTTGAGGAAAGCGACACCCCATGCCAACAATTGCTATCGGTTCCATAACAGTCCCCTACTTTGGTAAAGCTGAGTCTTCACTTATTCAATGCAGTGTGGAAACAATTAGATAGCCTGAAGCGATTGATCAAGATTCACTTAAGCCCTATTCAATCAGTTCCCAGGAGGCTGTAAGACCTTACAGATCTTCCTCAAGACGTTCTGACAGCGCCTCAATAGTTGGATAATTCCACAACACCGTAGGTGAAAGGGTAATGCCCAATTCCTGCTCCAGTTTAGTGATTAAAGCCAGAGCATCTACCGATTGCAAACCATAGGAATCAAAGGACTCGCTGATGTCAATATCATCAGGGTCAATATCCAAACGTTGGGATAATTGGGTGACCAACCAGGTCTGAATCTCATCGCCGGAGGATAAGGTGGGCTTTGATGAGGTAATATTTAAAGATTCCATCATGTCAATCCTATAGAGCTACAGTGAGTTGATAAAAGTGATTTTTTGGCTTGTCAAGACTTACGATTGAGACTGCTGAATGACTGTCTCGACTAGATGTCCGTCCTCCATTCTTACAATTCTGTCAGCCACATCCAGGATGCGATTGTCGTGGGTTACCATTAAAATCGAACATCCTTTCTCCCTGGCTAGGCGCTTCAGTAGGTCAACGACATCACGTCCAGTTTTACTATCTAAAGAAGCGGTTGGCTCATCCGCCAATACTAGTTGAGGCTGGCTTACTAAAGCCCTAGCAATGGCAACCCGTTGCTTTTGGCCCCCTGATAAATCAGCTGGATAGTGGTCCATCCGATCACCCAACTTTACGAATTGAAGCATAGACTCAGATAATAGCCGCGCCTGCTTTCTGGAGTTCCTTTGATTCAATTCTGCGGACATCTGAACGTTTTCCCGAGCGGTCAAAAATTCCAGTAAATTATGCTCCTGAAAAATAAACCCAATATTTCGACGAATTAGCACCAAATCTTTGTAGGTTGCATTTGCAAGGCTATGACCCAGGACTCGAACATCCCCAGATTGAATCGATCTTAAAGCTCCACAGAGGGTCAACAATGTTGACTTACCAGATCCGGAAGGACCTGTAAGAATTACAATCTCTCCAACATCGATTTCAAGATTCACATCAAATAAAATTTGATGCTTAAGCTCCTGCTTCCCAAAGTAGTAGTTAAGGTTCTCAATGGCAAGCAACTCATCGTTACTATTAGTTTTTTTAAGCGTCTTTCTAAACAACATTGTGATCCTTCAAAAATGGCTGATGAGGTTTCATGTCTAACTTTATTATAAAGCCAATAAAATCTTGAAAGTTTACAAATCTGATTATGGTTAAATCTTCACCAAATTTTAGAAAACATCAGTCGGATCAACTAATCTCAATTTATTAGCGGTTAACAATCCGGATAGTGTACAAACCAAAATTGTAGATGTTAGCATTAGCAGCCCCTGTTCTGTACTTAAAATCATGGGCAAATTGGTCGCCTTGCGGGCGAGGGAATAGAGCCATAGGGCAATCAGGAGACCGGGTATATACCCCAAAAAAGCCAGTATCAAGGCCTGACGAAACACCACTCCTAGTAGGTAGCTATCCGTATAACCAATGGCTTTCAGGGTGGCAAAAGCCTTAAGATGATTAGAGACATTGCTGTAAAGAATTTGATAAACAATAATGATGGCAATGATAGATCCCATCGTGAGCATCAAGTTCATGGTAAAACCAATGGGAGTGCGTTGAGCCCAGTAATCTTTTTCTAAACGGATAAATTCATCCCGGGTAAACACCTGAACATCTTTGGCCAGCATCTCTCTAATCTGCTGAGCCACCTGCCGATGGTTCGCTGTTTCTTTCAGACGGATGACACCAATATCAATTAGGTCTGAGGAACGCCCGACCGGTTGAAAGATTCGCAAAAATGTAGACGTACTGGTAATCAGGTTGCCATCAACGCCAAAGGATGGCCCTAAATTAAACAACCCACCGACCCGAACCTTATAGCCTAGGGGGGCCACAAACGCATAGACCTCAAAGGTGGGAACCCGGTCCCCGGCATGGTACCAATCGGCAATAGGTCCAAACTCAGGCCGAGAATTCTCATCAAATAGTACAACATCTGGTAATTTGAGTTTTTCTAGAGACGCCTCAACTGCATCAATCTCAAAAACAGACGTTACCGGTTCAAACCCAATAACATAGATCGAATACTTCTGGCCATTAACCGGATTTTTTAGCTTCGCAAACTGAGTATATAGGGGAGTAATTGACTCGACATCAGGTAGGCCACCGACTTGGTAGAGCCGACTTCTTGAAAAACTCTGGTTAGAGGTTAAAGATTTATATTGAGCACTTAAAATAAACAAATCACCCCTCAAACTACGATGAACCTGAGTGGCACTGGAGTAAAGCGCATTTCTAAAGCCGATTTGAATAAACATCAAAACTATGATGAAGGTAATGCCTGCTAAGGCCGTTAGCATTCTCAGGCGCTGACGAATCAACTGTAGCCAGGCAATAGGTAATTTGAAATCCATAGGATAAAAAGCTATTGAAAACAGGCTATGACAATTCTTGACCGGATGGAGTATGCAGTATCCCTGCCAACAAGAAGCTTAAGACCCTTGTCTGTACTTCACTCGAATGGGAAACGCTATAGATCGAGGTAATTCATCACTTTGTATGTCGGCAACACCTCCCGTACCTATATTCTTAGGGCGCAAAAATCTTGACATCAACTTGTAAATTTGTTAGAATTTGAACTGATTCTATGACGGAGTCAGGATCAAGGCGAATAGTAACATCAATCACTCGATCATCAGTATTGGTCACTGGGCTCGTACCAAACACTTCTTGGGTATTTACTTTCCAGCCTCTATCAACAATAGTTCCCGTCAAATCTTTAGGCAGAGCCGGACTGGAGATTACGGCACTTTGACCAATCTTGATCTTATCAATATCAGCTTCGTAAACTTCTGCGATCACATTCATTCGGTCAGTTTGAGCGATTTCGGCAATCCCCCGCTCTGTCACGATTTCCCCTGGCCGCGCCCAAATTTCCAGCACTCGACCAGCCTGGGGAGACCGAACAGACAGCAGTTCTAACTCGGCCATAGCCTGTTGCACCTGCTTCTTAGCCTGATTTACTTCGGCTTCAGCCAGCTTGATGTCCTCAGGACGAATCGTTTCCAACCCATCTAATTGAGATTTGGCTTGACTCAGCTGCTGACGAATCGTATCGACTGTCGTAGATTTACCGTCAAAAAACGAGTCTGAAACAGCCCCCCGCTCGTGGAGCTGCTGAAAGCGAGCCAGTTCCACCTCGGCATTGGCCAGTTCTCGACTCAAACGATTGACGGTAGCCTGCTGGGCCGCGATGTCATTACTACTGGCACCTGACCTCACTTTAGCCAGCTGGGCTTCTGCTACCGCCACTTGGCTCTCTGCCCGAGCCAAAACAGCAGTCTTTACCTCAGTCCCTTCCAGCAAAGCTATCACCTGATTAGGCTTGACCCAGTCACCTTCTACAACTAAAAGCTTTTCAATGCGAGACGTTCCGGTCAGGGGAGAAGCCGATAACCTGACCACTTCCCCCTCAGGCTGTAGACGACCCAGAGAGGTGATGTATCTACTAACCCCCCCTACATGTCCTTGCTCTAGAGAACTGTCAGCCTTAGCCGGTGGGGAATCGCTGGTAGTAGTCACATCCCGTTTCGCCCCTACAATTCCCAGCATTGCCAGATCAAAAGGTAAGACGAGCCGCCTAGATTGAAGCACCATTCCTAGAACTATCCCTGCCAGTATCAGCAGCGAAGCCGACAATAGACCCATTGGCCCTGAGCGAACTTTACAAAAAACGCTTTTAAAACCAGTCACTGAGAATCACCATGTTAAACACAGCAAACCCACTCACCCTAAATTCAGTAAAGCGTTGGCGCATCATCAACAGTTACAGGTCTCAAATGAAATTTCTGAAGATCGTTCCTACAAATCAAAAATCTGCCAAGTCAAAAGGCTTACACAACCTCCCCTAAGTCCACTGAATTGAAATGTATCAATAACAACAATGTAGCAGTAGCAACAAGCCTAAACAACCTCCTCTAAGTCCACTGAATTCGAATGTAGCTGTAGCAACAATGTAGCTGTAGCAAAAAATATACAGGGAAAATAGAACTATCGCAACGTCTTGAGCAAATCCTAGGGACAGTCCGCCCAGTCTTTAGCCGGCAGAACTCGTTTCGGTGGTTCGTCCTGCTGGTGTGGGACATCCTGCTCAACACCCAACCGGCCGCAGTTACCAGTTATGTCAATGCGCTCGGTTTGGGTGAACCAGGTTTATCCGCAGTCATTGCATTAGTTTGAGTCCGGTGCGTTTAGCCTGAAAGGGCTTTGCCAACACTGAGTGCAATGGCTCGACCAGCATCCTAATGTCGGCTCTTCCGACCTGACTATACGGGAGAGAAAGTCCAAAAGACCTGAAATCCTTGCACAATAGTGCTTACAAGCTTTTTCCCCGAAAAAGGCGTCCAAAATCTTACTTTTGCACTAAAAGTCTTACGTAGCAGTGACTTCAGCTTACGTCCAGGATAGTTAGCCATAATTAAGCCGGAAGAGCCCTAAAGTCTACCGGATCAAGGGTGAACGGGTGTCAGGGTAATCGCATCTTATTTAGTATAAATTGTACTTGACAAAATGCTAGGGGTTGAGGGCTGAGTATTTGTTGTCCTTGAGACAGCAGAGGAGTCGAGAAGAAGGGTTAATGGGAAACCGTTGCCCTCATCAGTGTGGAGAGACATCATGGTTCGCGGCTTTGGTCAACGGGGTACACTTTACATCCCAGCCGTCGATATCCAAGGTCACCGCCTTGGGAGCTATCGGATGACGCTTGATAAATTCGTCGATATATTGCCCCATATTGCCCCCGCATCCGCCCAATATCCCGACGCGTCACCTGATTCTCTAAACGAGTTATCGTCGGCTGACTGGCTAAAAGATCCTCCCCGGCAATCGGCCACAGGCGATCTTGTAAATCGGATCATGGCGCAGATGATTACTATCGTTGGCGGCTTCATAGCCGCCGCTGATCTGGTACACCCGTTGTTGAACCAATTGCGCCCAGCTATGGGTGACTTTGGCCGGGTCACGCCACTCATCGATGCAAGACGCTAGGGCCGCGGTGAGTCCAAATCGCTCATCAGCATGGCGCACTAACAGCAGGCCGGCGTCTGAACTCAATTA
>JBEIGU010000147.1:0-9398 GCA_040381765.1 Leptolyngbya sp.
CCCTAGTCACTCGAATCCAACGGCAGCTTAGGTTCGAGGATATTTACAGCCAATCCCTTTGGTTCAACCCCGATGAGGGGTTGAGCAAGTTTTTCATGCTATCCAGTTGGGCAACGCTGGATAACAGTTAGTCCAAACTAGAGGGCTAAACAACAGCGAATAATCTGGCGGGCCACCACCAACTGGTTGGGCGGTGTCCCCAGGGGGCGGTGCACAAACCCCACCACATCCACCGGCTGGCCGGCAAAGCTAAAGATCGGGTCCGGCACGGCGGTAATCAGGCGTCGCCACTGCAGCACATTGCGTTGCCGGGGGTCGGGCTCCTCGCCGGCGGGTTCGGCGTAGACCCAGATATCGATGGCGGGGGGCTCCGATGGAGCTTGCCGCCCCCCTAACCACTGACTCAGGTTGAATAAGCGGGGAAATTTGTTCAGCATCACCGTGATTCCCTCGTTAGATCCGGGTATCCAGCATTTCCGCCAGTTCCTGCTCCTCAAAGGCCCGTAGCACCTCCGATCGCAGATGGTGAATGAATAGGTTGCGATGGTCATCAAAGTCCTTGCTCATCAGGTCCCGGGGTCGGCCCATCTGCACCGGCAGGATCTCCAGCACCCGACCGGGGTTGGCGGTTAAAATCAGCACCCGATCGGCCAGGTAAACCGCCTCATCAATGTGGTGGGTGACAAACACCACGGTGGTGCCGCTACCCTGCCATAGCTCTAGCAAAAAGGTCTGCATCTGCTGGCGGGTCTGCACATCCAGGGCGGCGAAGGGTTCATCCATGAGTAACACCTCGGTGCCCAGGCAGAGGGCCCGGGCGATGCAGGCCCGCTGCTGCATCCCCCCCGACAGCTGGTGGGGATAGCGGTGGGCCGACTTGAGTAGCCCCACCTGCTGCAGGTAATGGCGGGCCCGCTCCTGGCGCTCCCCCTTGCCCAGGCCCTGCAGGCTGAGGCCAAAGGCGACATTGTCTAGCACCGACAGCCAGGGAAATAGGGAGGGCTGCTGGAAGATCATGCCCCGCTCCGGAGCGGGCCCCTGAATCGGGCGATCGCGGTGGAATAGGGCCCCGGCGGTGGGCATCTCCAGGCCAGCAATCATACTCAATAGGGTACTCTTGCCACAGCCACTGGGGCCAATGATCACCAGGAATTCCCCGGTTTTAACGGTGAAACTGACATCATCGATGGCCAGGTTACCACCGCTGCGGCCCTGGTTCCACACCTTACTGACCTGGCGACAGGTAATTTCATCCATAGGTTTAAATCCCACCTCTGCTAACCTGAACTCTTGCCAAAGCCTCCGCCCCTAAAGCTGGGCAGATCCCTTCCACCACAGCACCCGCTGTTGGATCTGGCGAAGACCCAGATCCAACAGGTAACCCACCACCCCAATCACCCCCATACCCAGGAACATCAGCTTGGGGTTAAACATCTGACGCCCCACCATGACGATCGCCCCCAACCCCGTGTTCACCCCTACCATCTCCGCCGCCAGCACCGCCATCCAGGCGGCGAAGAAGTTAATCCGCATGATGAAAAACAGGTCCGGCAGAATGGCCGGTAAAATCACCCGAAACATCACCTGGCGCCGGTTGGCCCCCAGCACCCTGGCGGTGTTGATATACAACTGATTAACGTTCTCAATGGCATTCACCGTGGCCAGGGTGAGCAGGAAGAAGATGCCGATAAACACCACAAACACCGCCGCCCCGTCGCCGATACCAAAGGCCATAATGGCGAAGGGAATCCAGGCGATGGGGGCAATGGGGGCCAGCAGGGTGATCACCGGTAGGGTCAACTTGCCCACCAGACGAAAGTAGCAGGCCAGCCCCCCCACCAGCAGGGCCGCCCCAAACCCCAGAATTAGCCCGATGGACACCCGCTTCAGGGTGGCCACCACCGCCGTCAGTAAAACGAAATTGCCCCCCACCCGTTGCACACCGATGCGGGGAGCTAAAAATTGATCCTGATTAGCAATCTCAGCGATGAACTGGTGGGGGGCCGGCAAAATAATCGGGTTAACCCACCCCAGGGCCACGATCAGCTCCCACAGCCCGATAAATAATCCTAGGGAGAGACACCACCACCCCAGGCCAATGGCTGCCCGTTGCCACCAGGGCTGGGGTCGGGGTGCCGATAGGGGTGATGTTGCTTCCAGCAGGGTAGGGGAGGATGTAGCCATGACAGTAGGGGGGAAAACAGCAGGGGACATAACCGTTACCGGACAACCAATCTCCCACAGGGGGAAAATGCCTGGGGCCTCAGGAGCAACACTGGTATAACCCCAGGCAAGGACTCAAAATCTAGGCGGCCACCTTCACCTTCACCCGTTGCCAGAGTTCAGGGCTTTCCTTAATCACCGCCTCCAGGAGATCGAAGTTAACAAAGTTTTGATCGGGCAGCGCTTTGATGTAGTTCAGCTCCAGCATGCTCTCGGCCCGACTGTACATAAAGTCTCGCTTATCGCGGATATCGACGCCGGGGGGCTGGGCCTTGGCGGAGGCCAACAGGCTGGCCATGTCGGTTTTGTAGTACTTATCAATGGTGGTTTTGGCCGCCTCCTCAAAGCTGGTCTCGATTTGGTACTGGGATTCAAACAGGACTCGAATCACATCCTTAACCATCTCTGGCTCCGCCGCTATCACCTCATTGCGCACCGCCAGAACGCAATCTGGGTAGTACTTACCGTAGATATCGGTGCCGTTACCGAGAATATTGCCATTGGTGGAGGTTTTGGCCTTGGTGGCGTAGGGTTCAATGTGGCTGACCGCATCTACCTGCCCGGACACGTAGGCATTCAACAGCTCGGTGGAATCCCCCAGGTAGACCATTTCCACATCAGCGTAGGTCATGCCATTTTTTTTCAGGTAGTCGTAGACCACCACATCCAGGGTGTCGGCCTGGAAGGTGGCGATTTTCTTACCCCTGAGGTCAGCAAAGGATTTAATTTCCGGTTTGGCCACCAGAATCAACCCCTCTACCCCACTGCCCGCCACCACCTGGAAGGAGGCTCCCTGGGTATAGGCGGCGATCGCATTGGTAAAGGGAATCACCGCCATTTCCACCTGACCGGTGGCCAGCTGTACCGCCACATCGGCGGGCATGGGGGTGAGGGCGGCGGTACCGCTGAAACCATACTTGCTGAACAACTGTTTTTCTGCGGCGTAGAACAGGGGCATGTTGCAAAGCCCGGCCCCGTGGGCAAACTTGATGGCTCGATTGCCCTCCTTGCTGCCGGTGGAATTGCCACCGGTACAGCTATTCAAGAGGGAAAGCATAACCGGGGTGAGGGCCGTACCCATGGTCAGACCCAAAAACCGACGACGACTGCTGGTAGCACGGAACATAGGGATTCAACTCCTAGGTAAGACGGATGAATGAAGGCACGGAGCGGTTGAGCAACCAGAGAAACGGAGGGGAGCGAAGGCGGCCTAGCGTCACCCCCAATTACCCATGCCGATGGCAACAATTGGGGCGATAAAAGGAATCACAGCTTTGGGGATCAAACCAGCCGTCGTAGACCTTTTTGACGTAGGGAAACACCTCCCGGGCCAGTTCTCGACGGCGCAGTTCCGCCGGGGTGAGGGGGGCCCGCAGGGAGGTGGCCAATTCCTCCAGCAGGGCCTGCTTATTCACCCGGGTAAACTGCCCCCCCTGCAAAATCACCTGGCCGTTCACCATCACCAGGTCAATGCCATGGGTACGACTGCGCTGGATCACCGCCTCCAGGGGATGGATGGTGTCATCCAGGTAGGGGTAGGCCAGGTGGTGCCAGTCCATCAACACCAGGTCCGCCGCCTTGCCCGGCTCCAGGGTGCCGATCTCTGCGGCGAAGCGGGTGGTGTGGGCACCATTTTCCGTCGCCATTTGGAACACCTGGGGAGCGGTGGGCACCTGGGAATCCATGCCGGGGTGCCGATGCAACTTCAGCACCAGGCGCATTTCCTGCAGCATGTCCCGATCGTCGTTGAGGCCGGCTTCGTCCAACCCCATACCCACCCGTACCCCCTTCTCGGCGTAGTAATTCAGGGGGGCAATGCCACTCTGCAACCGCAGGTTAGAACTGGCGTTGTGGCAGATCAGGGTACCGGTTTCGGCAATCAGGTCGATATCCTCCGCCGTTAGCCAGACGCCGTGGCCCAGGGTGAGGTGGGGCCCCAGCACCCCTAACTTGTGTAGATGCTTGACGGCGCTGGTGCCGGTGCGGCGCTGGGCGTACTCCATCTGGTAGGGGGTTTCCAGCAGGTGCATGTGCATGCCCACCTGGTATTTATGGGCGTACTCGGTCTGGGTGGTGAGGGCATGGTCGTCGCACCAGTGCAGATTGGCGGGGGCCAGCTGAATGCGAACGCGATCGCTAGCCCGACCATTCCAACGGCCCCAGAGGTCTGTAAAGAACCCCAGGTAGTCCGCCAGGGGCACCTCCTGGGGGGTGAGGATCGCCTCCATGTCGGCGGCAATGCTGGGGGGCAATTTGGCCACAAACTCCTGGTTAGATTCGTAGACAAAGTGGTTTTGGGTGCGCACCCCAAAGCAATAGGATACCCGCATGCCAATGTCGGCGTAGGCCTGCAGAATTTTGCCAGTGATCGCCGGCCAGAGGCTGGCGGGGCCCGGCAGCCAGCCATGGATGTGCTGTACCGTGGTAATCCCCGACTCGATCATCTCAAAGGCGGAGTAGAGGGTGTCCAGGTAGGGGTCAACGGCCCGGGCCGACAACCGACTGGCGAACCACAACTCCAGGGGATAGTCCAGGGAGCCTAGCTGAAAAGGGGTCAGGCCGACGTGGTGGTGGCTGTTAACGAAGCCCGGCATCACCACATGGTGGGGCGACCCCACCACCTGATCGGGGGTGTACTTCTGGGCTAGTTGATCGTAAGGGCCCACCTCGACGATGCGGCCATCCTGCTGAAACACGGCTCCATCTTCGATCATCTCGACGCTGGTGCGATCGATGGCCTTGCAAATCACGTATTTTCCACGGACCAGGGTTGAAGCCATAGTCTATTTATCTAACATAAAAGGAACAAAAAATTAACAAAGACCAGTTTCGCCTTTGTCGATAAGGAAGAATAAAAAACTCGCCACAGTCTAAATAAAAACTGTGAAAAATAGTTCCTCATCTTCCTGAGGATGGTTTTTATCGCCTAAAATCTTGACCAGTTTGACAAGGTAGTGGGCATGGGTAGCCTGGGCTTGAGAGTCTCTCCAGAAAAGATTTTCGGGATGTGTTGCGCTAGTGCTCAAGGCACTTACTCTCAAAGGCTTCAGCCACGCCAAGCTCAAGCTCAATAAACAAAGCCTATACTAAGAAAGGATTAGGCGAATAAAAGTATCCTCAGATACAATCATCTAAATTGATGTCGATCAAAGTCGATCAAATCAGATCTAGAAATTCTGCCTATAGCGCTTTTCGCCCGAATGAGGTGCGGGCATAATGTTCAGAACTATGAACTGATAGATTCCCTCTTAGTTGGGGTGTATCCCATGCGTTCAGGAACCGCTATAACTAATAACTAATAACCTATACCGATAACCTTTGACCTATGGGTAAACCCGTTCGACTAGGTATGCTAACTCCCTCCTCTAATACCGTTCTAGAGCCGATTACCCAGGCGATGCTGGTGGACCTACCCGGGGTGTCTGCCCACTTTAGTCGGTTTCGAGTGACGGAAATTTCCCTGGCTTTACCCGCCTTAGATCAGTTTGACAACAGGGCGCTATTAGAGGCTGCCCAGCTGCTGGCCGATGCCAAGGTTGATGTGATCGCCTGGAATGGCACCTCCGCCGGCTGGCTGGGCCTTGAGCAAGATCGTCAGCTTTGCCAGCAGATTAGGGCCGCCACGGGCATTCCAGCCACCACATCAGTCCTGGCGCTGCAGGAGATCTTTGAGGTGCTCAATATCACCCGATTTGGCCTGGTTACCCCCTACACCGAGGATGTGCAGGCTAAAATTATTGCCAATTTCGCTCACCAGGGCTTTCACTGCGTAGCCGAGCAGCACTTAAATCTGCGGGTTAACCTTTCCTTTGCTGAGGTAGATGCCGAAAAAATCACCGCCCTGGTCTACCAGGTAGCCCAGGCCCAACCCCAGGCTATTACCACCTTTTGCACCAACCTCGGCGCCGCCCCCCTGGTGCCAGAATTGGAAAAACACACGGGCATTCCTATCTTTGATACCGTGGCCTTGGCCGTCTGGAAATCGCTGCGCCTGGCGGGGGTCGATACCTCCCTGGTAAAAGGCTGGGGCCGTCTGTTTGCCGATCTGCCCTGATGGCCATCCACACCCTTTCGGCCACCGCCTTGGCCCAGGCGATTCGCACCCGGCGGATCAGTTGCCTGGAGTTGGCCCAGGCCTGCTTGTCCCGCATTGAGCAGCGAGAACAGGCGGTTGAGGCCTGGCAGTACCTAAACCCGGACCAGGTGATTGAGCAGGCGATCGCCTGCGATCTCGCCCGGGCCACCGGTACCCCCCTGGGGCCTCTCCACGGCATCCCGGTGGCGGTTAAAGACATCTGCGCCACAGCGGATATGCCCACCGGCTGGGGCACCCCCATCCATGCCGGTCAGCAGCTCAACTACGACGCGGCGGTGGTAGAACAGCTACGGGCTGCCGGGGCGATCATCGTGGGTAAAACGGTTTCCACAGAGTACGCCCTGGCTCGGGCCGGCAAGACCAGAAACCCCCACCACCCAAACCATACTCCCGGCGGCAGCTCGAGCGGATCGGCGGCGGCGGTGGCCGATCGCATGGTCCCCCTGGCCCTGGGTAGCCAAACCGGTGGGTCGGTGCTGCGGCCGGCAGCCTACTGCGGGGTGTTGGGGTTCAAGCCCAGCTTTGGTGCCATCTCCCGGTTTGGGGTCATGCCCGTCTGTCGTGATCTCGACCATGTGGGGGTCTTTGCCCGGAGCCTGGCTGATATTGCCCTGCTGTGCTCAGTCCTGTTCGGGTCCGATGGCCGCGACCCAGATTGCACCGGAGCGGGGATGCCCCCCCACCTGAGCCAACTGGAGCGATCGCCTCGCCTGGGGTTAGTGCGCACCTCCGCCTGGTCTGAGGTGGACCCAGAGGCCCAGGCCACCCTGGTGGATACTGGGGAGAAACTGGCCCAGGCCGGAGCTAGGGTGGCCGAAGTCTCCATGCCCTCAACCTGGGCAGACTATTTAGCCACCCTCGACGTGCTGATGGCCTGCGGAGCGGCGGTCAACCACGGCCAGGACTACGATCGCCACGGTCAGGCCCTATCCCTGCAGTTGCGGCAGGTGATTGAACGGGGTCGCCGCTACGGCAACCTGGCCTATGGGGCGGCCCGACAGGCCGTGGTGAACTACAGTGCGGCCCTAGCACCGGTCTGGGCTGAGGTTGATGCCCTGATCACCCCGGTGATCACCGGGCCAGCCCCCCAGGGCTTAGAGGATACTGGCTCCTTTAAGTTCTGTGGCCCCTGGACCCTGCTAGGCCTACCGGCCCTGAGTATTCCCGTTGGTAGGGCACAAAATACCCTGCCCCTGGCGATCCAACTGGTGGGGCCCCGGGGTGCCGATCAGGCCCTCCTGGCCCTGGCCGATTGGGTGATGGCCCAGTTGGGGGAGGCCTGCCATCTAGCACCACCGGCCGTCACCGACTGTTGAGGAGCAAGGCCAGTGACCGGGCCAGTGCCCAAGATCAACAGGTCGGCACCGTCTTGCTCCAGGGCCTGCTGGCCGGCGGTTTGGCAAGCCGCGATCGCCGGGTCAGGATCAGCCAGCATCGTCAGGCGTTATCCTCTTAGAGATAGGCCCAGACATCGCTGCCAGCCCCCATGACCAAATGGTTTAACACCGCTGGCCCTTGCCAGCCCGATATCCATTACCTGGTGCCTCCTACCCAACGGTTGCCTGATCTGGTGTCCTTGATTCACCAGCGTAACTATTTCGTCATCCATGCGCCGCGCCAAACCGGCAAAACCACCGCCATGCTCACCCTGGCCCAGGAGCTAACCCAGCAGGGCACCTACGCGGCGGTGTTAGTGTCGGTGGAGGTGGGGGCGGCCTTCCCTCAGGATCCGGGCATGGCGGAGGCGGCCATCCTGGCGGATTGGCAACAAACCGCTGAATTTTGGCTGCCCCCCGACCTGCAGCCCCCGCCCTGGCCCCCCTCGGCTCCGGGGCAGCAGATCGGTGCGGCCCTGCGGTTGTGGGCCAAGGCCTGCCCCCGGCCCCTGGTGGTGTTTATCGATGAGGTGGATGCCCTGCGGGATGAAACCTTAATCGCCCTGCTCAGGCAACTGCGATCGGGCTATGCTCTACGTCCCATGGGTTTTCCCCAGAGTATCGCCCTAATTGGTATGCGAGATGTGCGGGACTACAGGGTGGCGGCGGGGGGTAGCGATCGCCTTTCCACCGCCAGCCCCTTCAACATCAAAGTCGCCTCCCTCACCCTGAGTAACTTTTCCTTTGCCGAGGTGGAGGAGCTCTACCGGCAGCACACCCAGGTCACTGGCCAGGTCTTTACCCCTGACGCCATTGACCACGCCTTTGCCCTCACCGCTGGCCAGCCCTGGCTGGTCAATGCCCTGGCCAGACAGGCGACGGAGGTCCTGGCCCCCGACCCCGCCACCCCGATTACCCCGGCGATTATTGACCAGGCCAGGGACATCCTCATCGATCGCCAGGACACCCACCTGGATAGCCTGGCGGAGCGGCTGCGGGAGGAGCGGGTGCGGGCCATCATCCAACCGATCCTGGCGGGGCAAGAATTACCCCAAACCCCCGCCGATGATCTACGCTACGTGCTGGACCTGGGGCTGTGCAGTCAAGACCAACGAGGAGGCATCCAGATCGCCAACCCCATCTACCGGGAGGTGATTCCCACGGTGCTGGCCACCAATGCGATCGCCTCCCTGACCTTTTTGCAACCCACCTGGCTCTCCCCCACTGGCGAGTTATGGCCCGACGCCCTGCTGCAGGCCTTCCTAGATTTCTGGCGACAGCACGGCCAGCCCCTGCTCAAAAGCAACCCCCTACCCAGAGATTGCCCCCCACCTGGTGTTGATGGCCTTTCTGCATCGGGTGGTCAACGGCGGCGGTAGCCTGGAGCGGGAGTACGCCATCGGCAGCGGTCGGATGGATATCTGTCTGCGCTACGGCCAGGTCACCCTGGCCATGGAGCTGAAGGTGTGGAAACCGGGCCGCCCCGACCCCCTGACCCAGGGCCTGGAGCAGTTAGACCGCTACCGGGCGGGGCTGGGGTTAGACCGCACATTCAGCAGGTGGGGAGGGACAGCCAATAATTTTTTAATCCCCTGAACCAGGGTTTTCAGCGATTCAGGGACTTTTGGTTGCGACAGAGACGTTGCCTGCTGAGCAAACTGGTATGGTCACTCGCTTCTAAGGATGAGAGAACAAGGGTGAGA
>JBEIGU010000148.1:0-9082 GCA_040381765.1 Leptolyngbya sp.
CAATCGGTGCATTTGGTTTGGATCAACGGACACAAGGAGGTCATTAAGCTGACGCAGACCCAAGAGCATATTTTGCACTTCCTGGGTGCGGCCTGCCAACGATATTATTTTCTGTCTTGATTAACCTGCTGAATGTGCGTTCGATCTGCACCTGCATCGTATTGTTCATCAGTGCGAAGAATACGTAAGAACTACGGGATGTCACCAGTGGCCGCCAGCATCACAAAGAGAGACTCGTGGGCGTGCCTGTGGATTTGAGCATATCCCGGCGCAGGCCCAAGCGACCCGATTGACTCTGAGCAAAGTCATTGAAATCGCCTGGAGCGTCGCTTGATGGTGGTCGTCTACCGTCGTGTGCAGTGGAAAGAAGACGGTGTCCCATGGACTTAGCTGAGTTGTTAACTCTGCTAAGTCAGGGCTTTATAGGGTCTTAAACGGAACGTACTGGAATTCCTCCGCCAGTCCCTCGAGGACGGCTGTGTTAGAGAGCTCGCAGCATGGAATTAGGGGTTTTGACTGTAGGTTTTGCTCTGGTAAATCAGATCGTAAAGGGTACTGATGTTGCGGCCATCTTGGCTACCTGGATCGAACATCATGTCTGTGGGCCCGGCGATACTGAGCACATACCCCTGGGAACGGATCACCGGTTGGCCAAAGGGTGGGGGTTCCTGGGGGTTTTGAGCCACATCAAAGGACTCCGCTGGAAAATAGTAGGCGGTCATAAAAATGGCGGCTTGACCACTCTCTGGGGTGTAATATACCGTAGCTGCAGCCACGGCCCCTTCTTGCTTAGCGACTTCACCGTAGGCGTCGGTTAGGGGTGCTACCGATAGGTGGGGAAGGATCGATTCGGGGACGGCCATACTGTAGGGCACCCTTGACCTGTCTACCTTCCCCTGCCTGCCTAAACCAGTCGCCTCAAGGGTAATAGGGCACTACAGCGTTAGGACTACAGAGGACGACGCTGAATTTTAGCCCCTAGTCGCTGTAATTTGCCCTCCAAATCGTGGTAACCCCGGTCCAGGTGCTGCAGCCCCTGGATCTGGGTGATACCTTCCGCCGCCAGGGCGGCGATCACCAGGGCGGCGGAGGCCCGTAGATCACTGCCGATTACCGGTGCCCCAGACAGTTGGGGAACCCCGTTAATAATCGCACAACTGCCGTTGAGGCGAATATCCGCCCCCATGCGGTTCAGTTCCGCCACATGGCGGAGGCGATTTTCAAAAACGGTTTCCGTAATCACACTGGTGCCTTGCCCCAGGGCCAGCAGGGCCATGAACTGGGCTTGCATATCTGTGGGGAAGCCCGGGAAGGGGCCGGTTTGAATGTCGATGGGGTTAATGACCCGGTTGGGCTGGTAATGCATCCGGGTGGGACTTTCCATGACGACGCGCCCCCCCACCTCCTGGAGCTTGGCCAGAATCGCCGTCATGTGGTCAGGGATGACAGGGGAAAGGCTAATGCTGGAACCGGTGATGGCGGCGGCCAACAGGAAGGTGCCGGCTTCGATGCGATCGGGAATAATGCTGTAATCAGTGCTATGGAGATAGGGGGAACCGACAATGGTGATGGTATTGGTGCCAGCGCCGCGGATTCGACCGCCCATGGCCCGGCAAAAATTGGCCAGGTCGATCACCTCCGGCTCCTGGGCCGCGTTTTCAATGGTAGTTTCTCCCTGGGCCAGGGTGGCGGCCATCATCAGGGTCTCCGTTGCCCCCACGCTGGGGTAATCTAAATAAATCTTGGCCCCCTGCAACCGTCCGGCTCGGCCCGGAATATAGGCATGGACAGTGCCATGTTCAATGTGAACATTAGCCCCCATGGCCTGTAGACCCCGCACGTGCAGCTCCACCGGTCGAGCCCCAATGGCACAGCCCCCGGGCAGGGGCACCCTTGCCACCCCCATACGAGCTAGTAGGGGGCCAATCACAAAGAAACTGGCCCGCAACCGACTGACTAACTCGTAGGGGGCTTGGGTGGTGGAAATGGTGGTGGGATCAACTTCAAGGGCTTGGCCGTTACGCCGGAGACCTACCCCAAGGGCGGATAGCACCTCCCCCATGCGATCTATATCTGCCAGGTGGGGAATGTTGTCGATGCGACAGGGCCGGGGACAGAGGAGGGTCGCTGCCATCACCACCAAAGCAGAGTTTTTGGCTCCACTAATGGCAACATGGCCAGACAAAGAACCGCCGCCGGTAACCTCCAGGACCTGATCATGGGCCTCCGGGGCAGCTAGGGAGTTGGGTAAATGAATAGACGTGACGATAGCAGTATCCTCCACCAATGCTACTTATAACAGTGCCCAAGCTGTGCCTAGATTCTATCGGAAATATCCCATTTCACCATAGTTATCCATACTTGGACTGTCTTAAAACCACCCCAGAATATCCGATTCTTTCCAATAACAAAATCTTTTTTTCAGATCCTTGACTAGAGATTGAAACTGGGGCATGATAATTAGCTGCAGCATTGTTATAAATGTTGTGAGTCAGCGGAACTGGCGGAATTGGTAGACGCGCTAGGTTCAGGTCCTAGTGTTTGCAAAAACATCCGGGTTCAAGTCCCGGGTTCCGCATTGTATAATCCGGGCTAGCCAAACTTCTGATACCAGCTCGGCATTTTCTGAATCTCCTAGTAGACCCCGACAAAATAGGCCTGCCTCGCTTGACTACTTAATTCTGACGACCGATCCCCTCTTGAAGGGTAAACTAATTTTACGTCGTCAAGCACTAGTCAGGTCCAGCGGAGTCTTTGATCAGAGCCCATCCCGAAGGATTCACGGTCGAAGCTCCAGGGGAAGGAGGTGGTCTGGCCAAAGCTATCACTTAGCCCAACGGTTTGCGATGTTGACTAGCTTACAGAATCCTCTGGTGAAAGAAATTCGTAAGCTGCATCAGGCCAAATATCGCCGCCAGCAGCAACAGCTTTTGCTAGAGGGCACCCACCTGGTGCAGGAGGCCCTGCTGGTCACCTACCCCCTCGATACGGTCTGTTATACTCCCCTCTGGCAGCAGCGCTATGGGGACCTGGCCGCTAGCTTGGCACTTCACGCCAGGCAAGTTCATCTGGTCTCCCCCGCCGTTCTGGCGGCCCTGGCTACCACCGTCCATCCCGATGGGGTGGTGGCGGTGGCGCCCCAGCTATCCCCGCCCCCCTGCGCTCCACTGACCGGGGTGGGGATATTGGTAGAGGCGCTGCAGGACCCTGGCAATTTGGGCACGATGATTCGCACCGCTGTAGCTGCCGGTGCCGATGGCCTGTGGCTGACCACTGACAGTGTGGCCCCCGATCATCCCAAGGTGCTGAGGGCCTCCGCTGGTCAATGGTTTCACCTGCCCCTGACGGTGGTCACCGATCTTCAGCAGACCCTGGCGGATTGGCAACAGCAGTCGGTGCAGTTGGTGGCTACCGACGCCAGGGCCGATCTGAGCTATTGGCAGGTGAACCTGACCCTGCCCACCGTTTTTTTGCTAGGCAACGAAGGGGCGGGGCTATCCTCCCCCTCTCTGGACCGGGCGGATTGGCGGGTTAGTATCCCCATGCAGGGGCAGGTGGAGTCCCTTAACGTGGCGGTGGCGGCCGCATTGCTGCTCTACGAGGCAGCCCGCCAGCGACGGGAACGGGATTTAGGGACACCGGGTGCTTGAGGTTGAGGATGGACCCACCTTGAGGGGGGACTTTGCCTAGGTTCTTCTGCCTAGGGTATAGTAGCGTTAATTGTATTTAATTTAGCCAGGCTACTGTTGGTCTAAATGTCTGGCGATCGCTGAGGAGCTTGGTGTGAACGACCCCTTTGATTACGACCTGCTGATCATTGGCGCCGGGGTAGGCGGCCATGGCGCCGCCCTCCATGGAGTCAAGGCTGGCCTCAAGACCGCCATTGTCGAGGCGGATGTCATGGGGGGCACCTGTGTCAACCGCGGCTGTATTCCCTCTAAGGCTCTACTAGCGGCCTCTGGGCGGGTTCGGGAGCTGCGCAATCACCATCACCTGCAGGCCCTGGGCATTCAGGTGGGGGCGGTGAGCTACGATCGCGCTGCTATTGCCGATCATGCCAAAACCCTGGTGAGCAAAATCCAGGGGGATCTGACTAACAGCTTGACCCGCCTGGGGGTGGATATCATCAAGGGTTGGGGCCGCCTGGCGGGGGAGCAAAAGGCCGTGGTCAGCATCGCCGATGGGGAGATAACCATCACCGCCAGGGATATCATCCTGTCCACCGGGTCTGTGCCCTTTGTCCCTCCTGGGATTGAGGTGGATGGCAAGACCGTTTTTACCAGTGATGAGGCCCTGCAGCTCGACTGGCTGCCGGATTGGGTGGCCATCATTGGCAGTGGCTATATTGGGTTAGAGTTTTCCGACATTTACACCGCCCTGGGCTGTGAGGTCACCATCATCGAAGCCCTGGATCAACTCATGCCCACCTTTGACCCAGATATTGCCAAGGTGGCCCAGCGGGTGCTGATCGCCCCCCGAGATATTGACACCCGAGCCGGGTTGATTGCCAAAACCGTTACCCCGGGCCATCCCGTGGTGATTGAGCTAGCCGATCGGGAAACCAAGGAAACCCAGGAGGTGCTGGAGGTGGATGCCTGTCTGGTGGCCACGGGCCGCATCCCCGCCACCCGGGATCTGGGCCTGGATCGGGTGGGGGTCGAGGTGGATCGGCGGGGGTTCATTCCGGTTGATGACCACCTGCAGGTGTTGCGTAATGGCCAGCCGGTGCCCCACCTTTGGGCGATTGGGGATGCCACGGGCAAGATGATGTTGGCCCATGCCGCCTCCGCCCAGGGGGTGGTGACGGTGGAAAATATCTGTGGTCGACCCCGCACGGTCAATTACCTCAGTATTCCTGCGGCGGCCTTTACCCACCCCGAGGTGAGTTTTGTCGGCCTGACCGAGCCCGCTGCCCAGGCCCAGGCGGAGGCCGAGGGCTTTGCCATCGCTACGGTGCGCAGCTACTTTAAGGGTAACTCTAAGGCCCTGGCGGAGGGGGAGTCGGACGGCCTGGCCAAGGTGATTTACCGGCAGGACACTGGGGAAATCCTGGGGGCCCATATCATCGGGTTGCACGCCGCCGATCTGATTCAGGAGGCCGCCAACGCCATCGCCCAGGGCCATACCGTCACCGATCTGTCCTTCTGTGTTCACACCCATCCCACCCTGTCAGAGGTTTTGGATGAGGCCTTTAAGCGAGCCGTGGTGGTGCCAGCATGAGCCTCCGCCGTCGTCCCCCTAATCCGCCGGTAACTGTTAAGCACCTCCACTACCAGGTTAGGGCTGCTGACGCCGAACCCCGGCACATTCTAGAGAAAATCGTCTGGCAAAAGGAGGTGGAGGTGGCCCAAATGCGGGAGCGGCTGCCCCTGGCGGATCTGCAACGGCAGGTGTTGAGCGCCCCCCCCGCCCGAGACTTTGTCGCCGCCCTGCACCAATCCCCCACCACCCCCGCCCTGATCGCGGAGGTGAAGCGGGCCTCCCCCAGTAAGGGGGTACTTCGGGAAGACTTTGACCCCGTGGCGATCGCCCAATCCTACGCCCACCATGGAGCCACCTGCCTATCGGTGCTGACGGATAAAACCTTTTTCCAAGGAGATTTTGACTACCTGGCCCAGATTCGGCAGGCGGTGGATCTACCTCTGCTCTGTAAGGAATTCATCATTTATCCTTACCAGATGTACCTGGCCCGGCTAAAGGGGGCGGATGCGGTCTTGCTGATTGCCGCCATCCTCTCCGATGAAGACCTGCGCTATTTTGTGCAAATTGCCAAGGCCCTGGCCATGGGCGTGCTGGTGGAGGTCCATACCCTGGCGGAACTCGACCGGGTACTGGCCATCCCCAACGTTACCCTGGTGGGGATCAACAACCGGAATCTACAGACTTTTACCACTGACCTGGCTACCACCCAATCCTTGATTGCCCACCGTCAGACAGAACTTCAAGCTAAGGATATGCTGATTGTCAGTGAGTCCGGGTTGCATGATCCAGAGGATGTGCAGACGGTGGTTGGAGCCGGGGCCAGAGCCATTCTGGTGGGTGAGGCCTTGATCAAACATCCTGAGCCAGGGGCCGCTATTGCGCCTCTTCTGTGCGGATCCTCTACCAAGGCTAAAAAATAGTTTTTTCAATTTCAATTTTATATTCTAAAGTCCTTGGGGTCAGACTATCTAACCCATTTTTAATTATCCAGGGTGCATTATTTATGATCGGGAAACACCTGCCTCCATCGGTTCCCCTACCTTCCCATATTCACTATGAGCTACTGTTGCAGTTGCTAGAGCAGCAAACGATGGCCGCGACCTATCAGAATGCTCAATTCAGGCAGCCGGTGCAGGAGTTAATAATTACCCTGCGCAAGGCCCTATCCCAGCAGCGTCAACTGGAGCAGTTCTTGAAACAATCCGATATCAGGGTTGAGTATCAGTGGTCCACCCAGCAGTCTCTCAAGGATGTAACAGATCAGAAATAGGGGATAGCTTCTCCCCGTCTTTCCTTACCCGGGACAAGCAGGCCGGTCGGGATGATCTTTTTTGTCCAAGTCCACCCTGCTATGGGGTTGGTCTGGGCTCAATACGGTGGGCTACGGGCAATAGCCCTCTTGCCTATCCTACCCAGCTAATAGGGAAAGATCAGGGGGCAGCAGGGGGCTAGGTTCCTGACCTCTGATTTACGCCGCGAAGTACCAGGGTGGCCATTGTGTTTACCAATGTCAACAGACCGGTTAGCCGGTGAGATATCTATGCTATCGTTTGCCAGACTAAGTTAACTTTTTAGGGTTAGTTTTCAAACGCTAATTTTCAAACTCCAAAAGAGATAGGCAAGGCGCCGATGGAAAAAGTTTCGGTAGGTATTGTGGGAGCCTCGGGTTACGGAGGGGTGCAGTTGGTGCGTCTGCTCACCCACCATCCGGCGGTAGAGATTACCTATTTAGGGGGCGATAGCAGCGCTGGTCAACCCTATACGGAGATCTATCCCCATCTGGCCGGTCAGGTACAGCTTACCGTCGAACCCGTTGATCTGGAGGTGATTGGCGATCGCTGTCAGGTGGTGTTTCTCTCCTTACCCAATGGCCTGGCCTGTGCCATGGCGCCCACCCTATTGGCAAAGGGCTGCCGGGTGTTAGATTTATCCGCCGATTACCGCTTTGAAAATCTCGATACCTATCGAGACTGGTATAGTTTGGAACGCCAGGATCAAGCGACAGCAGCGACGGCGGTCTATGGTTTGCCGGAGTTATTTCGCGATCGTCTGCCTGGGGCTCGCCTGGTGGGTTGCCCGGGATGCTACCCTACCGCCAGCATCCTAGCGATCGCTCCTCTGCTCAAGCAGGGGTTAGCCCAGCCAGAAACCTTGATTATCGATGCCAAGTCTGGCACCTCCGGAGGCGGTCGGGTGGCGAAAACCCCCATGCTCCTGGCGGAGGCCAGTAACTCCCTGGGCGCCTACGGTGTGGGCCACCATCGCCATACCCCAGAAATCGAACAAATTTGTAGCCAGTTAGCCCGACGGGAGGTTTTAGTACAGTTTACCCCCCATTTAATTCCGATGGTGCGGGGCATTCTGGCTACGGTCTACGCCACCCTGCGGGACCCAGGCCTGGTACGGGACGATCTGGTGACGATTTACACTGCCTTTTATCGCTCCTACCCCTGGGTCACCGTCCTACCCGGGGGTACCTATCCCCAAACCAAGTGGGCCTGGGGGACCAACCATTGCTTCCTTGGGGTTGAGGCGGATCCTCGCACCGGGCGAGTTATTGTCATGTCCGCCATTGATAACCTGATGAAGGGGCAAGCCTCCCAGGCCGTCCAATGCTTGAATCTGATGTTGGGTCTGGATGAATCCCTGGGCTTACCCTCCCTGACCTTCTATCCCTAGGGCTGGTTATTTTCTCCAGTCCTTTTTGCGCCCTTATCCGCCGACTTGAGGCGTCTTGAACAGGGTAGTCGCATTCCTCCCCACTACGGCGCCCATCTGGATCCCGATCTGGTGGCTGATAGCCTGCCCCGCTTGCCAGGTTGGTGAGGGGTCTTTGGCCAGACGAGCCCGGCCCAGGGGCACCTCCGCAACCACAAGGTGGGGCCGGGAGACCTGTTTCTATTCTTCGGGCTCTTTCACCGGGTGGAAAAACGGCAGGGGTCCTATAGGAGAGTTTGGGCCGCCTACCATCCCCACTGGCATCGGGGCCCTGACCCCAACAATGTCCTTTACATTGCCCAGCACCACCTCAACCTCGACGGGCTGCCCGGGGGGCTACCGGGGGCAGGTCCCTTTTCCCACTTTTCCCCAGACCGCCAGTTGACCGCATCCGGTGCTGATCGGGTCAGCACCTGGGAACTGCCGGGCTGGTTTTATCCCGGTGAAAACCGGCAACCGTTGACCTACCATGGGGATCCAGGGCGATGGCAGCCAGCAGTGCCCCTCTCCCGGTTAAGGTCCGTCGCCAGGGGGCAGGAATTTGTCCTTGATTGCCATCAGTACCCGGAGGCAATTCCCTGGGCATGGCATCTGATTCGGAGCAAGGCTACTGAGTTCTAGCCCGCATTGCTTATCAGGCCTGCCAGTGGGCAGTGACTTGGCCCCTGAGGAGTCAATAGCAACAGACACTCAATATTAACCTCCCAGTCCTGACGACGGATTGAGCAATGAGGCCAAAAACCCTAGCGAACCTCACGATCGGCGGGCAGGGCTGGGGAAAATCAATGATTTCAGCCTGGTCTAGCCTGGCGTCCTGAACACTCCCGGATTTTATAGAGTAGGTAGGAACGCCAGATGCTTGAAAGAAATCACCAAAACCAACTAAAGGTAACTAAAATCTTGATCAAGGTTCTCTTAAGTTAGCCTTTGTTGTGCAGGTTAGCTCAGCGAATTGACGGGAATGATAAAGAAATAGTAGCTTTGGATCTTGTAGATTCTTAACCCTATATCCTCTAATCATCTTTACTGGACAGTCTTAAGTTTTTTCTGGATCCAAGCTTTGGCCTAAGCTGCTAAAGATGGTGTATCAGGGGACTGTAGGGAGTCAAGTTTAGCCGTCAGGAATTTAGGCAAAAGTAGCGTGGGTGGGCTTTTGGCAAAA
>JBEIGU010000149.1:0-9041 GCA_040381765.1 Leptolyngbya sp.
CCAAGGGAAAGGAAAGCAGGTAGCTTAAAAAGATGAACATAAAAAGCAACCTTCAAAGAAATACTACTGACGACGACGAATTTAATTTGCTCGAATGTAATGCCAATAAGCTCCCCAAATATTGTAAAAACAGATACGCTGAAAATAAGTGGAGGGATAAAGCGGTGGACAAGATAGCGATCTAAAAGAGAAAGCTTACTGAAAAATATTTGCATGCCAAACTATAGCTGTAGTCTGAGATAACGAGGCAAAGATCCTTACCTGGCTGCACAACGATCTCCACCTATTGGACAACTATAGCCGATTCCACTCGGGTGAAGTGCGTTGCGCGGGCGTATCTAGCGGTTGGGGGACTAGTAGGGGATGATCAGGCGGAAGGGGACGTAGCGGCGCAGGTGGGTAATGGTGTCTGTGAGATCCTGGCGGGCGATCTCCTGTCTGAGTAGGGTTTTGTCGGGGTCTTTGAACTGCACTACGGGGGCTTCCACCACCAGGGCTAGGGCGTCGAGTTGCTGAGCGATTTTGTCTTGACATTAGGGAGTACTTTACTAATACCTGGGAGAACCCTTTTCAAACAACCTCTTAAGCAGGTATCCTTTTGACTTGGGGCAGGGAATGGCCGGTGGACTAGGGGTAAAAGGCTGGAAGTCAATTATCAAGGGCTCTGACCCGGTTCAGGTTAGGTGCCAACCAGTAAGCGTTTAGGGTTTCTGGGTAAGCGTTTACTGAAAACGAGTTCACGTTTGTTACTAACGAGTAAGCGTTTAGAGTTTCCGGGTCAGAAGGTCGCCAGGACAGGCTCTTCTGCTGCCTGATAGCTGAATGGTAATTGCTCAGCCCCTCTACAGAGCCAGGGATCCATGCTGTTCAAACTGCACAACCTATCGGTGTCAGATACCCTGGGTTCCCTGGCCATGCTTTCCCTGGCCCTATGGAACACCCTGTTGGGCTAGGGGCTGGCTTATTGCTCTACGGGTAGCTCAGGCGCCGATCGATAGCGGGCTTGATTTTGCTTGACCGACTCTACTAAATCCACCATGGGATGGGGATAGTCAACCCCCAGCTGCACCCCCCAGCGGCGTTGCTCCACTGGCAGTAGCTGCCAGGGCTGATGTACTTTAGCGGCGGGGAGGGCGGCCAACTCCGGCAGCCACAGTTTCACGTACTTACCCTCGGGATCGTAGTCCTGGGCTTGCTTGAGAATATTGAAGTAGCGGAAGCCCCGACCGTCATTACCCACGCCAGTGGTGTAGGCCCAGTTGCCGTAGTTGCTACAGACATCGTAGTCAATCAGGCAGGACTCAAACCACTCGGCCCCCAGGCGCCAGTCCAGGCCCAGGTTTTTGGTTAAAAAGCTGGCCACGTTCTGGCGACCCCGGTTGGACATAAACCCGGTGGCTGCCAGTTCCCGCAGGTTGGCGTCCACCAGGGGAAAGCCGGTCAGCCCCTGGCGCCAGCTGTCAAACTCAGCCCTATCCAGGCGCCAGGGCACCGCCAGACGACGCAGACCGGAGGGATAGAAGAGGCGATCGCCATGCTTGGCGGCAATGAAGCGAAAATAGTCTCGCCACAGCAGTTCAAAAACTAACCAGTAGGTGGATTCATTACTGCCCCGCTCCGCCTCGTAGGCCTTGACCTGGGCGTAGACCTGCCGTGCTGATAGACAGCCCAGGGCCAGCCAGGGGGATAGCTTACTGGAATAGTCGGCCCCCACCATCTGGTTGCGGGTCTGTTTATAGGTTTTCAGGCGATCGCTGTCCCAGAGGTAGTACTGCAACCGCTCCAGGGCGGCCCCTTCACCCCCTCTAAACACCATTACCGCCCGGGGGTCAGGGGTGGGGGTGGCCAGGCCTAGATCGGCTAAGCAGGGAATTTCGCCCCGATCGATGGCCGCCAATGTCTCCAGGGACGGCAGGCGATCGGGGGGAGGAAGGGGGCTGGTCACCTCACTTTGCTGTTCCACCCGCTGCCGAAAGGGGGTAAACAACTCCGGTAGATCCGCCAGGCTGAAGGGCAACTGGTCAGGGTGGTAAAGGGTACCATCCCAGTGCCGCTGGTAATCTACCCCCAGGGACGCCAGGCGATCGCAGAGGGCCCCATCCACCGCCAACTCCTCCTGGGTGACGGGGGTGTGCCAGATTACCCTACCAAGGCCCAGGGACTGCACCAGATCCCCAATCACCTGTTCAGGATAGCCCTGACGCACCACTAAGTCACTGCCCCGATCGCGCAGGGCCCGCCGCAGGTCCGTCAGGCTCTGGAGTAAAAACTGCGCCCGATGGGGGCCGGTCTTGGCAAAGCCAAAGCTGGTTTGACCAAACTGGCGGGGGTCGAGGCAATAGAAGGGCAGAATTGGCTCACCCGTGGCGATCGCCCACCTCAGGCCCGGGTGATCATGGAGGCGGAGATCCTGACGAAACCAGAGCAAAACTGCCATAAATCGGGGGATAGGCTCAATGGCCACCAGAGAGATGACCGATCATACCCTATAATGTTAAATATTATAAACAAATGTAAACATTCCCTGGAGGTTTCTATGCCGGTGCAAGTTGGTCAAATGGCCCCTGATTTTACCCTGATGAATCAAGCTGGGGAGCCGGTTACCCTGAGCGATTTCCGCGGAGACAAGGCGGTGGTGCTCTATTTCTATCCTAAGGATGATACGCCGGGCTGCACCACCGAGTCCTGCGCCTTTCGTGACAACTATGCTGACTTTCAGCAGGCTGGGGCGGAGGTGATCGGCATTAGTAGTGACTCCCCCGGCTCTCACCAGCACTTCGCCCGCAAGTATAATCTGCCCTTTACCCTGGTCAGCGACACCACCGGGGAGGTGCGGCGCAGTTACGGTGTACCGGCCACCCTTGGGCTACTGCCGGGTCGGGTCACCTACGTAATTGATGAGGCGGGGGTCGTGCGTCACATCTTTAATTCCCAGTTCAACCCTAAGGCCCACGTGGGGGAGGCTAGAAAGGTTTTACAACAACTGTAGCCTGCAACAACTAGCCATGGTAGATCTCTCCCCCGCCGAAGTCCTGTCAGCCGACCTGGCCCGCCTGCAAACAGCCGTAACCGGTCTCTGGTACCCCAGTGAAACCGATGCTCCCCTGACGGTGGTGCAGTGGGACCAGCCAACCCTGGAGGCCATCCTGGCCAACCCGACTAAGCCTCTAGCCTGTTTGCCAGGGGAAGCTTTTTTCCATCCTATCCTCACCAACCCCTTCTGGTGCAGCCCCCAGGGTGGCCACCTGGGACAGCGCTATGAAGCCATCAAAGGGTTGCTCTGGGGTATGCTAGCGAAGATCAAGACCTATCGATCGGCTGGGCCCGAGGTGCATCTCTATCTAATCGGTCGTCACCCCAGCGGGGTTTTCCTGGGGTTACAGACCCTGGTGGTGGAAACCTAAGACCGCCTGGATTTGCCCAAGCCATAGCGGCTGTTGCTGGTGTGAGGTAGGTTTGCCCTTAAGTCTTTAGGGGGAAAGTATTTAGGAACTAACACAGGTGCTAAGGTTAAGGAATGACAAAGAACAGCGGATCAGAGCCCCTTCTGATGCAGCTTGAGATTACCCCTAACCCTGGCCCGGTCCAGGATTGTGACAGCTCCACCTGAGGTTAAGGATTTTTCCTGAGATTATGGTGTAGTTTATCTCTAGATAAAAAAATTTAACCTGGTTCGTCCCAGAGCATGTCCTGGCTCCGGGGCGCGCTGCTTTAACCCTTCGCCCAAGTCCCTGCCATGGCTGTCACTACGGTCCGATCTCCCCTACCCACCGATATTAGCCTGCCCGACTGGTTAGCGAGCTGTGTCCTGAGTTACCATCAAGACCCTGATGCAGAGAGCCTGGGCGGGGAGGTTAACCCCTCCAGTAACAATCTGGTCTGCCGGGCTTTTGAGTTTGCCTACAACCTGCACGCAGGTCAACAACGGGCCTCTGGAGAGCCCTATATCTGCCATCCCGTGGCTGTGGCTGGACTACTGCGGGACCTGGGGGGTGACAGTGCCATGGTGGCGGCGGGCTTTCTCCATGACATTGTGGAGGATACTGACACCACCCCGGAGCAGTTAGAGCAAGAGTTTGGTGAGGAGGTGCGCCAGCTGGTGGAGGGGGTGACCAAGCTCTCTAAGTTTAACTTCGAGAGTAAAACCGAGCGCCAGGCGGAAAACTTTCGTCGCATGTTCCTGGCCATGGCTCAGGACATTCGGGTAATCGTCGTGAAGCTTGCTGATCGCCTGCACAACATGCGCACCCTGGAGCCCCTGCCGGCGGAAAAGCAACACCGCATTGCTCGGGAAACCATGGAAATCTTTGCTCCCCTGGCCAACCGACTGGGGATTGGGCGCATCAAGTGGGAGCTGGAGGATCTCTCCTTTAAGTACCTCGATCCCGATTCCTACCGCCGCATGCAAGAATACGTCACCGACAAGCGGGCCGATCGGGAGGCCCGGCTGGTGTTGGTGGCGGAAACCCTGCGACAGCGCCTGCACGAAGCGGGGATTCAGGTGGTGGAGGTGAGCAGCCGCCCCAAACACCTTTACAGCATCTATAACAAGATGGAGAAGCAGCGTAAGGACTTCCATGAGATCTACGATGTAGCGGCGGTGCGCCTGATCGTTGGTACCAAGGAGGAATGCTACCGGGCCCTGGCCATCGTTCACGATGCCTTTCGCCCCATCCCTGGTCGCTTCAAAGATTACATCGGCCTGCCTAAGGCCAATCGTTACCAATCTCTGCATACGGTGGTGATTGGCAATAAGGGCAAGCCCATCGAAGTGCAGATTCGCACCCTGGAGATGCACCACATCGCCGAGTATGGGATTGCAGCCCACTGGAAGTATAAGGAAACCGGCAGCTCCAGCCCTATCCCCCTGAGTGCCGACGATGAGAAGTTCACCTGGCTGAGGCAGCTGCTGGACTGGCAAAACGACCTCAAGGATGCCCAGGAGTTCCTGGAAAATGTCAAGGGAAATCTGTTTGACGAGGAGGTCTACGTTTTTACCCCCGATGGGGACGTCATCCCCCTCAGTCGCGGCGCTACCCCGGTCGACTTTGCCTATCGCATCCATACGGAGGTAGGTCACCACTGCTGTGGCGCCAAGGTGAACGATCGCATCGTCACCCTCGACACCCCCCTAAAGAATGGTGACATCGTCGAGATCCTCACCCAAAAGAATAGCCACCCTAGCCTGGACTGGCTTAACTTCGTGGTCACCGCCGGGGCCCGTAACCGCATTCGCCAGTGGTATAAGCGGTCGAATCGGGATGAAAACATCACCCGGGGTCGCGACCTGCTGGAGAAGGAACTGGGGCGCAATGGCTTTGATGCCCTGCTCAAGTCTAACCAGGCCCAGGCGGCGGCGGAGCGCTGTAACTACACCACAGTGGATGACCTGATGGCGGGTCTGGGCTACGGCGAAGTTACCCTTAACCTGGTGGTGAATCGCCTGCGGGAAACCATTAAGGCCCAGCAACCCCTGGAGTCCCTTTCCCTGGCGGAGGCGGATCAGTTTCTGGCTGGGGCGGTGACCAGTCCCCAGCAACGGTCCCGCGCCCTGCCCTCCAAGGCCCCCATCCTGGGAGTGGAGGGGCTGGTCTACCACATCGCCGGTTGTTGCAACCCCCTGCCGGGGGAACCGATTCTGGCCAGTGTCAGCCTGGGTAGTCGGGGCATTGCCATCCATCGCCAGGGCTGCCCTAACCTGGAAACGGTGCCGGGCGATCGGCTGATTCCGGTGAGCTGGAATAGCGGTGAACCGGTCAACCCCCGTCAAACCTACCCGGTGGAGATCAAAATTGAGGTGATTGATCGAGTAGGGGTGCTAAAGGATATCCTCTCCCACCTGTCGGATCTCCAGATCAATGTCCATAAGGCCCAGGTGAAAACCTTCCCGGGCCAAACCGCCGAGATTGATCTAGGGCTAGACGTGCGCGATCACCTCCATCTAGAGCAGACCTTTAGCCAGCTGCGCAAAATGACCGATGTGCTCAACCTGCGGCGCATCAATCAAACCTAAGCTAATCTACCCTGGCCTAAGCAATGGCTTGAGGTCAGCCAGTGATGGCGGATAGACCATTGACTAAAATAGAGGGTGTCTGGCAGGAACCATTCCATTCACTATCACTGCCAAGTTCAACGTTTTCCTTTAAGGCTGAGTAAACGTTTCCTGCCAACATCGTATCTTTGATTCGACCAACCATCTCCCCCCGGTTAATCAGATAACCGAGGTCAATGTTAACTGAGAAGTCCCCTGAGATGCCCGCTCCATTACCCAGAACCTGGTCTACCACAATACCATAGTCAATCGTCCCAATCAGCTCCTCTAAAGTCCTCTCCCCTGGCTGAATAAGGGTGTTATAAAGACTAGGGGTAGGATAGCTACCTAAACCCATTCGAAATCCATTACCAGTGGATTGCCCTCCTAACTGGCGACCGATGGTTCGATCACAGTAAAATAGGGATAAAATACCCTGGTCAATAAATACCAGGCGTTGAGTTGGGGTACCTTCGTCATCGAAGGGACAGCTAAAGGGACCTAAGGTTGGGTCTTGAAGTAGGGTAATGGCTTTAGAGGTCATCTGTTGCCCCAGGCCATCACTCCAGGGCGAAGATCGTTCCACCGCCCGCTTTCCACTCAGGGCAGCCTGTAGGGTATTCCAAAGCATGTCAGCCATCTTGGCGGTGAAAACTACCGGTAAACGTCCAGACCTTACTCTCGCCGATCTCTGGGCCCAATTTAAAC
This sequence comes from Leptolyngbya sp., assembly GCA_040381765.1. GTDB lineage: Bacteria > Cyanobacteriota > Cyanobacteriia > Phormidesmidales > Phormidesmidaceae > Nodosilinea. The sequence continues at coordinate 6,740 of JBEIGU010000149.1, forward strand.
GCTGCAGTATTTGCTCCGCCAGGGTTTCGATGTCTAACTGGTGACGACGTGTCTGGCCATCCCCGACGCTGAGAAAATCATCCCCTCGTATCCAGTCAACGGATCCATAGCCGCTCAGGGTGGTATCGCTGTAACTGTAGTCCAGTCCCTGACTGTTGAGAATGCGAGTGGTTTCGGTGTCGCACTCCATTTCCACCCCACAGATTACTTCTGGGTAAACAGACCGAATTCGATCGATGAGTTGATCGCCCCAGTCGATCAGTTGTTGCACCGGCACCACCTGGCCCAGATCGGGATAGCAGCGCTGCCCACCTGCTAACAGCTCTATCCTTTCGGGGAGATTCAGAGCGCTAATAGCCATGGCCTTAGCCACCATGGGTTCCGGCTCTACGGGGCCGTAGGCTACCGTCAACCCTGGGCGACCCTCCACCCATAGCCGCAGGGCCGTGCCGATGGCTGAAGAACTTTCTAGTTGTTTCAGACGATTAGCCTCGAAAAATACCGGCCGGGAATAGGCGGTGGACTGGAGCACCTCCGCTGCTTCCGCCCCTTTTTTCAAGGCCAGTTCCAATAATTGTTCGGCGAGCAAGTCCTCTGGTTGGCCAGATGGCATGGCAGTTAACCAGCAATAAACGGCAAAGCTAAAGTTTTTCTAAACTGGCCTTCCCTCTATAATCTCGGATCACGGCACCACTGCAAAGGGTCTGTCGCTAAAGCCCAAAACATTCCTGGGACTGTGGCACAATAAAGGCTAATCTATTAGCCTGTCTCTTTTGTAACTGAAATCCAACACCCGTGAGCCCTACTGTTATTTCCCCGCTGCCCTCTTCGGTCATCCTGCGTCGCGCTGTTTTTCCCTTCACCGCTGTGATTGGTCAGGAGGAAATGAAACTGGCTCTCTTACTCAATGTCATTGACCCTAAGATTGGCGGGGTGATGATTATGGGCGATCGCGGCACTGGCAAGTCCACCACCATTCGGGCCCTGGCCGATCTCCTGCCGGAAATTCAGGTGGTGGCAGACGATCCCTTCAATCGTTCCCCCGGGGATGCGGATGTAATGGCGGAGCGGGGTACTACCGATCTACCCGTAGCCGCCAAGAAAGTACCCATGGTGGATCTGCCCCTGGGGGCTACGGAGGACCGGGTATGCGGCACGATTGACATTGAGAAGGCCCTGTCGGAGGGGGTCAAGGCCTTTGAGCCGGGGTTGCTTGCCAAAGCTAATCGGGGCATCCTCTACGTTGACGAGGTGAACCTGCTAGACGATCACCTGGTGGACGTCCTGTTGGATTCTGCTGCTTCGGGCTGGAACACTGTGGAACGGGAGGGTATTTCCATCCGTCATCCGGCTCAGTTTGTACTGGTGGGTTCCGGCAACCCCGAAGAGGGAGAATTACGACCCCAACTGCTGGACCGCTTTGGTATGCATGCAGAAATTCGTACCGTACGGGATCCGGAACTGCGGGTTCAGATTGTTGAACAGCGATCGGAGTTTGATCAGGACCCTGTCACTTACCTGGCCAGCTACCAACCCCAACAAGATGCCCTACAGGCCTCTCTGGTAGAGGCCCAGGCCCGTCTACCCCAGGTCACCATCGACCATGCTGACCGGGTGCGGATTTCCCAGGTTTGTTCCGAGTTAGATGTGGACGGCTTGCGGGGAGATATTGTCACCAACCGGGCTGCAAAGGCCCTGGCAGCCTACGAGGGGCGTGCCAAGGTCACCCTTGAGGATATCCGTCGGGTGATTGTGCTCTGTCTGCGGCACCGGCTGCGCAAGGACCCCCTGGAGAGTATTGATTCCGGTTACAAAGTAGAAAAAGTCTTTTGTCAGGTCTTTGGTTTAGCGGATCCAGACCAGACCCTAGCCAACGGTCAACGGCCGGTTGGCGCTCGCTAGCCCAGTTCCCCATGGGTCAGCGTATCCTGGGCTTGGATCCGGGCCTAGCTACCCTGGGTTTTGGGGTGATTGAGGTTGACTCGGCTCTGACCGCCGAGGCCTTGACGGTGATCGACTTTGGTGTGATTGCCACCCCCGCTCACATGGCCATGGGCGATCGCCTGCGCACCATCTACGACGATCTCCACAGCCTGATTCAGCAGTTCAACCCCGATCGGGTGGTGATCGAGAAATTCTTTTTCTACCGTATGGGTAACACCATTCTGGTGGCCCAGGCCAGGGGAGTGCTAATGCTGGTGCTGGCCCAGCATCAACTGCCCCCTGTGGAATTTACCCCAGCCCAGGTCAAGCAAGCCCTGACCGGCTACGGCAATGCCGACAAAGCCGATGTGCAACAGGC
>JBEIGU010000150.1:0-8987 GCA_040381765.1 Leptolyngbya sp.
CGATTCGCTACGGTTTTTGGCCTCGTTACTCAAGTCGTCGCCAACACTGGGACGTTGATACTGAGCGTCTGTTGCAGTTGACTCATCGGGGGCCAAGTCACTGCCTACTGGTAGGCCTCATGAATAATGCAGGCTAGGGCAGCGTTGAGGGATAATCTTGATGTCTCATAAGACAATGCATCAACAAGCGAACCTGGTTAGACCCTGGCTTTGCGAGGATCCCTAACTATCCCGAGGAAGAGCAGTATGCCACTCTGGCGATCGCGAAGGACTATGGCAAAGGGACGATCCATGACCATCTCAAAGGGTTGTTCCGGGGCCATGGGGGCCGATGTCACGGCAATACCCACCGACGTGACGGCGGCCGCTTCCGTGCCCTTTTCGGTGACCTCAAGGTAGGTCCTATGGCGCACCTGGTTAATCATGGCCTGCAGGGAGGTGAGACCAGAAAAATCCGCTTGATCACTAAAGGCCATGCCCATACCTAGAGACTCCAGGGCGGGAATTAAGTTGGCTTCATAGGTCATCTCGAAGCGGGGTAGCTGAATTCTGCCCGGCCGTGATCGCAGTTGCTGTGACCAGGTCTCCCAGGTGTCGACGGTGAGCTGGGGAATCATCTGCTCGAGATTGACTGCTGGGGCAGGGAGGATGATATCTAAGCTGAGGGACTGGTTCCCGTAGGGTAAACTCACCACCTGCAAGGCGTTGGTCTCCAGATAGAGGTAATCACCCCGCTGCTCCATGGTGGGGAGGTTCAGGACAGTCCCGTCCGTCAGGGTAAAGGGTCGATCTCGGGTCAGGTCAGGATTAAAGGGGCGAGTCCAGGCCCCCTTAAAGTAGACCGCATTCAGCAGGAACAGGAGTTGATCCGGGGGGATGGTATCCAGGATGGTGGGGATGCGATCGCGGGTTTGGCGGCTTACCCATTGGTTAATCTGTCTCACCGCATCAGGGTCGGCAAAGTTAAGGCTGGCCACCTCAGCCCCATAGGTCCCCCTTACCTGGTCAACAAATTCTCGACGAATCGGTAAGCTTTGATTCAGCCAGAGGGAGTTAGCCATGGCCAATTCCAGGCTGGAATCGAGGTTAGCCAGGTGTCCTAGTAAGGCCTGGTTAGCCTGGTTAACCTGCTCCAGGCGGAGTCCCTGTAGCCCCAGTACTGCTGCCATGGCGGTCTGGGTATCCGTGGCGGCGCCATTGTAGGCCATGGTCAGGGCCATGGCCACACTGATGGGGGAAATCAGCAGGTTTTGATCTGGGTTTTCCCGCTGTAGGGCGGCTAGGAGGGCAAAGCCAAATTGTTGCTGGGCGATCGTGATTGACTTGACAGGGTCAGGTTCAGAATTAGCAATCATTGACGGTGCGCTGATCGGTTTAGGGTTAACCCCGGGACTTCTGGGGATAGGGGATGCCTGCCAAGTTGAGCAGCCTATTACTAGATAGGCTAGGGTGGCGAGCCCTGAGGTCAGCGTTTTGCAGTTATGGATCATGGGCTATTGTCCTGTGCTATGGCTTGATTTAGGGGAACAGCAGCAGGCGGGACATTTGATTGACTGGGTTAGATGTTACCCATTTCAGATTGCCACAGAGTCGGGGCGTTGCCCCTGCGGGTTACGAAAATAGTAACGCCAGCATCAGCCAGATAGCTGATACTGCCAGGCTAGCCACTGGTTAAGCCGGTGAAAGGGTTAAGGTATAGCTGAAGGTTATGAGGCCCTGGACCTGATCCCGTTGTATGGTTTTAGCCAGAACCCTGAGGCCATGGTAAGCCGGTCAGAGCGAATGTTGGCCAGAGGTTCTGACTCGCTTTTCTCCGTTACTCCAGGCTGTAGCTGGTTATAGCTATAAATGGCGTCCTACCCCCATCTTAGCCAGACTGATGACCGCTAGCGGTTTTTACCTGTACTGGGCTGTTGATCTATGGTTAAGCCTCTCACTAATATAGAATTAGGTACCTTAGGTGAAACCTTGGTGGCGAACTGGCTAGCTGCCCAGGGGTGGCGGTTACAGGCTCGCCAGTGGCATTGTACCTGGGGAGAGTTGGACCTGGTGATGGCCCGAGCTATGGCCGACCCTCCTTGGCAATTGGCTTTTGTCGAGGTCAAAACCCGCAGCCAGGGAAATTGGGATGCCGATGGTTTAATGGCAATTACCCGTCACAAACAGATCAAACTCGCTAAATCTGCTCAACTCTACCTGCTAAGACATCGACAGTGGGCCCAGGCTATCTGTCGCTTTGATGTTGCCCTGGTGACCTGCCGTGGGGGTCCCTTGCCCAATCAGGAGCCTGAGCGCCATTTAGATTTGGGAAATGGCCGTTACCTGATATTGCAAGACTACATTGATGCCGCCTTTGATGCTGCTCAGCGCTAGGGTCGCCACTACTTGTAGTCGGTGGTCTGCGTCAAGATAACCCAGCAGGCTATGTTACGCTTCTTACTTTTATCACTCTACCTGTAGGAAACTTAGAGGCCACACCAGTACGTCTTATGAGATCGATGAGTCCGACTAGTGATCGAAGTGATTTGAGTGCTATGGTTTCTCTCTCGCAAAAGTGACATATAACGGTTTTTGATAGAGTGAGACACCCAACGGCTCAGTCCTACCCCCAGTACCTGGCTGTAGGCTTTTCAAGCTGTGCCCCCCTTGATCAACGGGGGATGTTTACACCGCACTTCACCCAAGTGAAATCCGTTATAACAGGAATAACAATGAAAATCTATTTATAACGATGCTCAATTCTATATTGACCGCCATAGCTCCCGCCCTTAACAATGTTTATAGTGGCTGGATTGTCTGGAATCTATTTCTAGCTTTTATCCCTCTGATCTTGAGTTTTCGCCTATTTCGTCCCCAGGCATTGCCGCAGGCATGGTTTCGCCTAAGTTGTCTCCTGGTGGGCTTAATTGGTGTGGTTGGTTTATGGATGAAGCTGCCAGAATCGGTCAATTCATGGGGTAGCTTAGTTGGCGACAGTTTTAGCGGAGATATTAAGACTCTGTTAAGACTCGGATGGTTTTTTCTGGCTGGTGGAATCGCTTTTCTGTTGGGCCGATGGGGCATTCACCTGAGGAAAAGCCAACGGGCTTGGTTATGGGCTTTGGGGGTGGTAGTTTTTATTGCCTTTTTGCCGAATGCGCCTTATCTGTTGACCGATATCATTCATCTGATTCGGGGCATCAGCTCTGGTCGTTTGTCTACCTGGGTTGTTGTCCTGGTGTTTGTACCGGTTCATTTGACAGCGATTTTACTAGGGTTCGAGGCCTACGTTATTTCCTTGCTCAACCTTAACTACTACCTCAAGCGTCACGGTGCGAAGGCTTTAGTTTTACCGATGGAGTTACTGATCCATGGCCTATGTGCTCTGGGGGTTTTTCTAGGTCGTTTTATTCGACTCAACAGTTGGGACCTGGTTACCGATCCCCTTGATGTGGTGATGATTACCTTTAATACCCTCACCTCTAAATGGCCTATTGCCATGATTCTGTTGACTTTTTTAATCGTTACCGTGCTGTACTGGGTGATGAAACAAATTACCCTTGGTCTGAAGCTAAGACTAGATTACAGTCGTCGTGGACTGGACCCGTTGGATTAGGTTTCTAGCCCGAGACTCGCTCCGGAGGTATTGATAGCCGCTGTAACCGAGCAAATTCATACTGTAGCGCCTGCCGTAGGGAACGATTGTGAGGATCAACTCGCCAGGCTTTCTTCAAGCAGGCTTCAGCTTTGAGCTTGTATCCCAGATTGAGGCAGGCTTGGCCCCACCGATAATACACGATCGCCTGCCACTGCCGCACCTCCAGATCTTCGGGAAAACGATGGGCTAACCCCTCCACCAGCGCCACTGCCCTGGGGTAGCGCCGACTCCTTACTAAGCCTTGCAGTTGGACAAAACTAGACTGCTTTAAATCTTGATCGGCCCTGGAGCCCCCTGGTGTTTGGTGGACTTGTAGAGGAGGGCGGGGCGGAAACGGAGCTGAGGTGGAAGGGTTTTGCCGATTAGATTGACTGGCTTTTTGGGGAATTGAGGTGCATCCCGGAGAAACCTCAGTTGCAGAGATAGGTAGGGGCTGGGGCAGGGTTGTTACCAGAGCCTGGTAGGCCTGGGTAATTTGGATAAACTTTTCCTTAGCGGCTTCATCTTTAGGGTTAACATCGGGATGATACAAGCGAACTAGCCGACGATAGGCCAGCTTGACATCGATAAAGCTGGCTCCAGAGCGGAGCCCAAGCACACGGTAGTGAGATGCCAAAACCATAGTTACCAAACTGGGTAGTAAGAATAGTAGTTGCTTCTATTTTGGCAACACTCTCCAAAAATGGCGCAGACAATTTGCGCCAACCCATTTCTCTGGCCAGGCTGGGTCAAGCCCAAGGCAGGTATAACCAGCAAGGTCTGAGTAGCTGGTCGCCCAAAGCTATAAAGCTATAAGGGGTCTCACCCAGTCAGGAAATTTCCATCTCGGTCAGTATGATGACAGCCATAGGAGAAATCCTCGACGCTTTTCTGGTCTCTACCTGGTAAATTCCTATGGTTGCCCTTTGCCCTTCCCCGCTCAACTTGCTTTCGCCCAACCTCTTCGCCCCTTTGTTGGATGGTTTGACAGAAAATAATTCACCGACTCTGCTGAGCGCCGTCCTGGAGGGTTTTAACGAGGGCATTCTAATTATTAGCCAGGGGGGGCAACTACTCTACGCTAATCACCTGGGTCAAACCCTGGCCCACCGGCTTAACCAGTGGGAAGGGGTGGACCTGGTTACCTTGCCCCCCGGCCTTTGGACCATTTGTGGCTACCTACTGGAGGGTCGGGAGTTATTTCCCGACAATCCTCTAATTCTTACCCAGGATTTCCCTGGGCCCCAGGGGTATCGCCTAAGGGCGCGGGTACAGTGGTTGGATAGAACCGACAGCGAGCCGGGCCTCTTTCTGGCGATTCTAGAAGACCCCAACTCGGCGACCCTGAGTCAGGCCCAACTCAAAGCCTTAGAGATCCAGCTTACCCCCCGGGAGCACCAAGTGTGGAGGTTACGACAGCAGGAGTGCAGTATACAAGCCATTGCTGATGAGTTGTACCTTTCCCTGGCTACAGTTAAACGTCACCTGCGCCAAATCTACAACAAGCGACGGCAGATTGGGGATACTCATCAGTTCCAAGATAGTTGATTAATTACCAGGGAACCAGCCCCTAGCGGTCGGGTTAGGTTGTTGTGGCTACGGCGGAAGCTAGTTCCTGGGTACGGTCTTCAATCACCCGGTCAATCAGGCCATAGGCTACGGCTTCTTCAGCGGACATGAAGTAATCCCGATCGGTATCTTTTTCGATTTGCTCGATCGGCTTACCGGTGTGGAGAGCCATCATTTCGTTGAGTTCCTGCCGTACCCGCAGGATTTCCTTAGCTTCGATCGCAATATCACTAGCTTGCAGACGCTGACGACCGGTCCCCCCCATGGGCTGATGAATCATAATGCGGGAGTGGGGCAGGGCTAGGCGTTTGCCAGGGGTGCCTGCGGCCAGCAAAAAAGCCCCCATGGAGGCCGCCAGACCTAGACAAATGGTCACCACATCGGACTTGATGTACTGCATAGTATCGTAGATGGCCATGCCCGCCGTCACCGACCCTCCAGGGGAGTTGATGTAGAGGTAGATGGGCTTGGTGTTGTCATCGGAGTCAAGGTAGAGCATGGCCGCCACAATAGAGTTAGCCAGGCTGTCGGTTACCTCCTGACCGAGGAAGATAATCCGTTCTTGGTTGAGCCGGGTGTAGATGTCGATCCACTGGCTGTACTGGCTGCCGGGAAGACGATAGGGGACTTTAGGGGTGCCGATGGGCATAGGGTTGTTTCAACCTTGAGGTAGGGTGAGCAGAGAAGGGGAAATAAGGAGGAACTAGCCAGCGGCGATCGCCGGCACCTTAGGTAGGGCTTTACGGCTTTCCAGGACCCGATCAATAATGCCGTATTCCTTGGCCTCCTGAGGATTCATGTAAAACATCCGGTCCGTATCCTGCATCACCTGTTCCAGGGGTTTGTCCGTGTGTTTGGCCAGGATCTCCATCATCGATCGCTTATTGTCAATGACTTCCCGAGCTCGAATCTCGATGTCAGTGGCCTGCCCCTGGGCACCACTGCGGGGTTGATTAAGTACAATGCGAGCGTGGGGCAGGCTAGCCCGAAAGCCCTTAGTACCCGAGGCAAGAATTACCGCTGCCGAGCCCATGGCCTGACCGATACAAATAGTATGGACGGGGGGCTTAATATAATTAATGGTGTCACAGATGGCAAAGGCTTCAGTATCGTAGCCAATCATGTTGCCATCGTACCAAGAGGTACCGGTGGAATTGATGTAAAAGTAGATGGGCTTATCGGGGTCGTCAAACTGCAGGTAAAGCAACTGGGCGATGATCAGCTCAGTCACGTCAATGCCTACCTGTTGCTTAATGTCATCTCCAGAAAACAGGGGTAGCCCCAGGTAGACAATCCGCTCCTTCAACAGCAAGGAGGGTAAATCCGGGGGCGGCGTACGATACATGGCATCGCCGTAGTAGGGGGCCTGTACCGCAGTGATTTCCAAACTCATAGACCGAACCTGCCCAAATATTTCTGTTTGTTAGTGTAACGTGGGAAGGAGTCGGCTTCCACGCCGGAGCGAGACGGATATCCCTACCTTACCCTGAGTTTGCACTGCAACCACCAATGATGCAAACATCAAGAGTTTTCAGCTCACAGGTCAGTTGATCAACCCTTAGGATCGCGAACTAAACCAAGTCCAGGTTGAGAACCGTCGTTCTGCCCCCTCAGCCCCGATCCCTCCTCTAGAGGACGTAGCTTGGTTGACTGATAAAACATTGGCTGACGGCGGTTCAAACCGCTACTATACAGACGAAGTCGGCCTGCGCCGACTGATCCATAACCCGCGTAGGCGGGTTTTGCCTGTCTAGGTGCGGCTTCTAGCCGCCAGCGTTGAGAGTTTTTTCAGTCCACCCAGGACATAGCTTGCCACCCGCAGATTGGGGAGCCGAAAAAACCCTTCAAAGTCGCCCTCCCGAGGGGCTTCAGGAACCACTCTCTCATTGCTTACTTTGGGAGATCTCCAGCAATTTCCCGGGTTACAGCCAACAAAAATTTAACCTTTCACCCTGGTTTGATAGAAGCGGGATAGAGCCTCAGAGAAATGGCTGAAAAATTTAGCACTTAGACGCTGATCACAAACCCTGAACCAGGCTTGGGGCATGCTTGATCTGGTAGAAGCGTAATAAAGCTTAATCAAAGCCAGCAATGCAATCATGGCAGAACAGGGTAAATCAGAAGCTGCTCAACTCAGTCAGGTTAGGAGCTTACAAGAATTACGTCAACGCTGGCTAAAGGTTTTGTTTAGTTTATTCCTGTTGCTGCTCTCCGGTCTATGGCTCTATGAAGCCCTGGTTCTAGGTAGGGTTAACCCTATTGATCGCCTAGCCTATCCACTCATGTTGAGTTTAATTACTGCATCTCTGGTCTTGTTAAAGATCAATCCTGGTGTCTATAGGATCTCTTTGATCGGCACTGTAGGAGTCATTACCGTATATCAGTTCTTGGTGCTACAGGCTATTGTTTGGGGTTACATACCCGCCTCAGATACTTATAAATTAACCACCTTTGCCCAGTGGTTTCCCCTACTTTATATCCTCCTGTTTCTCTTTCTACAAAAACAGCAAGCTCTGGTCCTATCGGGATTTATTTATCTTTGCCTAGGGGCAGCAGGGATCATACGAAGTTGGATAGAACAGAAATTACCCGTGGAAGAACATATCTTTTCCTACTTGCTGCACATGATTTTAGCCCATCCTCTTTATATCGCTATATTCACCACCGTTGCCAGTTTGCAAAGCTCCTTTTCCCAGGTCCAGGCCCAGGCGGTTAAAGCTGATATTGATCACCTGACCAACTTGGCGAATCGCCGGGCGGCTAGCCGTGCCCTAGAGTCGGTTTTGGAGGATCAGATGGAGGCAATTGGAGTGATGCTGATTGATATTGATCGGTTCAAGCGGATTAACGATACCTTTGGCCATGGGGTTGGCGATCAAGTCCTGGTACAGACCGCCCAATTATTTCAGCAGGGATTACGGAAGACTGATATTGCTTCCCGATGGGGAGGCGAGGAGTTTTTAATTATATTGATTGGCACCACCGCCCAAGAACTGTATCAAACCGCTGAGCGTTTACGGCAAGGGCTAGCTAACTATCCTCACCCTAATGTAGGGCCAGTGACGGCCAGCTTTGGCGTTGCTCTTGCTAAGCCAGGAGACCGTATGGAAACCCTGTTAAGGCGGGCTGATGCTGCCCTATATCGCGCTAAACAGGCTGGCCGCAACCGGGTCGTGGCTGCTGATGCCTTTGTGCAGAACTTTCTATACTGAAGCTTCTGCTTCTCCGCCCTTACCCCTGAGCCAAGCAAGGAACCTCAAGTTTACCAAGAGTTAAGGTCAGCCCATGAATCCAATCACCGTTACCGTTAAACTCTTTGCGATCTATCGAGAGGTCTATGGGGTGCCAGAGTTGCGGTGGACCTTTGCAGCCCATAGCCCGGTGGGAGCCGTGCTAGATCGGGTGCTGGCGGAGCATCCCCAGTTAGAAGCCTGGCGCGATCGCACCCAGTTGGGGGTCAATCTCCAGATCGTACCTGCCACCACCGCCATGGCTGCGGGAGATGAGGTCGTATTAATTCCGCCGGTCAACGGTGGCTAGTAGGCTGAGGCATAGGTTGATATACCCTTTCATACCTTGAGTACCTTACCTTGGTATGTCCATCGAAAGGGTTTCGCCATGGTTCGATTGAAATACTCAATAAATTCCAAAATCCGAGTCTTCAAATCCGCCTGACTTAGGACGTTACCCCGCCTGATCAGCTTCTGCATCAGGATGCCAAACCACATTTCAATCTGGTTGAGCCACGAGCAATGCTTCGGGGTAAAGTGAAACACCACCCGATGGGTGGGGTCGCAGAGAA
>JBEIGU010000151.1:0-8885 GCA_040381765.1 Leptolyngbya sp.
CCTTAGAAGCGAGTGACCATACCAGTTTGCTCAGCAGGCAACGTCTCTGTCGCAACCAAAAGTCCCTGAATCGCTGAAAACCCTGGTTCAGGGGATTAAAAAATTATTGGCTGTCCCTCCCAACCTGCTGAATGTGCGCTAGATCAATTCAGGGAAAACGTTGATTCAGTCAGCGCCTTTCCTGATCAGGGGAGGACAAACCTAGATCAATCCAGGGCAAACGTTGATTCCGCCAGTACCTTTCCTGGTTGGGGAAGGCAAAAGATAAGAAAAACTTTAATAAAAGTTAATTTGACCAAGGAAAATATTATCAATGCTATGTCAAAGATAAGAATATCTTTCGGAGAAATTAGTTTAGTCAACAAAAATATTATGAATAACGCGTCAGAGATAGGAATTTCCTTCAGAAACTCTAGTTTGGCTAAAGAACGTATTATGAATGGCCCTTTTATCCCCCCGACTCCCCTGCTGGTCTCAACCCGTCACGTTAAGGTTGACTGACTACTAGCCCCCGGTAAGGGCAAAGCAGATGCCAAAAAGAAGGATCCTAGGGCGAAAGTACACCCCCTGATCTTGACGGCCAAGTTCTGCCTTCTTTTCTTTGTCCCAAGCCAGTAGACCACAGAGGTTCACTCAGCCCCCATGCCCCTATGGGAGGTTCACCCGGTTACAGGCCGTTACAACCCAACTCTTAACCTGCAGATAACTAACCTATCAACATTATTTGAAATGATGATTTGGTTGGATGATGGCTGGGGACAAGGTACTGGGGCTGGATAGGCCTGGTCAGGTTTGGCATCCATTCCCCCTGACTGCTATAGATACCAACCTGGCGATCATCCCTATCAGCCAGCTGTTCAGTTGAAAGCGAAGGAAAATCTATGACGGTGCAGCGGTATGGGGGCAGCGTAGCCCTGGTCTTATGGTTAGGGCTGGCCGGATGTGCAACCCTACCTGGCGGAACTTTTGGAGGGTCGTCTTCTAATACCCAGGTGCAACAACGTCGGTTACATTCCCCTCAGTGAGGAGGCCTACAACATTGCCCTGGTCAATTTCCATAAGGGGCAGGTGGGCACGGTGTTTGACGGGGTGCCCCAGCCAAACCTCACCCTGGGGGAAGTGTTGCGCCGGACTCGACGGGTTAAATAATTCTATGGGTGGGGGCCGTGATCACCACCCGTCGGCCATCTGCCTCACCATCGCCACCAACCCAATGGGGCTACGCTAAAATTGCTCAGACTAGAGATAGCGTTGGCCAGCCCGCTGAGGACAGAGTTCATCGGTTAAAGCTAATACTGGTGGATGTTCTGGTTTGCCTCCGCCGGGCCCGGCTATAACTAGAAAGAACATCTGCAGCGATGGGTAAGGAGGTAGGGGTATTGATCTGGCGATTGGCTCTAGTGGGGGCATGGGTCCTACTACCCGGCTGTACCCCTACTCCCCAGGCCAGGGAAACACCTCCTCCTGCCCTGGTGCCCATGGCTAAGCTGGATTGGTCGGTGCAAACCGGCCAGCGATTGATTCAGGCCAGGGCCAGTCGTCTGATCGCGCCCACCGATCCCCTGACGGTTACCCTGTATCGCCTGGACAACCAATGCGATCGCTTCCAACCCGAAACTATCCAGGTGCCCCGCCAGGATAGTCTGACCACCACGGTGGGGTTGATTTTGGCAGAGCAGGCAATTATAGACCTGAAACTATCCGGCTACCGAGTGGGGGTGGAGGGCGACGCCGTTACCATTGACCTGCGGGTTTCCAGGGATTCTCCGCGGCGGTTACAGTCCCTTTCTGTGTGTGAGCAAAAGGCACTTTTGGGTAGTCTTAAAGAAACCCTGATCAATCAGCCTGATTGGGGCTTAACGACAGTACGCTTTACCCAGCGAGGTCACCCTCTGGTGCTTTAACTCCCACGGGTAGGGTGACCGCTGCCGCTGTTCTCTCATCAGGATTCCCTATGCTTCAGCCCGCTCTACCCAACCTATCTATAAACAACTATGGTGGGCAGGTCATCACCCCCATAGCCAGCCCCACCGATGGAACATCCCCGGTGATGCTGCTGCTCTCTAAAAATTACTCTGTCGCCTGCGACGAAGAAGGTTGGGTGTTGCGTATATCCCTGCCGATGGTCACTGACGACATCATTAAGGCTGTGCAGGCCCTCTATGCCGATCTTAAATCCTGGCTGCCCCCCCGCTGTCAGTTGCTTGGCTTAAAACCGGTCAAACCCGAGGAACTAGATCGGTTTCGTGACCCTTACGGGGTTTATTGACTCCAGGGACTAGTGGTCTAGCCCTAGTAACGGGGGATGGTGGGATCAACCAGGGCATAGGCATCGATCCCCCCAGTTAGATTATAGAGTTGGCTGAATCCCTGCTGGGACAGCCACTGACACATTTGGGCGGACCGCACCCCATGGTGACAGATCACCACCGTTGGCTGGTCCGCCTCTAAGTGGTGATCAATATCGGTGCCCCAATCATTAAACTGGCTCAGGGGTAGGTTCAGAAACCCTGGCAGTTGGGCCAGGGCCAATTCCGCTGGTTCCCGCACATCAACGAGCTGTACCGCAGAGTTAGAATCCGCCAGCCACTGTACCAATTCCTCTACGGAGAGGGGCTGGTAGGGCGGGGCAGGGGGGGAAGCATTCATGGGTTATGGGAGACTACCAAGGATCATACCTACCAGCAGGATAAACCCGAGCTGGACGTTTTGGCGGAAAATTTGGCCATAAACAGAGGGGAGGATGGGAGATTGGCGCAGTTGATAGAGCTGACGAGACCAAACCAGTAGGGCTAGGGCTAGACCGATCCAGTAGGGCCAGACCAGCAGTTGCAGCAGCCCCAACCAGATCAGCAGGAGCCAGGTGCCGAGAAAGCAAAAGCCCACCATCTGGGGGGTGGAGTCAGCGAAAAATAGGGCGGCGGAGTGCACCCCCAAGCGCCGATCATCGCTGCGATCGGGCATGGCGTAGACCGTGTCAAAGCCCAGGGTCCACAGCACTACCGCTAGCCAGAGAATCCAGGCGGGCAGATCCAGGTGACCGGTAACCGCCGCCCAGGGAATCAGTACGGCAAAGCCCCAGGCCAGGGACAGGACTAATTGGGGTACCGGGAATACCCGCTTGGCCAGGGGGTAGAGCACAATCACCGGTACCGCCAGGACGCACAGCCAGAAGCTGAGGGGGTTCAGGTAGCGGGCCAGCCCGTAGGCGCAGAGCAGGGCGATCGCCAGTACCCCCAGACCCACCCGCACCGACAAATCCCGGTTAGCCAAGGGGCGTTGGCGGGTGCGTTGGACATGGGGATCGATATTGCGATCCCACAGGTCATTGACCACACAGCCCGCCGCACTGGTGGCCAGACTGCCCAAGATGATTATCCCCACCAGGGGCCAGGGGGGCTGGCCGGCGGCGGCCAAAACTAATGACCATAGGGCCGGCACCATCAGGATCAACCGACCACTGGGTTTGTCCCAACGTAGCAAACGCAGGACGGCGGCCAGGGTGGTGGGGCGGCGGGTGGGGGGACTAACCATGGGGCTACGGCAAGGACGGACTGTCTTCAGCATAGCCGCCGACGTCACCCCCTTGAGCAGGTTTTGGCTGGCCTCTATTGCTCCCCGGGGCCGTGGCCCTACCGTTAAACTAGAGGGGGTAAGCCGCAAGCCATGCCCTGGAGCCATGTCCCTTCCCCCGACAGTCCAATCCCTGCGGGCTCAGCCCCTGAGCCAGGCCGCCTTTGCCCCCTTTGGCCAGGTGATTTTTCCTGGCCCCGATCACATCCCCTTTGGGCCCGAGGATGCTCAGTTGGAGTTAGATCAGGGTATTCCCCGGTTTTACCTGATGACCTTGCCACACCGGGGTAGCCGCTTTGATCAGATTACCCGGCACCAGCGCTGCACCCAATGCCTGGGATCCCTGGAAGCTAAGGGCTGGGGGTTAGCGGTAGCACCGCCGGGGCCCCAGCCCCAGCCGGACCCAACCACTATTCAGGGGTTCTATGTTCCGGGCAACTGTTTTATCAAGCTGGCCCGGGGCACCTGGCATGCCGGTCCCTATTTTCGCCATCCTCAGGTGCATTTTTACAACCTGGAACTGAGTGACACCAACCTCGCCGATCACCAGACCTGTAACCTGCTTCAGACCTTTGGCCTGACCTTTGAGCTAGCCTTACCCCCTCTAGATGCGGTGGATCCCAGCCCCAGCCGGGATATTTTATTGGGGTAGGGGCCAGACCCCTGGGGTCGGAACTGGGGCAGGGCCGGATGACTACACCGGAGTAAGGGATTACACTGGAAGTAACCTTTTCCTCTCCGGGTTGCCCTCCCCGATTACCCCCTACCTATGAATTTTCTAACGAATTGGATGTCTGGTGGCCGTGATCTGGCTACCCTGCCCCCCCGTCGTCGCCGGGTCCAGGGTGTAGAGCTGAAAACCGCTGCAGAGGTGGAGATTATGCGCCAGGCCGCCACCATTGTGGCCACGGTGCTGAAGGAAATTGAAGCGATGGTAGTGCCAGGCCTATCCACCGCCGATCTGGATAGCTACGCTGAACAACGCATCCGGAACCTGGGGGCCACCCCCAGCTTTAAGGGCTACCACGGTTTTCCGGCCTCTATCTGTGCCTGTGTGAATGACCAGGTGGTCCACGGTATTCCCAGTAAACGTCAGGTGCTACGGCGGGGAGACCTGCTCAAGGTAGACACCGGTGCCTATTACCAGGGCTTCCATGGGGATTCCTGTATCACCCTGGCCATTGGTGAGGTTTCCGCTAAGGCCCAACGGCTGATGGCCGCCGCTGAAGCGGCCCTCTACGCCGGCATTGCCCAGGTGCGGCCCGGCAATACCCTGCTGGATATTGCCGGCGCCATCGAAGACAGTGTCCTTAGCGCTGGCTTTAGCGTGGTGGAGGGTTTTACCGGCCACGGGGTGGGGCGCAATCTCCACGAGGCCCCCTCGGTGTTTAACGTCCGTACCCGGGAGTTACCCAATATCACCCTGCGCCCGGGGATGACCCTGGCGATCGAGCCCATTCTCAATGCCGGTTCCAAGCAAACCCGCACCCTCAAGGACCAGTGGACTGTGGTGACCGTGGATCGCTCCCTCTCGGCCCAGTTTGAGCACACGGTTCTGGTCAGTGAGACCGGCTATGAGATCCTCACCGATCGCGATCGCCTACCAACCTTTGAAACCCCTGGGGTCGCGAATAAATCAGGTTCACGATAACCCCAGCAGAACCACAAATCCTGGCTGGTTAACAGTCAACTGCATTTCCTGCCTCAGTGTAGGAAGTGACGGACTCCCGTCAGTACCATGATCAGGCCGAGCTGGTCAGCCGCCTGAATTGACTCTTGGTCGCGGCGACTGCCCCCGGGTTGAACAATAGCCCGCACACCGGCCACCGCCGCCGCCCGTACCGAGTCCTCAAAGGGGAAAAAGCCATCGCTGGCCAGCACCGCCCCCTGGCAGTGATCTCCGGCTTGACCGAGGGCGATGTTGACTGACCCTACCCGGTTCATCTGACCCGCGCCAATGCCCAGGGTTTGGTGCTGGTTTGTGACCACGATGGCGTTGGACTTGACATGCTTAACCACTCGCCAGGCAAACCATAGCTCCGCCAGGTCCTGGTCACTGGGTTGGAGCTGGGTAACCCGTTTCCAGGTGGCGGGATCGTCAGCGTGGTGATCGGGGGCTTGTAGGAGAAAACCGCCGGCGATCGCCCGGATTTCCTGGACTGGCCCCGGAGCTAAATCCTCCAACAGCAGCAGCCGTAGGTTAGACTTTTTCGCCAGCACCTCCTGGGCCTCGGGCTGGCAGCCCGGGGCAACAATACATTCTAGAAAGGTGCCGGTGAGTTGGTGAGCTGTCTCCAGGTCAATGGCTTGGTTGAGGGCGACAATACCCCCAAAGGCGGAGACCGGATCAGCGTCGTAGGCCCGTCGGTAGGCCAGGGCTAGACTATCTCCCAGGGCCACGCCACAGGGATTAGTGTGCTTCAACACCGCCGCCGCTGGTTGATCGGCAGGAAATTCGCTGATTAGGCGGCGAGCCGACTCCAGGTCAACCAGGTTGTTGTAGCTCAACTCCTTGCCCTGCACCTGGGTGGCGGCGGCCCACCCAGACACCGTGGCGCCACTGGCGTACCAGGCGGCAGGCTGGTGGGGGTTTTCGCCGTAGCGCAGACTGACCTGACGCTGGCCCGTCAGCCCCCACTGGGGCGGCGTGGGCTGGGAGGGGTTGAAGGACTGGCTCAGGTAGGTGACGATCGCCTGGTCGTAGGCCGCCGTGTGCCAGAAGGCCGCCTGGGCGCAGCTCTGCCGAAACTCGAGGGACACCTCCCCCTGATGGGTAGCCAGGGCCTCCAGGTAGGGACCATACTGGCTGGGTTGGCAGAGGACGGTCACGTAGGCATGGTTTTTGGCCGCCGCCCGCACCAGGGTAGGGCCGCCGATGTCAATTTGCTCGATCGCCTCGGACTGGGTGACCCCAGCCCGGGCAATGGTCTGCTCAAAGGGATAGAGATTGACCACCACCAGTTCCACGGGACGCAGCTGGTTTTCTGTCAGGTCAGCCTGGTCGGGGGGGAAATCAGGGCGAGCCAGGATGCCCCCATGAATGCGAGGGTGGAGAGTTTTGACCCGTCCCCCCAGGATCTCTGGAGAACCGGTGTAGTCTGACACCCTGGTAACGGCAATACCCGCCTCCGTCAGGGCACGGGCGGTACCCCCACTACTGATGATATCAAAGCCAAACTGGTGAACCAGGGCCTGGGCCAGATCCACCAGCCCAGTTTTATCGGATACGCTCAATAGGGCCAACCGTGCCATGACTTTCCCACCCGTCGCCGTTGTCAGCCCCCACTATAGCGAAAAAGCCTCCTTACAACATCTGCCGGCGCGGTTAGCGATCACCAGATCGAATCCATCTTCAGCACAAACCCCGGCATCACCTCGCCACAACCGATCTGCTCCGGAGATTCGATCACGACCAATGCTTGCCCGGGGCGATAGATTTCAACGGATTGGTTTTGAGGATTAATTAACAACCCTAGCCGTACCCCTAACCGACGATAGTCTGCCATTTTGTCCTGCAGCCGCTGCAGATTATCGGTCGTAGAACGTAATTATAGCCGTAGCTCCCGCAAAGGAACGGAGGCGAGCTAGACTCTGTCCTGGCCCGGGTTCTAGATTTTGGTAAGCCTGAGGGTATACAGTAGAACTCTCGATGGGCTGTCACGTCCCCTTGGGGAATGGTGGACACTTTAGCCTTAGGGTTTATCCCCCGACCAAGGAAACACCAGCGCCTATCGACTCATTGTTGAATAATGGCTAACACCTATGGAACAGCAACCCACCGTCATTATCACCGGTGCCTCCTCTGGGGTCGGTTTAAACGCCGCCAAGACCCTGGTCGATCGGGGGTGGCATGTGATTATGGCCTGTCGCAACCTGGAGAAGGCCCAGCAAGCCGCCCTGGCCATCGGTATGGCCGCCGACAGCTATAGCCTGATCCATCTAGATCTGGCCTCCCTGGCCAGCGTTCGCCAGTTTGTTAAGGATTTTCGAGCCAGTGGGCGATCGCTGCAATCCCTGGTGTGCAACGCCGCCGTTTATTACCCCCTGGAGAAAGCGCCGATCTACAGTGAGGATGGCTACGAAATCAGCGTGGCCACCAACCATCTGGGCCACTTTTTGCTCTGTAATCTGTTGTTAGAGGATCTAAAGGCTTCCCCAACCCAGGATAGGCGTCTGGTTATTCTTGGCACCGTCACCGCTAACCCCAAGGAATTGGGGGGTAAAATTCCCATTCCAGCACCGCCGGATCTGGGCAACCTGGAGGGATTTGAGGCAGGGTTCAAGGCCCCCGTCGCCATGATCAACGGTAAACCCTTCAAGTCAGGTAAGGCCTATAAGGACAGTAAGCTGTGCAATGTCCTCACCATGCGGGAACTGCACCGCCGCTACCACGATCAAACCGGCATTACCTTTAGCTCCCTCTATCCAGGCTGTGTGGCGGATACTCCCCTCTTCCGCCACCACTTTAAGGCCTTTCAGACCATCTTTCCCTGGTTTCAAAAGAACGTCACCGGTGGCTACGTCACCCAGCAGTTGGCGGGGGAACGGGTGGCCGCCGTGGTGGCCGATCCCGATCTGGGGGAGTCTGGCATCTACTGGAGCTGGGGTAACCGCCAAAAGCCAGGTCGCCGGTCCTTTGCCCAGGAGGTCTCCAACGAAGCTCAGGACGACGTCAAGGCCCGCAAACTCTGGGACCTTAGTGCCAAGCTGGTGGGATTAAATGGATCGGTATAGTCTCTAGCTGCGACCACCCCAATGGATCTCCTGGACCAACTACGCCTGGATTATCAACGGTTTCCCGCCGATCAAAGCTACCATCTCTACGCCGAGGCAGTGTACTTTAAGGACCCCCTGACGGCCTTTCGAGGGGTAAAGCGGTATCAGGCCATGATTGACTTCATGGCCCGTTGGTTTCGATCAATTCATCTAGAACTCCACCAGATTGAGTACACCAGCCCCCAGGAGATTCGTACCCGGTGGACCCTGAGCTGGATTGCCCCCTTGCCCTGGCAGCCCGCCCTGGAGATCTCGGGTTACAGTCAGCTAGAACTTGACCCAACCGGTAAAATCATCACCCACATCGACTACTGGGACTGTTCCCCCTGGTCGGTTTTCTGCCAGCTGTGGCGACCCATCAGGCAACCATAGTCCCACTCTGCGGGTGGCAAGCTACGTCCTGGGTGGACTGAAAAAACTCTCAACGCTGGCGGCTAGAAGCCGCGCCTAGACAGGCAAAACCCGCCTACGCGGGTTATGGATCAGTCGGCGCAGGCCGACTTCGTCTGGATAGCAGCGGTTTGAACCGCCGTCAG
>JBEIGU010000152.1:0-8748 GCA_040381765.1 Leptolyngbya sp.
CCCCTCCAGGACACGATGCAGGTAGCTCAGCATCACCTCAAAACTCAGCCGTTGCTCTTCCATTCCCAGTTCCTCTTCCCATAGGCTCTATCCTCTCGGCGGGCAGTGTAGATTGTCAAATTCTGAATTTACAATTGCTGGGATACACCGGGTTGCCCCAGGAAAAAGTCTCGAAGCTGGTGCGGGAGATAATTGCCTGGTCGCCGGTTTTACGGTAGTGGATAATGCTGCTGTCGCCGTAATCAATGCCATGGTGTTGATACACCCCATCCATACCCGCCAGGGGGCGCATGACGTAGATTTGATCGCCTCTAGCCATGGTGAACTGCCTCCTCTCGCCGTTGATTGCCAGACCTATGATACAACTTTGAGCAAAACCCTTAAGGAAAGGGCTGACGGGTGAATTTCATGGCTCGCCCCAGAAGACCTATCAGTTGCGAGGACATAACCTATGAACTGACCACCACAATGACCTACACAACGTTACCCACCATCAATGGGTGGAGGAGGTCATAGACTCAGGAATCCCCTGATCACCATAAGCAATTTCCTGATGCTCCGTAGGATCCAAACCGATAGTTTCAACTTCGTTCGACACCCGCAGCCCCATGGTGGCTTGGATGATTTTAATCAAGACAAAGGTGCCAACCCCAGCTACCAGGTAGGCGATCAGCACCCCTCCAAGTTGCTTGAGTAGCTGGGAGGGATCGCCATAGAGCAACCCATCGGCACCAGCGGCATTGACCGTCTTAGTGGCGAAAACCCCAGTTAAAAGTGCCCCCACCGTGCCGCCAACGCCATGCACTGGGAAGGTGTCGAGGGCATCGTCGATACCCAGTTTGTTTTTAATACGAATGGCATAAAAGCAACAGAAGGCAGTAATCACTCCAATCAAAAGAGCCGCCACAGGAGTTACAAAGCCCGCTGCTGGGGTAACCCCTACCAGACCCGCCACTGCCCCCGTGGCCAGACCCACCGCTGTTGGCTTGCCGGTTAGCACCCACTCCAGAATCACCCACATCAAACCGGCCGCGGCCGCGCCGCAGTTGGTTGCCACAAAGGCGACCGTAGCCAAAGACCCAGAGGCCAGAGCACTGCCGGCGTTGAAACCAAACTAGCCAAACCAGAGTAAACCAGCCCCCAGCAAAATAAAGGGGACATTGTGGGGAGGGGTGAGACGATTGGGATAATTAACCCGTTTTTTTAATAGGAGGGCGGCCACCAGGGCAGAAAAACCAGACGTAATATGCACAACCGTACCCCCGGCAAAGTCAAGGGCACCGAAACCACCGTAGAGTCCAATGAAACCACCCTTGGCCCAGACCATGTGGTCCATAGGGTAGTAAACAATGATGGACCATAATAAAACAAACCAGAAGTAGGCTTTAAATTTGAGCCGCTCCACCAGGGCTCACGATATCAGGGCCGGTGTAATGATGGCAAACATACACTGGTAAATCATGAAGGCCTGGTGAGGAATGGTGGGGGCATAGGAGACCACCGCCGCCGGTTCAGACCCTTCTAGGTAGCCGGTGGTTTCCAGGCCAACCCCGTTAAGAAACATCCACTCCAGCCCACCGATGAAGGGGTTACCCGGGGAAAAGGAAAGGCTATAGCCCCACAAAATCCAGGTGACACCCACTATACCCATCATGATGAAGCTCATTATCAGGGTATTGAGGATATTGAGCGATCGCACAAAGCCTCCATAAAAGAAGGCTAGAGCTGGAGTCATCAGCAACACTAGGGCTGAGGCAATCAGCATGAAGCTGGTGTCTGCGGAAACCAAGGCAGAGGTAGCTACCTCTAAAGCATCAGGAGCCTGAGCTAGGGCCAACCCTGGAAATAGCGCCCAGCCTAAAATTAATCCGGTAAGTAACACCGATAAACTTGGCAACATAGCAAATTACCTTACCCCTAGTGATTAACAAGAAATGATTGCAACCCGGTGACTACTCCTCAGGTGATAAGATTATGAAAAAGGGATGGAATCATTAGTATCAGTAGTAACAAATTTGATCATTCCATGCTTTGCTGAGCGATTAACCCAATGGGCTACTAAAGGTAGCCTGTCTATCCCCTGCCTGAGAGGTTGGCCCGTAGGGATGGCGGTAGTTGGCGTAGGGGCTTACGGCTGAGCAGGTCCACCGTGGCCAGGGTGACCTGGGCATCCACACAGAGAATTTGGCTGTCAGTCCGTTGAATCTGGTAATGCCACACCAGCCGCACCCCTCGTAGAGGCTCTGGCCGGGTGCGAACCAGAGCTCGATCCCCAAGTCTCAAGGACTGACGATAGCGTAGGGAGAGATCCACCACCGGCAAATCTACCCCGGCCTTGACCCAATCGGCAAAGCTGAGCCCCTGGGCTATTAAGTAGGCAACCCGAGCTTCCTCCAGCCAGGCCACGTAGGTGCCATGCCAGACAATACCGGCATAGTCAGTGTGGTGGGGCTGGACCACCACTGGATAATCAAACCAGGACAAGCTATCCACGATTTACTCCGGCCTTGGTGAGTTGCCAACGCTATCTGGACTCTACTACAAATTATGAATGGCAGAAAACCAGGACCCAGGGCCGTGCCTATGATGAACATGGCAACTGTTGCCAGTTCCAACGGCGTTTTGTAATACGGTTTTTTAATACACTGAGGCCTCCATGATTGAAAAAATTCTCCTGGCGAACTCCGGCACTGGTAATACCGAAGCCATGATGAAGGCGCTGATGGACATTCCCCTGATTCAGCGAGCGGCGGTCACGGTGCTCCATGTCGTTCCTTCCCAGATCTCAGCGGAGGCCATGGTGGCCAAATGGGAGGAGGGGGGGCGCACCCTGGCCAATACCATTAGTCGCCTCAACCTTGATCCCAACCGGGTAACCGCCATGCTGAGGGAAGGGGATCCTAAGGATGTGGTGGTACAGGCGGCGGATGAGGTGGATGCCAACCTGATCGTTATGGGGTCCCGCGGCCTGCAGGGGTTGAAGGCAATCCTGGAAAACTCAGTCAGCCAGTACGTGTTCCAACTCTCCTCCCGACCCATGCTGCTGGTTAAGGATGATCTTTATGCAATTCGCCCGATTAAGCGGGTCATGGTGGCCATGGATAGGTCGGACTCCGCCAAGGGCGGCCTGAAATTAGCCCTCGCCCTCCTGCGGGATGTACCCGGGGGTGAGCTGACCCTGGTGCATACCATCCCCAACCTCAAGGCTAAACCCTTTGACGTGGCGAGCACCGACCCCAACCAGGACCCGATTTTGATGGAGGCGGCGACGATCGCCCGGCAGGCTGGCATTTCTTCCAAACTGGTGGCCCCGGAGGGCAAGCCTGGCTACCGGGTCTGCCAGCTGGTGGAGGACCGCAACATCGATCTGCTGGTGCTTGGCTCCACCGATCGCCGCCCCACCATTGCCCGGGGGCTACCGGACCTGGATAAGGTGCTGGGGGAATCTCTGGCGGACTTTGCCCGGGTCTATGCCAACTGCCCGGTGTTGCTAACCCGGATGGCGGGGAGTTAGGCCATCGGTCCTAGGGGTGGGGCACCCAGAGGATGGACTTGACCGGCCGCTGCACCACCTCCCCAGCGCCCTTCAGGCGGCCATGGTAGACCGCCCCATCGTAGACCAGGGTGGCGGAGCTACCCCCGTCCAGGTTGAGGGCCTGCACCGCCCCCTGTTGGGCCATAACCTGGGCCAGTTCCGCCAGGGTCAGTCCACTGTTGGCCAGGCCAGGGCGCTGGGCCACCATCACCAGCAGGATCTCCCCCCTCGCCCCCAGGCCGATCGCCGATCGGGCGTTGGCGGTGCCACTGCCCAGGGCATCTCGACCCCTATCTGGATCGATGAACCCCTCTAGCTGCCCCGTGTCCTGGGGTAGTAGCTGGGGGCCAGCCCCCACTGCTGCGATTAGCTGACACCCTTGGGGTAGGGTCGCTTGGTGAAGAGCAATGACGTAGCGGGGTTGACCGTCGCAGTCATAGCGACGAAACTCGGAACGGTTGAGGATTTTATCCAGGCTGTCCTGGAGATCGGGGTTTTCCATCAGCCGTGGGTTTTGGCGCGGGTCCGCCACCAGTTCCCCCGCCACCACCACCGCCGAGGTGGTCAGGCCATTCTGGGGATCGAAGAAACCGGCATTCAGTCCAGCCAGGGCGCAGTCGCGACCCCCACAAACCTGGGCCAGGATCCGATCCACGGTCGCCAGGGTATCGACCACCGCCACCTCCAGGGGGTAGGCGACGGGGTCCGGGATGGTGATCAAGTGTACCGTTGCCTGGGGTAGGGTGAGGGTTTGATAACGGGGGGGGAGAGGGGGTTCGGGGGGGGCGGCTCGAGGGCCGGGGCTACAACCCAATAGAACAGTGGCTAGTACCAGATGGATCGGGGCGAGACGGCGGGCCATGGGGGAATCTGGAGTTGTGGTTTATGCTGTATCTAACGCTGTCATTATCGGATACCCTCGGCCCATGTTCGCCACCACCGCCGCTCCCCTGCCGATCGACCGATCCCGACTGCGTCCCGCCATTCAGGCCCTGCAGGACTGCTTGGTGGAGTGGCGACGGCAGCTGCACCAGCGGCCAGAGCTGGGCTTTCGGGAGTGGCTGACGGCGGATTTTATTGTTGATCGGCTCAGGGCCTGGGGCATTGATCACCAGGCCGGGATCGCCGGTACCGGGGTGGTAGCAGTGATCCATGGCCAGCAGCCCGGCCCCGTGCTGGGGATTCGGGCAGACATGGATGCCCTGCCCATCCAGGAGGAAAATCCGGTCCCCTACCGTTCCCAACACGATGGGGTGATGCATGCCTGCGGCCATGATGGCCATGTGGCCATTGCCCTGGCTACGACCTACTATCTGAGCCAGCACCCCCAGGGGTTTAAGGGCACGGTGAAGGTGATCTTTCAACCGGCGGAGGAGGGGCCCGGTGGCGCCAAACCCATGATTGAGGCGGGGGTGCTGACCAACCCCAGGGTTGATGCCATGGTGGGCCTGCACCTCTGGAATAACCTGCCCCTGGGCACCGTGGGGGTGCGCAGCGGTGCCCTGATGGCGGCCACGGAAACCTTTAAGCTGACCCTGCAGGGCAAGGGCGGTCATGGCGCCCTGCCCCACCAAACCGTCGACACCATTGTGGTGGGGGCCCAGGTGGTAAATGCCCTGCAGACCATTGTCTCCCGCCAGGTGAATCCGGTGAAGTCGGCGGTGGTGACGGTGGGGACTTTCCACAGCGGTAATGCCTGCAACGTGGTGGCGGATACGGCCCAGATCAGCGGTACGGTGCGCTACTTTGACCCCGCCTATGCCGGTTTCTTTAGCCAGCGGATTGACCAAATCGTGGCGGGTATCTGTCAAAGCTATGGAGCCGACTACCAGCTAGACTACACCCCCCTCTATCCCCCGGTGATTAACGACGGCGCCATGGCGGATCTGGTGCGATCGGTGGCCCTGGCGGTGGTGGAAACCGAGGCCGGTGTGGTGCCCGACTGCCATACCATGGGGGGGGAAGACATGGCCTTTTTCCTCCAGGAGGTGCCGGGGTGTTACTTTTTCCTGGGGGCTGCCAACACCGAAAAGGCCCTGGCCTACCCCCACCACCATCCCCGCTTTGACTTCGATGAGTCGGCCCTGGCCCTGGGGGTGGAGCTGTTTGTGCGCTGTGTCGAAGCCTACGGCGGTCGCTAGCCATGGAGATACAGTGGTCCAGGGCCTTCAGGCAACCCCAAACCTACCTGCTGCTGCTCGGCACCGGTTTGGGCTACGCCCTGTTATTAAATCTGACGGGCCCTCGGCCCCTGGTATGGGCGGGGGGAGGTGCGATCGCTACCACCATGGTGGCCACTTGGCTGGCGGGCTGGCGGCCACCGGCCAGTCCGCCCCTCAGCGGTGATCTGCTGGATCGGCAGGGCTTTATCCAACACCTCGAATCCCTAAGCCAGGGCCTTCCCTCCCGTCCGGAATCAACCTGGCGTCAGGCCTACACCTGGGCCCTCGAGTCCCAGGCCTTTGCCCACCAGATTTACCAGCGCGACCCGCTGCTGCAGGTGGATCTGCTGGAGGCGCTCCACACCGTGGTGGATTTAGCCCGCCAGGTGGCGGAGGGGCTGGCGGTGATGGAACAGGTGCAAACCCCCACCTACCGCCAACTCGCCCAACAACGCTTGACGGCCAGCTGCGATCGCCTCCAGGCCACCCGCGCCCAACTCCAGCAACTCCAGGACCAGGTTACCCTGGCTAGCCTGGACCCGGAGACCGGCAGTGGTAGTCTTTTACCCCAGGGTCTGCAAACCCTGATCGCCGCCAACCGTGACCTTCTAGAACGTAACCACCCGGAGAAATAAAAACCCCCGACCGGGGCCGGGGGATGGTTCAGGTCCAGCCCCTGGCCGGGCCCCTTCAACCTGACTGGGGTGAAAACTAGACAGCGGCGGTTTGAGCCGTTTTAGCATCCAGTTCGCCCTTGGCGTACTTGGCCGCGTAAACCTCCACGGGTTGTTGCTTGATCTTGCTGGCATTGCCGGCGGTGCCAAAGGCGGTGTAACGATCGGCACAGACCTCGGTCATGTAGGTAATGGAGGGCTTCATGAAGTGGCGAGGGTCGAAGTTGGAGGGATCCTTAAAGGCTGCCTCCCGAATCGCCGCCGTGATCGCCAGACGGTTGTCGGTGTCGATGTTGACCTTACGCACACCGCTCTTGATACCCTTTTGAATTTCCTCGATGGGAACACCGTAGGTCTCAGGGATTTGACCGCCGTACTGGTTGATCATATCTAACCACTTCTGGGGCACGGAGGAGGACCCGTGCATCACCAGGTGGGTGTTGGGCAGACGCCGGTGAATTTCCTCAATACGGCTAATGGCCAGGATTTCACCGGTGGGCTTACGGGTAAACTTGTAGGCCCCATGGCTGGTACCAATGGCCACCGCCAGGGCATCCACCTGGGTGGCCTCCACAAACTGTACGGCCTCATCGGGATCGGTGAGTAGCTGATCGTGGCTGAGGGTACCCTCGAAGCCGTGACCGTCTTCCTTGTCGCCCTGACCGGTTTCCAGGGAGCCGAGGCAGCCCAATTCCCCTTCCACACTGCAACCAATGGCGTGGGCCACCTTCACCACCTCCCGGGTGACGGTGACGTTGTATTCAAAACTAGCGGGGGTTTTGGCGTCAGCCTCCAGGGAGCCATCCATCATCACGCTGGTGAAGCCATTCCGCAGGGCCGAGTAGCAGGTGGCGGGGGAGTTGCCGTGATCCTGGTGCATGACCACGGGGATGTGGGGGTAGGTTTCCACCGCCGCCACCACCAGGTGACGCAGGAAGTTTTCCCCGGCGTAGGTGCGAGCCCCTCGAGAAGCCTGCAAGATAACCGGGCTATCGGTTGCATCGGCGGCCTTCATGATGGCCAGAATTTGCTCTAGATTGTTAACGTTATAGGCTGGAATGCCGTAACCATTTTCCGCTGCGTGATCCAGCAGCAGTCGCATTGGGACAAGCGCCATAGAAATCCTCCTAGTGTGTTCTCGCCGTCAGGCCATCGAATACTGTGATCGGTTAGCCCTACCTGCATTCATCTTAGGACAGAACGCCCATGTATGACGAAATGTCTGGAGAAGTGGAAGAAAACTTGAAGACCTGTTCTCAGTATGGGTCGCCTGGGATTCGAACCCAAGACCAATCGGTTAAAAGCCGAGTGCTCTACCGCTGAGCTAGCGACCCCTATCTCGTACCCCTAGGCACAGTTATTTATAGTAGCACAGCCCTAGGGCCTAACAAATTAACAGGAAACTGATACAGAATTAACCTAGGGGTCATCTGAAGGATAGCGTGCTGCCGCCGAATACGCCTTCTAGCAGCGCATCGCTGACGATCTCAAAGGTGGCTTTACAGTGGTTGTCGACCCGGAGGGGCAACTGCTCATTTTTGACCACTAATTGCAGCTGATCATCCGAGTTGATTAGAACCTCTACGGTCGCTAATTGCGAAAGGGATACTTGATCAGTCTTCTCCTTAGCCATCATATAATCAGATGCCGAGTAAACCATCACCAGACCACAGCCCTCTAGGGTACGGGCAATGCGATCGGAAAGGTCGGGGTGGTGGGTCGGCAGAGTTAATAGGGCAGTATAACGAGCCATGGTATGCAAACCTGAAGTTCCTATTCCTACGATAGAGACGCACCCTTATCGGTATTGGATCCTTATGGGATAAAGGTTTAGGCAGTTAGATCGCTGGCGAATTCCAATCAGAACATAGCAGTTAGGGAAAACTCCTAGGGCGATAGACTAATAAATCTTAGCTAAGGTTCCCAGGATGTTGGTTATCAAGACCAAGCTGTGAAGTTATTCAGCCATTTCGACTAAATACCCACAACCAGACCTGGGCAAGCTGAATCGAGTATAACCCCATAATTCCCTTCAAAAGCTTGGTCGCTCTTAGGCTTTGTCAATCATTCATTAATCCAATCCTCGGGCTTCTAGTTGGTGGACTGAAAAAACTCTCAACGCTGGCGGCTAGAAGCCGCGCCTAGACAGGCAAAACCCGCCTACGCGGGTTATGGGTCAGTCGGTATGATGTACCCCGGAAACTGTACAGGGAAATAAGATAGAGTCGCTGCCCAGCAATTCAGTAGCCGTACGAAGATTAACAGGAAAATGCAGCGCAAGCGACATGGTGCGGACTTCAAGGCTAAGGTGGCTCTAGAGGCCATCAAGGGGCTAAAAACTGTGAACGAACTATCGAGTGAGTATGGCGTCCATGCC
>JBEIGU010000153.1:0-8745 GCA_040381765.1 Leptolyngbya sp.
GCCCGGTCGCATGTTTCTGGTGGATATGGCGGAGGGGCGGATTGTGGCCGACGCCGAAATCAAAGCCCAGATTGCCAGCGCCCACCCCTACCAGCAGTGGTTAGATCAACACCTGGTGCAGCTGGCGGACCTGCCCACCCCGTCCCCCACCCCGGCTCCGGTGGGCCACCCCCTATCGGTTTTACAAACCGCCTTTGGCTACAGCTTTGAGGAGCTGCGCCTGCTGATCAAACCGATGGCGGAAAGCGGCGTAGAGGCGGTGGGGGCGATGGGGACCGATACCCCCCTGCCGGTGTTGTCGAATCGGCCCCGGCTCCTCTACGACTACTTCCACCAACTCTTTGCCCAGGTCACCAACCCCCCGATCGACTCGATTCGGGAGGCGATCATCACCTCGGCGGAGACCACCATCGGCCGGGAGGGCAACCTGCTCAACCCCCAGCCCGAGAGTTGCCACCTGATCAACCTGAAGACCCCGATCATCACCAACCAGGAGTTGGCCAAACTGCAGGGGGCGGGTGACCAGGGCTTTGCCGCCGTTACCCTACCGATCCTGTTTCCGGCCCAGGCCGGTGAGGCGGCCCTTGAGCAGGCGTTGGAACAGATCTGGGCTGCGGCGGATGCCGCCATTGCCCAGGGCGCCAGTCTGATTATCCTCAGCGATCGCGGGGTCGGGCCGGAACAGGCCGCCATCCCCGCTCTGCTGGCGGTGGCGGGGCTGCACCACCACCTGATTCGCAACGGCACCCGTACCCAGGTGGGGATTGTGCTGGAGTCGGGGGAACCCCGGGAGGTGCACCACTTTGCCCTGCTGATCGGCTACGGCTGCGGCGCCATCAACCCCTACCTGGCGTTTGACACCATTGACGGCATGATGGCGGACCAGATTTTGCCCCCCATGGACCGGCACAAGGCTCAGCAAAACCTGATCAAGGCGGTGACCAAGGGGGTGATTAAAATTGCCTCCAAGATTGGCATCTCCACCATCCAAAGCTACCGGGGTGCCCAAATCTTTGAGGCCCTGGGGCTAAACCAGGCGGTGGTGGACCGCTACTTCACCTGGACCACCTCCCGCTTACAGGGCATTGACCTGGAGGTGATTGCCCAGGAGGCCCTGAAGCGACACCACCACGCCTTCCCTGATCGCCCCCAGGAGAGCCCCAGCCTGGATGTGGGGGGCGACTACCAGTGGCGGCGCGACGGCGAAGCCCACCTGCTTAGCCCCGAGGTGATCCATACCCTGCAACAGGCGGTGCGCACCGGCGACTACGCCTTCTACAAGCGCTACGCCACCCTGGTCAACCAGCAGGATCAGCAACTCTTCCGCCTGCGGGACCTGCTGGAATTTAAGCCCCGATCCCCCATCCCCCTGGAGCAGGTAGAGCCGGTGGAGGCCATCACCCGCCGCTTTAAGACCGGAGCCATGAGCTACGGATCGATCTCCAAGGAGGCCCACGAGGCCCTGGCCATCGCCATGAACCGCATCGGCGGTAGATCCAACACCGGCGAAGGGGGGGAAGACCCGGAACGCTACACCTGGACCAATGATCGGGGCGATTCGAAAAACAGCGCCATCAAGCAGGTGGCCTCGGGCCGGTTTGGGGTGACCAGCCTCTACCTGTCCCAGGCCAGGGAGTTACAGATCAAAATGGCCCAGGGGGCGAAACCCGGCGAAGGGGGCCAATTGCCTGGCCGCAAGGTCTACCCCTGGATTGCCAAGGTGCGCCACTCCACCCCCGGGGTGGGCCTGATCTCCCCACCCCCCCACCACGATATCTACTCCATCGAAGACCTGGCGGAGTTGATCCACGACCTCAAAAATGCCAACCGCCAGGCCCGCATCAACGTCAAGCTGGTGTCGGAGGTGGGGGTGGGCACCATCGCCGCCGGGGTGGCCAAGGCCCATGCCGATGTGATCCTGATCGCCGGCTTTGACGGCGGCACCGGGGCCTCTCCCCAGACCTCCATTAAGCATGCCGGTCTGCCCTGGGAACTGGGTCTGGCGGAAACCCACCAAACCCTGGTGCTCAACAACCTGCGTAGCCGGGTGGTGGTGGAGGCGGATGGCCAGATGAAAACTGGGCGGGATGTGGTGATCGGTGCCCTGTTGGGGGCGGAGGAGTTTGGCTTTTCCACCGCTCCCCTGGTCTCCCTGGGCTGCATCATGATGCGGGTCTGCCACCTGAATACCTGTCCGGTGGGGGTGGCCACCCAGGATCCAGAGCTGCGCCAGCACTTCATGGGGGACCCGGACCATGTGGTCAACTTTATGCGCTTCATTGCCCAGGATATGCGGGAGATCATGGCGGAGTTAGGCTTCCGCAGCGTCAATGACATGGTGGGGCGCACCGATGTGCTGGAGCCGAAGCGGGCGATCGCCCACTGGAAGGCCCAGGGGCTGGACCTCACCCCCATCCTGCACCAGCCGCAGGTGGGCCCGGAGGTGGGCCGCTACTGCCAGCAGGCCCAGGACCACGGTCTGGAGAAATCCCTGGATATGACCAGGTTGCTAGACCTGTGCGAACCGGCGATCGCCCGGGGTGAACCGGTCAGGGCCACCCTACCCATCCAGAACACCAACCGGGTGGTGGGTACCATCCTCGGCAACGAAATCACCAAGCGGCACTGGGAGGGGCTGCCGGAGGACACTATCCACCTGCGCTTCCAGGGCAGCGCCGGCCAGAGCTTCGGGGCCTTTGTGCCCCGGGGGGTCACCCTGGAGTTGGAGGGGGAAGCCAACGACTACCTGGGTAAGGGCCTCAGCGGTGGCAAGCTGATTGTTTACCCCCCCCGCCAGTCCACCTTTGTGCCCGCCGAGAACATCATCACCGGCAATGTCGCCTTCTACGGTGCCACTAGCGGCGAAGCCTTCATCCGGGGCCAGGCTGGGGAACGGTTCTGCGTCCGCAACTCCGGCGTCACCGCCCTAGTGGAGGGGGTCGGAGACCATGGCTGCGAGTATATGACCGGCGGTAAGACGGTGGTGCTGGGCCGCACCGGCCGTAACTTTGCGGCGGGTATGAGTGGCGGCATTGCCTACGTGCTGGATGAAGTCGGGGATTTCCCCAGCCGCTGTAACCGGGAGATGGTGGATTTGGAAACCCTGGAAGATCCGGAGGAAATCCGCGACCTGCGGGATTTAATCCAGCGCCACATCGACTATACCGATAGCGCCCTGGGCCGGCGCATCCTCCACCACTGGGAGGAGATGGTGCCCCGCTTTATCAAGGTCATGCCCCGCGACTACAAGCGGGTGTTGCAGCATATCCAAACCGCCCTGGCCTCTGGCCTGACCGGTGACGAGGCAATGACCGCCGCCTTTGAAGAAAACGCCCGCGACGTCGCCCGCATCGGCGGGAGCTAGATAGCAGGTGCATTGCTAGGGCGAATGCACCTGCTATAAACTTTGCGGCAAGCCCACCCAAGGAAGGGTAGTCATGCAGAAGCAATAAAATGGAGACAAAGACGATTCAAATTCGAGTAAGTGCAGAAGCTGCAGAGCGATTTGAAGCGGCATCTGAGGAAGATCGGCGAAAGATTGAGGTTTTGCTGAGCTTGGAACTAGGGGACTTGACTCAACCTCAGCGATCGCTGGAAGAGATCATGGATTCGATGGGTAATTATGCTCAATCTCAAGGACTAACACCTGAAATTCTAGAATCCATTCTCAATGAAGAGTAGCGGTTTTGTTCTAGACACTAATGTTTTGGTTAGCGCTGCTCTTTTTCGACAGAGCAAACCTGCCCAAGTCTTTAGAAAGGTTTTAGATGTAGGCAATGTACTGATTTCAGTGGAAACCCTAACAGAATCATTATTAAGGACAACCACCATGGGAAAACCAACTGGCTTTATGGAATACCTGCGGGAGGTGGCAGAGGAAATCGCCCCCAGCGATCGCATCCGCAACTGGGATGAATTTCACCTGGCCATGGCGGAGGACAACCTCCGTACCCAGGCGGCCCGCTGTATGGACTGCGGCACTCCCTTTTGCCACACCGGCCTCACCCTCAGTGGTATGGCCAGTGGCTGTCCCATCAACAACTTGATTCCCGAATGGAACGATCTGGTCTACCGGGGGCTGTGGCAGGAGGCCCTGGAGCGGCTCCACAAGACCAACAACTTCCCGGAGTTTACCGGTCGGGTCTGCCCTGCCCCCTGCGAGGGGGCCTGTGTGCTGGGCATCACCAACCCGGCGGTGACCATTAAAAACATTGAATACTCCATCGCCGAAAAGGGTTGGGAATCCGGCTGGATCACCCCCACCCCCCCAGCCCAGCGCACCGGTAGAAAGGTGGCGGTGATCGGATCGGGGCCCGCTGGTCTGGCGGCGGCGGCCCAGCTCAACAGTGCGGGCCACTGGGTGACGGTCTACGAACGGGCCGATCGCCCCGGCGGCCTACTCATGTACGGCATCCCCAACATGAAGCTGGATAAGCGCCAGGTGGTGCAGCGTCGCCTGGAGGTGCTGGAGGCGGAGGGGGTAACCTTTGTCTGTAACACCGAAATTGGTAAGCATCTACCCGCCGCCACCCTACTACAGGAGTATGAGGCGGTGGTGCTCTGCACCGGCGCCACCAAACCCCGGGATCTGACCATCCCCGGTCGGGATCTGCAGGGTATTCACTTCGCCATGGAATTCCTCACCGCCAACACCCAGGCGCTGCTGGATGGGGCCCCTGGCCCCCAGTACATTTCGGCGGCGGGCCAGGATGTGGTGATTATCGGCGGTGGGGACACCGGCACCGACTGCGTCGGCACCTCCCTGCGCCATGGCTGCCGCAGCGTCACCCAGTTAGAGATCATGCCCCAACCCCCGGATCAGCGCGCCCCCAATAACCCCTGGCCGGAGTGGCCCAAGGTCTACAAAATGGACTACGGCCAGGAGGAGGCCGCCGCCCGATTTGGCGCCGATCCCCGCACCTACCTGACCACCGCTACCCACCTGGAGGGGGATGACCAGGGCCAGGTAAAGGCGGTGCACACGGTACAGATTCAGTGGGGTAAGGATGACCAGGGCCGGTTTGTGCCCCAGCCTGTAGCGGGCACCGAACGGGTACTGCCGGCCCAGCTGGTGCTGCTGGCCATGGGCTTCTTAGGCCCCGAACAACCACTGCTGGAGTCCCTGGGCCTGGATCGGGATGGTCGTAGCAACATTAAGGCGGACTCCGGCCAGTTCACCACCTCCATCCCTGGCGTCTTTGCCGCTGGTGACTGTCGTCGGGGCCAGAGCCTGGTGGTGTGGGCCATCAATGAGGGCCGGGGGGCGGCGCGGGAGTGCGATCGCTACCTGATGGGGGTAACCGAGCTCCCCTAGGATGTTCTCTGCCCTGGCCCCAGGATACTTCACCGTAGCGTAGCAGCAGGGCAATGGTGACACTCACTGCTAAGATCAACAGCATGCTGAGGGCGGAGCCAAATCCCCAGGCCCGGGTGGGCCCCAAAAACTGGTTATAGATCAGGCGACTGATGTTCATGGAGGAGGCTCCTCCCAGCAGGGTGGGGACAACAAAGTCCCCCAGGCAGGCGATAAACACCAGCAGGCAACCGGCCGCAATCCCTGGCAGGGTTTGGGGTACGGTGATGCGCCAGAACTGTTGTCGAGGACTGGCCCCCAGGTCAGCCGCCGCCTCCAGGAGGTGAGGGTCCAGCTTCTCCAGGGAGGCGTAGAGAATCAACACCATGTAGGGTAGAAAACTATAGGTGAGCCCAATCAGCACCGCCGTACCGGTGTTGAGCCAGGCCTGGGTTGGTAATTGAAGCGCCTGGAGCAGGCTGTTGAGGAGGCCACTGGGCCGCAGAATGGTGATCCAGGCGTAGGCCCGCAGTAGGGAGGAGGTCCACAGGGGTAAAATGAAACCCACCAGCAGCAGGTTACGCCAGCGCTGGGGCGAGACCAGGGCCAGCCAGTAGGCCACGGGAAACCCCAGGGCCAGGCAAGCCAGGGTGGCGCTGGTGGCAAATAGCAGCGATCGCAGCACCACCTGCAGGTAAACCGGCTGCAAAATCTGCAGATAGTTCCCCCAACCGTAGCCGGTGGCCGGTTGGCCCAGCCGTAGCCCCGGCACCAGGCTAATATCCAGGATCAACAGGGTGGGAATCACCAATAATAGCAATAACCACAGCCCCCCCGGCCCCAGGAGTAGTAGTGGCCCCAGGCTACGGCGTAGCCAACGCACCGATGGCAAGTTAGGGGGCACTCCGTCCCCTCCTCCAGGTCAGCCCTGATCTAGGCACTGGTAATTTCGGTCCAGAACCGATCGAAGAGGTCATTACTAGCGGTAGAAAGGGGGGCAATGCCTTCACTGTGGTCTAAAACCTCCTCCTCGGGATAGAGATCGCGGTTGTTTTGGAGCTCTGGGGGCAACTGTTCAAAGGCAGCCTGGTTAACGGTACTAAAGAGGAACCGTTCCGCCGTCACCCTGGCCACCTCCGGTTCTAGCATGAAGTTAATCCACTGGTAGGCCGCCTCGGGGTTGGGGGCAGTGGTGGGAATCGCCATGGTGTCGGTCCAGAGTGAGGTACCACTGCGGGGAATCAGGTACGCCAGGTTGGTGTCCTGACGGGTGAGGGGAATTGCATCGGCAGAATAGGCCATGGCCACCGCCAGATCACCGGCTAGAATCTCATCTTCAAAACCACCACTCTTAAAGGCAGCAATATGGGGTTTGAGCGCTAACAACTTACGATAGGCCGCTTCAATCTGGGTGGCATCATTGGTGTTGTAGGAATAGCCTAAGGACTTCAGGGTGGCCCCCAGCACCTCCCGAGTATCGTCAAGCAGGGTAAACCGTCGGGAAATTTGCGGGCTAGCTTGCCAGAGAAACTCCCAGTCCTCCGGGACCCCTGGGGTGACCTCGCGGCTATAGACCAGCCCTGTGGTGCCAGTGCTAAAGGGCATACTGTGGGCGTTATTGGGGTCGTAACCAGGGTTGGCCCAGCGAGACTTGAGATTTTTTATGCCTGGCAACCGATCCGGATCTAACGCCGTTAGCATCCCCAGATCTACCATCTGGGTGACCATGTAGTCCGACGGATAAATCAGACTATAGGCGTTACCTCCTCCCGATTGAAGTTTGGTTAACATCACCTCATTGGAGTCGAAAATATCAAAAATAACCTTGACACCGGTCTGGTCCGTAAAGGCCGTAACCGTATCTTGATCAATGTAGTTTGACCAGGTATAGATGTGTAGGGTGTTTTTCCCACCTGAGCTGGAGTTGTCCGGCGTAGTCGTTTGTCCTGTTAGATTAGCCCGGCAGTTCGCCAGGGTAAGGGCGGCCACAGTGGTACCGGCCCCCTGTAAAAAGTGTCGACGCGTATAACGGTAGCCAGGGTCAGGGGGAAATAGCGGCTGAGGGGGCACGGCGGGCTCCTATAGGACAATACCAATACCTGAATAACGGGTGTTGTTATCATCGGGTCCAGGCGTTGATGATAAGATGCTAGATCTTTACTAGAACTCCAAGGACTAGACCTCTATAATTATCAAACTACGCAACCACCCGGATACCCAGAGCTGCCCCAAAGGGGTTAGGGTAAAAATCTGTCCAGGGCGGCCTTGAGTTCGGCAATTTCCTGCTCAATATTTCCCTCCTCAGCAGCCCGGCTAATGCACTCCGTCAGGTGATCGTCAAGGATAATCCGGGCCACTCGGTCTAGGGCTCCGCGGACAGCACCAATCTGGACCAACACCTCTGGGCAGGGACGGCTTTCCTCGACCATGGTGCGAATCCCCCGAATATGGCCTTCAATCCGGGCTAAACGATTTACAATTCGACGCAGGGACTCAGGATCATGAACATGGGGGTGAGCCTCACCACTACCAGTATCAGCGGTAATGGATAGGTGGTCATGCTGATGCAGGTGGGAGCTAGGATGGTGCAAGGTAAAATACTCGCGACATGGGAATTAACATTTTAATTGCACATTGTAGCTTTCTAAAGCTATACAAACAGAGGATTGCAGCTAAGGATACAACCCATTGCCGTAGTTCAGGGCGTGGGGGGAGATGGATAATTACTCAAGCGACTCAACTCCTCCAAGGATTTTACCCCAGGATAGAGTTGGCCACCAATTTCCCAGGTGGGGTAGCCCTTAATTCCCTGATCTCGACAAAGCTGAAACTGGCTATTCTGACCGTCAGCCGCGCATTCCACGTAGGTTAGCTGACTAGCGGCCTCCTTGAACAGAGCTTTTTGGTCGGCACAGTGGGGACACCAGTAGGCACCGTACATAACGCTATTGGTCTGGTTGAGATGCTCCACCAGCTGCGCCTCGTAGCTAGGGGAGGGGCTGATGGCTGAAGAACTGGCACAGGCTGCTAAAACTGTGGCCAGGGCTGCCAACCCAGTCAGACGGGCATACAGCCCCTCGGTCAAGACCTGAATCATCACCTAAGTCCTATTTCGGTCACTGTAGAGCACTGTTAAACTCAGTAGATCAGAAATCCTCCCTTAAGCCCTGACCTGCCCACCCTTAGCTACACCTTAAATGCCTTCACTAAGCTTGGAAGAGGAGCTTTAATCCGACTTGGATCCCCCTCTCTCAAAACTGGGAGAAGGGTTTAGGAGATAAAGACTAAAGAATTTTACAATCTACTAAAACTGCTGGACAGTGGGAAGTTCTCCGAGAAAGTGAGATTTCATCAGGGTTTCAGGCTTCGGACTGCCAACAAAGACGGAAACTACTCAAGTGCCTATGGTAGAAGGGTTTCAGGCTTCTTCAAGCCCCGGATTTTGGGAGAAC
>JBEIGU010000154.1:0-8733 GCA_040381765.1 Leptolyngbya sp.
CACACTGATGAGGGTAACGGTTTCCCATTAACCCTTCTTCTCGACTCCTCTGCTGTCTCAAGGACAACAAATACTCAGCCCTCAACCCCTGGCATTTTGTCAAGTACAATTTATACCAAATAAGATGCGATTACCCTGGTCAATAACCCCGTTTGGCGGGTGCTGAGATCGCGGGTGTGTCTCCCCATGACTTCAGGAGAACCTTTGTCGGCCGTGGGGTGGACCTGGCGGCGCGATCGCATCAGCGTCCCCCGGGATATGTCCTTGCACGCGGCTCGACGCCTGCACACCAGCCTGGAAGCCACGGCTGCCCTGCGGCCCCCACAGCCTTACCCACTGCTTGACCTTACCATCAAGGACCGGACTTGGACCCATCGGTCAGTCTGATCCGTCGGGTTCATCCAGGTGATCCACCACCGCCCGATAGAAACTGAACACGTGGTCATCCAATAACCGATAAAACACATGGCGCCCCTGCTTGCGGGCGCTAACCAGGCGAAGGGCCCGCAGGGTCCGCAACTGGTGGGATACAGCGGATTCCCCCATGCCCACCGCCACCGCCAGGTCCCCCACGCAGATCTCCCCCTGGGCTAGCAGCGAGAGGATGCGCAGCCGATTGGGGTCCGCTAGAAACCCCATAAACTCCGCCATCCGCTGGGCTTTCTCCGGGCTCAGGGGGGGCTGGGGTGGCCCAGGGGTGAGGGGGCTGGGATGGGGGCGATCGCAGTATAGATCGTCCCCATCCTCAGCGATAACCAGGCCGGGTTGATCCGCCAGGGAGGCCGGCTCAGGCATGGCAACCGCAGCCGGTGTGACCACAACCGCTGCCGGCGGGGTGACCCTGGGCGCAGGCCTCACCGCAGTAAGCTTTGCCCTGCTTCATCACCGCCTCGCTGAGGCTGACGATGCACAGACAATCGGGGCAGGCACATTTCATTTGGGTGACGGTAGTCATGGCAAGACTCCTAATTAAATCAGGGTTATATTCATGTTAACCCATGAACAGTCGTTCAGGTATTTGCCCGTAGACCTTTGTTAACCCCAGTACGGCGTGGCATAAGTTCTGCAGCCCTCTGAAAGGGGGTCAGTGGTCAGAACTCAGTAATCGGGAGGCGTAGGATTGCTGCGGTTGTAAGTCAGCCTCAGACGGCGATCGCTCAATTCTGTCAGCAACCTCTCGTAGGTCTGCCAGCTAATTCCAGACAAATGAATCAGTTCGATTGGAGGAGCGAGGGGAGTGGTAACCATAGGATTTAGCCTGGTAACTCATGGGCTGATTGTAGAGGATTGTCAATTGTGATCTATGACCCTTCACCCCTGCCTCCAAGGGCCGCCAGGTAGCGGCTCACCAGGTTATCGATGCCGGTGATGGCGGTGCCCACCACCACGGTGTAGGCCCCTAGATCCAGGGCCTGGCGGGCCTGGGCTGGGGAGGCGATGCCGCCCTCGCAGATCACCGGCACGGGGCAAGCCTCCACCAGGGCGGCCAGGAGTTCCAGGCCGGGAGGGGTCTGGTCCTGGGTGGTGGCGGTGTAGCCAAACAGGGTGGTGCCGACGCAATCAGCCCCGGCTGCCACCGCTTTTAGGGCGTTGTCCAGGGTGTCAATGTCCGCCATCACCGGTTTACCCAGGCGATCCTGGATCTGGCCAATCAACTGGGCCAGGGTTTCCCCACCGGGGCGAGGTCGATCGGTAGCATCGATCGCCACCAGGTCACTGCCCGCCGCCACCACCGCCTCGGCATGGTGAAACTGGGGGGTGATGTAGACCGGCGATGGGGGCAACACCTGCTTCCAGAGGCCAAGGATGGGTTGGCTTAGCCGCGATCGCACCGCCGCAATGTGGGCCGGGCTATCAATCCGCACCCCCAGGGCCCCCCGCTGCACCGCCGCCGCCGCCATGGCGGCAATCACCAGGGGATCCTGCAGGGGGGAATCGCTGGGGGCCTGACAGGAGACCACCAGGCCGCCCCGCAGGTGGTCCAGGCAAGCATGGGTCATGGGGTCACTCCGGTGGCACGGGGGTAGAGGGGCTCTAGAATTAACCCCTGGGCCGCCGCCACCAGGGCTGGGGCCGACTCGGGGTCGCTGAGGTAGGGCAATACCCCCAGCACTGGCACCTGGGTGAGGTTAGTGATCAAGTGGACCGGCGCCCATTGTTGAAGGGCTTCGGTCTCCAGGGGTTGGGGACAGTTTAAAATGATGCCCCGCAGATCGAGTCCGGTGTGGCGAGCCAGGGCGACATTGGCCACCACCTGGGCGATCGCCCCCAACTTCACCGGCACCACCAGCACCAGGGGCAGGTGCCAGGCAGCGGCCAGATCCGCCAGGGTAAACTCATCGGTGACCGGCGAACCCAGCCCTCCCGCTCCCTCCACCAGCACCCAATCGTGTCGCCGGGTAAGGTCCGTCAGGGTTTGCCAGATCCGACCCAGATCAACGGTGCGCTGCTCCAGGGCGGCGGCCAGGGGGGGGGCCAGGGGGGCCCGGAAGGCCTGGGGCATAAGGGTGGCCAGGGGCACCTGGGGGAAAAACAGCCGCTGGTAGAGTTCCCCATCCCCCACCCCGGCCTGGACCGGCTTCAGCACCGCCAGCGATCGCTGGGGATGGTGCCGTTGACCGTAGGCCAGCAGGGCGCTGGTGACCACGGTTTTGCCCACCTCCGTGTCACTGCCGGCCACCAATAGGGCATTCAGACTGGCCATGCTAGTTCACCGTCACCTTGAGGACGTACTGGGAAGAGCGGGGCGATCGCACATCAATCCAGTAGTCTCCATCCCTGCCGAGCAGCCCCTGCCAGGACAACACCCGGGAGGCATCGGGAATTAATTCTCCCCCCGGACCCCGCACATCCAGGGTGACGGGGCCGGTGACGTTGGGCAACTCCAGAGCCATGGTCTGCCCCGCCCGGGCATTGACCACGTAGCGCTGCACCCGCTCTTCACTCACCTGGCCAGTTACCTGCACACTGGTCTGACCCGCCGGAATTTGTACTCGCTGTTCCCGCACCGTGGGGGCCGGCTTGACCGGCTCGGGGGTCGGTGTCGGGGCGGGGGGCGGCGTTGGAGCAGGGGTGAGATCGGGCAGGGGAGTCGGCTGAACCGGATCGGGGGCTGGCTCGGGCTCGGGGGGTGGGGGCGACTGTAGGCTCACCTTTAACTGGTAATCACTTTGCTCTAAGCCCTGT
This sequence comes from Leptolyngbya sp., assembly GCA_040381765.1. Lineage (GTDB taxonomy): Bacteria > Cyanobacteriota > Cyanobacteriia > Phormidesmidales > Phormidesmidaceae > Nodosilinea. Next base: position 3,187 of record JBEIGU010000154.1, read on the forward strand.
ACAGGCCGAAGTTGCAGGGTATATTGGCCGCTGGCGGGCAGGGGCCCCTGCCAATTCAACACCCGCTGGCCCGACTCCAGGGGCGTACCCTGGGGATCCAGGAGGGTCAACAGCACCCCTTCCCCCGTCAGCCCTGCCTTGAGCAACTGGTTAGCCTCCCCCTGGAATTGGTAGTTAACGGTTTCATTACTACGTAGGGAGCCGGAAACCGTGCGGTCTTGATCAAGGGCGACGGGTAGGGCCTGGGTATACTCCACCGGTTCCGTGGGGGCTGGCTTGACCGGCTCGGGGGTGGGGGTAGGCTCTGGCGCTTGAGGCTCCAGGGTGATTTCCGGGGTGGGGGTGGTCTCTGGGTCGGGGCGATTCAGCAGGGTGACCGCCAGCCAGCCCCCCAGGCCCGCCAGCAGGGCCAGGGCCCCGCCGATTAGGGCCACCGCCCAGGGGTTCTCCCAGACTGACTCGGCGGGGGCGGCGGGTGGGGGGGCGCTAACGGTACGGGGAGGCGTCGTTACCTGGGTGGGTTGGTAGGCCCGTCCCACCGCCACGGTTTTCACCTGGGAGGGGGGCGCCGGTGCAGGGCGGGGCGGGGCCTGGGGAGCGGTCATGGCCCCGAGGGCCTGGGCCATCTCACTCACCGACTGGTAGCGATCGCCGGGCCGGTAGCTAATCGCCCGGTTCAACATCTGGGCCAGGCCTGGACTCACCCGAGCGTAGGACTCCCAGTTCCAGGTCAGATTAACATCGTCAAACAGGTCTTGGGGTTCCTGCCCGGTTAGCAAAACAATGGCGGTCACCGCCAGGGCGTAGAGATCACTGCTGGGGTAGGCCCGACCGGATTGAATTTGTTCACTGGGGGCGTAGCCCAGCTTACCCACGGAGGTGGCCTGGGTGGGCATGCCCAGCATCTGTACCCGGGTAAACACCTCCTTCACCACGCCGAAGTCAATCAAAATCGGTAACTGATCACTGTGGCGCTGCAGAATGTTGTCGGGGCTAATGTCGCGGTGAATAATCCCCTTACTGTGCAGGTGGGCCAGCACCGGTAGCAACTGCTGCAAAAATTGGCGCACCTCCGCCTCAGAAAAGGTCATCCCCTGGGCCAGGCGTTGGTTGAGCAGATCCCGGTAGCTGGTGCCGTCAATATAGTCCTGCACCAGAAACAGCCGCTGGTTTTCTTCGAAGATAGCCTGAAACTTGGGCACCTGGGGATGGTTAATGGCGTAGAGGATCTCCGCCTCCCGCTGAAATAGTTGCAGGGATTTCTCCGTCATGCCATTGCCCTGCTGGGGTTCAAACTCCTTGATGGCACAGAGCTCATTAAAGCGACCCCGGTCCTCCGCCAGGTAGGTACGGCCAAAGCCCCCCTGACCCAGGGGTTGGAGCAGGCGATAGCGGCTTTGCAGGGTGGTTCCAGCGGGGATGGGAGAGGGCATAGATTGGCAGCTAGCGGGGGGATGTCAGGCCAGGCCTTGGCAACAGACCAAATATTGTAGCGAAATCGCCACCGCTTTATATTATCCTACGACTCCAGGGCTCTGGGGCTACAGCCCTGGCCGGTTTGCCCCCGCAGCATGGGTGTAGAGTCCTCCCTGGAATCTGGCCTCAGGGTCTGTCAGAATAGGAGGAACCGGGGGGCAGGATGGCGTCCCCGGGTTGCCCTTCCTGCTTACCTTATCGATCCTTTGGCCATGGCATTCAAACAACCGATCCTGTTGGGGGGGCTGGGCCTGTCCGCCACCCTGTGGCTGCTGCAGACAGTCCACATTAGTATTTTTGATAGCTCTACCCTGCTCAGTGCCATGGCCCTGGCCACCGGTCTCTGGTGGTGGCGTCGCCGCGATCCGCTACCTGTCTCCCCCCGGCCCATAGCGCCGCCGGTGGTGGATCGGTCCCGGGTGGAGGCGGTATTGACCCGGGTCACTGGCTTAATCGATAGCCTGGTGGCGGAGTCGGTCAACGGTCACTCCCCAGCGACGGACTACAGCGGTCAATCTGCACAAATTTTGGCGGAGCTGGACCGTTGCGATCTGCGGCTAGCGGTGGTGGGCGATCGCCACAGCGGCAAAACCACCCTGGTGCAGGCCCTGTCCGACAGTCTCCCCGCAGGGAGCGGCCCTAGCCTAACGGAGCTGGCCCTGATCCACGACAGCCCGCCGCCCGATCTACTCACCTATGATGGGGTGCTGCTGGTCACCGACGGCGACCTGACCGACTCCAGTTTCTCCTGGCTGCAGCAACGGCTGCTGACGGGGCAGGGGGCGGTGCTGGTATTCACGAAAACCGACCACTACTGCCCCGACGATCGCCAGACCCTGATCAATCAGCTGCAGCAACGGGTCCAGGCCCTACCCGCCCCAGTACCCGTGGTGCCCGTGGCGGTGGCCCCCCGCCCCACCAGGGTGCGCCGCCATCAGGCCGATGGCGGTCTAGAGGAATGCCTGGAACCCTCCCCCGTGGTGCTGGAGCCCCTCCCCCAGGTGGTGCGGGACAGCCTGCTCACGGCCCAGGCTAGCCTGGTGGCCGCCACCGCCCTCCGCCAGGCCGAGACCCTGGCCCACCAGGTGCAAACTGATCTCAACCAGGTTCGCCGTCAACGGGCCCTACCCCTGGTGGAGCAACTCCAGTGGGTGGCTGGGGCGGCGGCCTTCGCTAACCCGGTGCCCAGCCTGGACCTGCTGGCCACCCTGGCCATCAACGGACAGCTGATTATGGACCTGGGGCAGATCTACGGCTTTAGCCTCTCCCTCGATCAGGCCAAGCAATCCGCTGGTACCTTGGCTAGCCTAACGGTGAAGCTGGGGTTGGTGGAGATCTCCAGCCAGGCCCTGACTGCGGTGCTAAAAAGCCACTTTGCCACCTACCTGGCGGCGGGCACCGTCCAGGGCCTCAGTGCCGCCTACCTGACCCGGATGGCGGGCCTGACCCTGATCGACTACTTTGAGCAGGCGGCCTTGGCCGGTACCCCCACCACCGCCCTGTCCTGGTCTACCATTGCCCACCAACTACAACAGGGGATTAGCCAAAACCGGCAAGCCACCCTGCTCACCGCCCTGGTCAACCAGGGGCTCTCGATTCTGCGGCCCAGCCCTGGGGCCCTCAGTCCGGCGTCGATCAAGCTTGAGTCCCAGGCCCTGGCACCAGCCCTGGACAGCGATCGCATTCCCGCCTAGAATTCCTCCATCCCATCCCATCCCATCCCGACCATGGCCCTTTCCCTCCTGCCCCGCGCTCGTCAGACCCTGAATCAGGCCGTGGCCCGCTACTCCGCTGCCCTGCAGGGGAGTGGGGGCGACCAGAACGGCCATGTTAGCGCTGTGAAAACCGGCCTCGGCCAGATGGAGAACCTAACCACCAAGCTAGACAGTCGCTGTTTGAAGGTGGCGGTGTTTGGCCTGGTGAGTCGGGGCAAATCGGCGGTGATCAACGCCCTGATCGGTGAGCCCCTCCTGGATACTGGCCCCTGCCATGGGGTCACCCGCTGGCCCCGTTCGGTCTACTGGCAGCCCCCCCTAGCGACGGAGGGGGACCAGATCCCCTGGCAAATGGAGTTAATCGACACCCCGGGGCTGGATGAGGTGGGGGGCGACCTCCGCAGCGATATGGCCCAAACCGTGGCTCGCCAGGCGGATTTAATTTTGTTTGTGGTGGCGGGGGCAATGACTCGCCAGGAATACCTGGCCCTGCTGGATCTGTGGCAGCAGCATAAACCCCTGCTGTTGGTACTTAACAAGATTGATTTCTACCCCGACCTTGATCGCCAGGCTATCTACACCAATCTGCAACAGCTCTGCCAGGGTTTGGGGGAAACCACTGCCCCCCCGGCCCAGGCGGTGATGGATGGGGTGGTGATGGTGGCGGCTGACCCAGCCCCCTGGCCGGTGCGAACCGAATGGCCCGATGGCCGGGTGACGGAAACCTGGGAAAAGCCCCTGGCCCAAATAGAGCCACTGCGCCAGGCCCTGCTCACCCTGGTGGCACAGGAGGGCGCCGCCCTGGTGACCCTCAATGCTCTCCGCAGTGCCCGCCAGATTGAATCGGCCCTGGTCAGCCATGTCAGCCAGCTACACCGAGATCGGGCCGACGCCCTGATCTGGGAGTTCGCCAAGTATAAGGCCCTGGCGGTGGCCCTCAACCCCATCGCTGGGCTGGACTTGCTGGGGGGGGCGATCGCCGATCTGGTGATGATTCGTCGTCTGGCCCAGGTCTACGGCTTCCCCCTGACCAACCACCAGGTGGGGCAGCTCTGGCAGGCTATCCTGAAAAGCTCTGGGGTGCTGCTGTTAAGTCAACTGGGCAGTGGTCTGCTTGGGGCAGGCAAAACCACCGCCGCCCTGGTTAGTCTGGTGGATAGCGCCTCCGGGGTGACCGCCCTGGTGGGGGCCATGACCGCCCAGGCCAGCGCCGCTGGCTACGGCACCTACACTGTTGGCAAAGTTACCCAAACCTACCTGGAGCAGGGCTGTAGCTGGGGAGCGGAGGGCATCAGTGCTACCCTCCAGCAGGTCCTGCAGGAAACTAGCAGTGCCCCTACCCTGGCCCGCCTGCGCCAGGACATTGCCACCACCCTCAGCCCCAGTTAGTGCTACTGCCCATGGCTCATTTTCCACACCGGCCCAGTCTGATGGGGATGTTCACCCTCCTGATGTATGGGTTTATGTACGGGCCGATCGCGGTGCTGGCCTTCTATAGTTTTAATGCATCCCGCTATAGCGGTCACTGGGAAGGGTTTAGCCTGCGCTGGTATGGCAGCCTCCTCCAAGATCGCCGTCTACTCGCGGCGCTGCAGGACAGTCTCACCATTGCCCTGGTGGCGGTAGGGGTGTCAGCGGTGCTGGGCACCTTGATGGCCATTGGCCTGGCCCGCTACCGGTTTCCGGGTAAGGGGTTATACCAGGGAATCACCTACCTACCCCTGATTGTGCCGGACATTGCCATGGCGGTGGCCACCCTGGTGTTTCTCAGTGCGCTGGCCATTCCCCTCAGCCTGGGCACCATTATCGCCGCCCATATTGTTTTTTGCCTGGCCTATACGGCGGTGGTGGTGGCTAGTCGTCTCCAGGGCCTCGATCCTAACCTGGAGGAAGCGGCCCTGGATCTGGGGGCTTCCCGACTACAAGCCCTCACCGAAGTACTGCTGCCCCAACTGGCTCCAGGGATTTTAGCGGGCTGCTTGCTCAGTTTTGTCCTCAGCATGGATGACCTGCTGATTTCCAGCTTTACCGCCGGTGGTGGAGCTAACCCCCTGCCCCTGGAGATTTTTAGTCGAGTCAGAACAGGGGTAAAACCAGATATAAATGCCCTCAGCGTCGTCTTAATTGTCGCCTCCGCCCTGATGGCGGCCGGGGCGGAGTATGGGCGCTACCGCCGCGATCTATCCAAACCGTAAACCCATACTAGGATGCACTGTTAACAGGGGAATTGAGGATTACCTGGAGGGATTTCCAGGCTATCCAAGCCAGACCTAACAGGGCAGTGCTTAGCAATAGGGGACTGCTGGGTAAACCCACAAACACAAGGGCTAAACTGCCCATCCACCAGGCCAGGGCA
>JBEIGU010000155.1:0-8732 GCA_040381765.1 Leptolyngbya sp.
CCGCCGGGCACGATGCCCTCCTCCACCGCCGCCTTGGTGGCGTTGATGGCGTCCTCCAGGCGCAGTTTGCGGTCCTTCATTTCGGTTTCGGTGGCGGCCCCCACCTTGATCACTGCCACACCGCCGGAGAGTTTGGCCAGGCGCTCCTGCAGCTTTTCCTTGTCGTAGCTGGACTCGGTTTCATCGATCTGACGACGGATTTGCTCGCAGCGGGCCTTGACATCCTTTTCATTGCCCTCGGCCACAATGGTGGTGGTGTCCTTGGTGATGGTGAGGCGACGAGCCTGCCCCAGCATATCCAGCTTGGTGTTATCCAGCTTCAGGCCGGTGTCTTCGCTGATCACCTGACCACCGGTGAGCACGGCAATGTCTTCTAGCATGGCCTTGCGGCGATCGCCAAAGCCCGGGGCCTTCACCGCCGCCACGTTAAGCACCCCCCGCAGGCGATTCACCACCAGGGTGGCCAGGGCTTCCTTCTCAATATCTTCGGCAATGATCACCAGGGGGCGACCGGAGCGAGCCACCTGCTCTAGCACCGGCACCAGGTCCTGCACCAGGGCAATTTTCTTGTCGGTGAGCAGGATGTAGGGCTCATCCAGCACCGCCTCCATGCGCTCGGTGTCGGTGACAAAGTAGGGGGAAATGTAACCCTTGTCAAAGCGCATGCCCTCGGTGACCTCCAGTTCGGTGGTCATGGACTTGCCTTCCTCCAGGGAAATCACCCCTTCGCGGCCCACCTTATCCATGGCGTCGGCAATCATGGCGCCGACCTCATCGTCGTTACCGGCGGAGATCGATCCCACCTGGGCGATGGACTTGGAGTCTCCTACGGGGCGAGCATACTCAGCGATTTTATCCACCAGAAAGGTAGTGGCCTTATCGATACCCCGCTTCAGGGAGATGGCATTGGCACCGGCGGCCACGTTGCGCAGCCCTTCCTTGACCATGGCGTGGGCCAGCACCGTGGCGGTGGTGGTGCCATCGCCAGCGGCGTCGTTGGTCTTAGAAGCCGCCTGGCGGAGTAGGGAAACGGCGGTATTTTCAATATGGTCCTCCAGCTCAATTTCCTTGGCGATGGTGATTCCATCGTTGATGATCTGGGGGGCGCCAAACTTTTTCTCCAGTACCACATTGCGGCCCTTGGGACCCAGGGTCACGGCCACCGCTTCGGCCAGGATATCAAAGCCCCGCTCCAGGGCGCGACGGGCATCTTCGTTATAGGTGATGGTTTTAGCCATAGGTTAACTAGTCTCCTTGCAGTGTTATGGTAATGAACTGAATTACAGGTGCATCGCGGCCCTAGGCCAGGGCTGCCAGCACGTCGGACTCCCGCAGTAGCACGTACTCCTCACTAGCCAGTTTGATGTCGGTGCCGGCGTACTTGGAGTAGAGCACCCGATCGCCCACCTTGACTTCCATGGCTTGGTAGGATCCGTCATCATTACGCTTGCCGGGGCCCACCTGCACCACTTCCCCTACCTGGGGCTTTTCCTTAGCGGTATCCGGCAGGAGAATACCACCGGCGGTCTTTTCTTCGGCTTCGCTAACCTTCACCAGGATGCGATCGCCCAGCGGCTTTACGGTTGACACACTGAGGGTAACAGCGGCCATAGTTTTCCTCCAAAACTCTAGGTCATGAAATTGATCATTTAGGGGAGAACAGAGCAGTTAGCACTCTCGCTCCATGAGTGCTAATTTAGCCAACCACCGGGGAAACAGACAATTCTTTCCCAGGTGTGGTTTGCCGAACTTCCCCCATCCAGCCGTACCCAGAAGATAATAAAATTAAGAAATATTGCATGACTCTGCAGGATAATCTCGTGGCTCCAACCCTTTCCATTCCCCGTCGGTCTAGCCGTCTGTCCCTGCCCCTCCGCACCCTCTGGGCCGACACCCTGACGGTGTTTTGGGGCGACTGGTTAGATTTGCGGGTGCGAATTCCCCAGGTAGCCGCCTCTGGGTTGGTCTCACCGCTGATCTATATTTTGGCCTTTGGCCTGGGGCTGGGCAGCGCCATTGATCAGGTGGCCACCCCCTCGGCAGGAGATACCTACCTGGAATTTATTCTGCCGGGGATGGTGGCCCTCTCCTCCATGGTGATTAGCTTTGGCGGCACCACCTTTTCAATTTGCGGCGACCGCCTGTTCACCAAAACCTTTGAGGAGATGTTGCTCTACCCGGTCCATCCTCTGGCCCTATACCTGGGCAAGATGCTAGCGGGAATTGTGCGGGGCCTGATGACCGCCGCCTCGGTGATTTTGGTGGCGGTGATCTTTACCGGCCAGGTCTGGAGCTTTCTCAACCCTCTGTTTCTGCTGCTGGTGGCCCTCAATGCAGCTGTGTTTGCTGGGTTGGGGGTAATCGTGGGGTTGAATGTTAAGTCCCTGGAAAGTGTGGGTCTGTTTAATAACTTTCTGATTGTGCCCATGTCCTTCCTGGGCGGTACCTTCTTTGACCCGGCCACCCTACCGGCGGTGCTGAAGGTAATCGTGTACCTGCTACCCCTGACCTACACCACTCTGGGACTGCGGGCCGCGGCCTATAAACCCCTGGCCCAATTTCCCTGGTATACCATTCCGGTGTTACTGGCGGTTGCCATTATGCTCGCCTTTGTAGGTGCCTACCAGTTTTCCCACCAGCAGGATTAGTAGGGAGGGGAGTCAGTAATCAGGAGAGATCGAATGGGCAAAGGGCTTTAGCTCGTGCCTATCAACCTTTAGCAAAAGACAATCGAGCCTGAGAAACGGATGGACAAAGTACGTCAACCCTAATAGCCTGGGGCTGAGTAGAGGATTTTTCTGATTAGCCCTTCCTTGGGCCCTCTGCCCGCCTGGAGACGTTAAAGCTTATAGGAACGTCGCCGCCGCTTGCGTCGGAACAACAGGAGTAGCAATACCAAAACCACCCCGACCATCACAATCGGTACGGCGATCGCCAGGACTGATAGCAGGGTAGAGCTAGCCAACTCCGCCCCGGAGACCGCGATATTACCCACCGGGCCGGCAGCGGCGGTGGAGGCCAGTCGGGCGAGGCCGGTAAAGGCTTGGGTGCTGCCCGCTACGGTGCCGCCGGCAATCAGGGCCAGGCTCCATTGCAGGAAGGGATCAACATCACCGCCGATCACCGAGGCGGTCAGGATGGTGCCGGAGATCGTCGCTGCCGGTAGTTCCACCGCATCCATCAGATTGTCGACCACGGGTACCAGGTAAATCAATACCTCCAATGCCGTGGCCACCGCCATGGCGATGATGGCGGTGGTAGTACCCATCCAGGCCATGCTGGGGGTTAGGGTCAGATAGCCCTGGTGAGCGGCGACCCCGGCCACCAAAAAGGGAACTAAAATTCTAAATCCCGCTGCTGCACTGAGGCCAATGCCAATGGCAATGTGCAGTAATAAATCCATCCGCTTGAGCCCGTAGAAAATAAGCGCATAGTTAGTCTACAGCAATCGGCGCTGGACCGGATCTGGCCCAGCGCAAGCCCTGGGAAATCGCGACTAGACCGTAGCGGCGGGTTCCTCCAGAGCAAACACCTGACCGTCAATTAACAGGCGAGTAATCCCCTTAGCTTGGAGATAGGGGCCGGTTGTTTTCAGCAGGTTACCATCGGGCACCTTAATTACCCGCTGGCTGCGCCGGGAAAACCGCCGGGCCCCATGGTGGTTGCCAAATACCGGCAAGGTACGGGCATCCCCCTCTGCTTCAGGAATTTCTCCCAGGTTAGCGAAGGTCCGTAGGGGTAAAACTACCAGTTCAGAGGAGACCTTCTCTACCACCAGGTAGCAGAGTGGTGGTAGGGCACTGGCGGTGAGGGGATAGATTTCCACCGTACCGAGGGGAGAGGTCAGGCCAGGGGCTTCACTCCATCCCATCCCATCCTCATTCTCATCCTCTTCGTCATCCTCTTCGTCATCGTCATCCTCTTCGTCGTAGTCCTCATCCAAGGTGCTGGCCTCCTCCTGCCAGTCCTCCGCCAGATCCAGGTCAGGGGGAGTAACCCTGAAACCGGGCAGGGCATCGGACTCTAGGGGAGCAGGGGCCTCCAGGGCCGGTAGCAAGGGTTCGGATATCAGCGGTGGTTGAGCTATTGGCGCCTGGGGAGCCTCCGTTGGCCCCCGGCGGCGACGCAGAACCGGCCCAGGAATGGGTTCCTGGGCGGCAGCCTCGGTCTCAAGAGGTTGGAAAGCAAGAAGGGACGGCTCATCCCCTAGTAATGCCGGGGATTTATCTGCACCGCTCCGCTTCTGTTGAATCAGGGCGCTGTAGACCTCCTCCGGCAGACTCGCCTTCAGCAGCCGACTAATGGTGCTATTGCTGACACCATAGCGTTCCGCCAGGGTTGAGGTGGTTTCCTCAGGCTGGCGATATAACCCTAGGATGGCTTGCTTGTCCGTTTCCGTTAGCTTTTTAGGGGCCATGAACCAATTCCTGCGAGGATGCCATTGACTACAGCAGCTGCCGATCCGTGGGGACAGGACTGCGACGCCCTTGACCACATACTCAGACCCAGAGTGTGGCTCGGGGTTCTGCACGATAGCTGTGGCCAAATGACGCCCAGTTACTATATTAAGCTGCCTTAACCCCTTCGATGGCGAGAATTACGGCGGGAATTTATAGAAACTGCACGTTCGACTACCGCCCCTAGCCAAAAGAAAACCGCAGACCAGGGCCAAAAGACCTCCCAAAGCCTGCCCTCAACGTAGGTGTTTGTATTAACGGCGTAGGCAAAAAACATATCAGCAATGTAAAGGCAGAAGGCGGCGATCGCGATTAAGGTCCAGGACTGGGAGAAGCGGCCCCCCCAAAAGGCAACCAGTAGGGTGCCAGCAATAATGAGTAACACGGTATCGCCAATCAGGTAGAGGATGCTAACCAGATCACCAAGGGGCTGCAACCATTGATCCAATTGGTTAATCCACACCGGTGGAGGCGATAGGGCGGCATTACTTACCCCCAGGGTTAGGGCCGGATCTTGCCCCTGGCCCATCGCTAGGCCGGTTAGGGAGGACACCTCGGGGTTGGCGCTGACGGCGGTAGCCCGCAGGTAAACAAATAGGGTCAGTAACACCCCCCCCAGGCCGATGGCGGCGATCATGAACCATTGGGAGGGTTCCAGGTTGAGGCGACGGGGCAGGGCCGCCTGCAGCATACCGATCGCCAGGCAGAAATAGCTAAGGATGTAGAAAAAGTCCCCCAGGGATACCACTGGCTCTAGACCCCACACCACCCCCCAAAGGAAAAATAAAACGTTCCCCAACCCGTACATTAGTAAACCAGCCCCAATCCACAGCCACACCCGGCGACCACTGACGATGTGTCGACTTTGCCAGTTGCGGAAACACAGCAGGGCGGCCACAAAAAAGGCTCCGGTTTCTAGAATGTTAGTACCGGTTAAAAACCAGGTCGGTGGGCCTGCGCCAGCACTGGGGATGCTAAACAGGAGAAAAAATAATAGGGTGAGAACCCCCCAGGTAATCGCCGCCACGATCAGCGGCCCACTGGAACGGGACTGGGGGGGAAGGTTTGAGGAATTGGACAAGGTGGTACTCCCGCAGCCAGGCTATAACCTTTGCATTGTAGCGATTGTCCCAACCAGAGTCACAGGGGATTTGGGCAACTAGGCGAATTCTAGAGGACTCTAGGGCGGCCCCTGGGGTATTCACGGTCAAGTCCCTAACCCCCGGCGGCCTTGTAGGCGGCCCAGCCCCCATGGTGGGAAATATCTGGCCAGTTATACTGCTCGACCAGGATCTGGGGATAGAGCATGGCGATCGCCACCCCTCCCCCCTGCAACTGCACCTCCGCCGGATACATGTGGGGAGGCTCGGTGGAGACCAGATAGTCGTACTGCTCCTCCGTCAGTTCGTAGAGTTCCCCGGGGATACTAATACCGCCGCTGGCCACCCCATAGATGGCCGGGTGCCAACCATCAGCCGCCGCATGGAGGCGGTATAGGGGTACGGTTTGGGCAGGCCCTAGGAAGGTGGCGGACTGTAGATTGTCGTGGTCGGGCTGACCTCGCAGGGCTGATCCACAGATAAATACGCGCTGGGATGAAGTCATGGAATCTCCTTAAACTTGCCCAAGATTACAGTTATAAATGTATACAGAATACAGAGTTGGTTCAAGCCCCCTACCTGGCTGTGGGGCTAGCCCGGCTCGGTCCTTGCTCTCCAGCCCCATAACCTCCAGGACAATGACAACCTTCTGCCCTCTTACCATCAACGGCGATCGCCTGAATCGCCACCTCGCCGATTTAGCCCAAATTGGTCGCACCGCCACCGGCGGCATTGATCGGGTCGCCTATAGCGCCGCCGACCTTGAGGCCCGTCAGGTGGTTCAGAGCTGGATGGAGCAAGCGGGCATGGGGGTACGCCTCGATGCTGCTGGCAACATGATTGGCCGTTATGAGGGCAGTCAACCCCACCGCCCAGCCCTGGCCACCGGTTCCCACATTGACACGGTTCCCAATGGGGGCTGTTATGACGGCGCCTACGGGGTGCTGGCCGGAATCGAGGTGGTGCGCACCCTGCGGAATCAGCAACGACGCCTCCACCATGCCCTGGAGGTGATCGTCTTTACCGACGAGGAAAGTAGCATGATCGGCAGTAAGGCCATGGCTGGCCACATAGTACCCAACCCAGGCTACTACAGCCGTCTAGATGGCAGCCCCATTCAGACCTGTCTAGCACAGGTGGGAGGCAACTGGAACCAGATTGCCAGCGCCCAACGCCGCCCTGGGGAAATGTTGGCCTTCCTGGAACTGCATGTGGAACAGGGGCCCGTACTCGAAACCGCAGGGGTAGCTATCGGTATTGTGGAGGGCATTGTGGGCCAGCGTCGTTACTACCTTTCCGTTACCGGCATGGCTCGCCACGCTGGCACTACCCCCATGGCCCTGCGGCAGGATGCCCTGGTGGCGGCAGCCCAAATTGTCCTGGCGGTGCATCAGATCGCCCAGCAACCCGGCGACCAGGTGGCCACCGTGGGTTGGCTGGAGGTGTTGCCCAATGTCCCCAATACCATCCCAGGCCAGGTGAATCTGAAGTTGGATATGCGGGATCTGGCTAACGCCCAGCTTGACGCCATGATGGTGGACCTGCAGGGCAAATTCAGGGAGATCGCCGCCGCCACCGGCACTAAGATTCAGATCCAGCCTCGCCTGCGCAACGATCCGGCCCCGGCCGCCCCCAGGATTCAAGCGGTGATCGCTAGGGTCTGTCAAGACCTGGGCTTGAGCAGCCTCAGCCTCCCCAGTCGGGCCAGCCACGACGCCCAGGAAATGGCCGCCCTGGCGGACATGGGCATGATCTTCGTACCCAGCCAGGCTGGCATCAGCCATGCTGACACCGAATACACGTCACCGGAGCAATGTGCCCTGGGGGCGGAGGTGCTCCTGCAAAGCCTCCTGAAATTGGATCAGCTTTATCAAACCCCACCGGCCAAAGTGATAGCTTTGGCCAGCACCCTGAGCCCAGGGTGCATTGGTCAAGCTTAATACCGACGGAGGGTTCTGGCTGATCTCCACCCCTTCGCCGGTGGCTCAGATAGGCTGGCGATCGCCTCATACCAGAGCCCCAGTTCTACAAAGTCAGCCGCCCGATCCACCGGGTTGGTGGCCGGTGCTACGGCGCCAGGGGTGGCTGGGGCTGGGGGATGGGCCAGGGGTGGCGCTCAAGTGAGTACTCGGCGGCATAGGTTCAGCAATGGTTTAAGGAAAGGCGGTGGTCAGGGGTCAGGAGGTGACGAGACTGTGTTTAGGATGCGCTCAATATCATTCTCCCAGTCCCCTACTCCCCATACTCCTGCAAGAACGCCACAAAATTCCCTAGGGCTGCTCGGGTGTCTTCCCCTGGGGCAACTTGATATTGTACCTGGAGAATAATCCATCGATTTTGGATTCGAGCACGGCGAGCCGCTCGTTCTCTTTCCTCACCTGCTCGGTTTCTTTCCTCAGTTCGCTCATTCTCAGCTCGTGCTGCCTCTTCGCCTCTGCGTTGCTCTTCCTGAGCTCTTCGGTTTCTTTCCTCAGTTCGCTCATTCTCAGCTCGTGCTTCTGCCTCGCCTCTGCGTTGCTCTGCTTCAGCCAGGCGATTTGTCTCTCGATTTCTAAGGTTCCACTCAACGCCAAAATTAACCACCGCCACCACGAGGGCTGCCACGGTGAGTCGGTTGCTCCAGACTCGTGGCTGGGTGAGGTATCCGAGGAAGCGGAAGTCTTGTTCATTGTAGAAACGCAGAAAGGCGACGGCGATGGTCAGCAGGGTGAGGCTAGTACCGGGCAGCAGGGTCAGTAGGTTAACCCAGGGTTGATAGCGAGATGAATTCATTTTAGCGAAGGGTCCTGGGTAAAGGACACCAGGATCCTCCCCCAGCTTACCCACCGGCCTGGTCTGAACCAATTTCCAGGTAGGGTTTTAGCCATCTGGCTGAAGCTATATCCGGGAACTGTTGAGAGGGATCAGAATTTTGGGTAAACCCTGGTTCTGGCAACCAGAAATCAATAGTTTCAACCTGATCTGGCACGATTTTCTGAACATTCTCCACCAGGACATGCCGTTCCGTCTTAGCCTGCATTATTCATGAGGCCTACCAGTAGGCAGTGACTTGGCCCCCGATGAGTCAACTGCAACAGACGCTCAGTATCAACGTCCCAGTGTTGGCGACGACTTGAGTAACGAGGCCAAAAACCGTAGCGAATCGCACAAAAAAAGGGGACTCTCCGGGCCAGTA
>JBEIGU010000156.1:0-8606 GCA_040381765.1 Leptolyngbya sp.
AGTCGCGCCTGTACTTCCGGTTGCTCTAGCTTTTCGCTCAGTCGATGCGCTATGCTCATAAGACATTTTTTGTTTGGGTACAAGGACTATTGTCCATGTACCTTCTTTTTTACGCTAGTCCCCCAACCGCTAGATACGCCCCCTAAGTAGTATTTTTATTTTCAATTTCTGTATCAGGAAAGTGCTAAATGTTTTTAAATGAAACGGCTAAGGTTTTGATAACTGGAGCCACTGGAATGGTTGGGTCCGCTCTTGAAAGGACTTTATCTACGCATGATAACTTAACTCTATTAAAACCAGATCGAAAACAGCTAGATTTACTTAATGCAGATGCAGTAAATACTTACTTTGAAGAATATCGCCCTGACTATGTCTTTATGTTGGCAGCTAAGGTTGGAGGGATTATTGCTAACAAGTCAGATCCTGTCGGATTTCTAATAGATAACACTCGAATTGAGCTGAACTTGTTTGAAGCATGCTATAGATACCCTACCAAAAAAAATCTGTTTTTAGGTAGTTCGTGTATCTATCCCAGGGAATGTCCTCAGCCTATGAAGGAAGAATACCTTATGACTGGCTTGTTAGAGCCTACAAATGAGGGATACGCTATTGCAAAAATTATGGGATTGAAACTAGCAAAGTACTATTACGAACAATATGGCATGCTTACAGTATGTCCTATGCCTTGCAACATATATGGTACAAACGATCACTTTGATTTAGAAAAGTCCCATGTTCTCTCTGCTTTAGTCAGACGTTTTGTGGATGCTAAAGATGAAAATAAGTCCTGTGTGACTTTGTGGGGCACTGGTACAGCAAAGAGAGAGTTTATCCATGTTGATGACGTAGCAAGAGCTCTGATTTTCCTAATGTCTTACGCTGACACTCCTGACATTATAAATCTTGGTAGTGGGAAAGATATATCTATCAAAGATTTAGCAAGACTGATAGCAACTCAAGTTGACTATACAGGTGAAATAAGCTGGGATGAGACAAAACCTGATGGCATGCCAAGGAAATGTCTTGATATTCACAAGATCGAAGCTATGGGATTTCACAATCAAGTCGATCTAAAGTCAGGTATTGAAAGGATGATTGTTGAGTACAACCAATTAAAATCCGAAGGTAAAATCAAATGAAATTCAATAATAATGATACTAGAAAGCTAGAGGGTGTAATTGAACTCTTACTAGATTCATCTAGTCGTATTAATGAAGCTAAACCTCGTCGCTATTGGTATCCTTTAAGTGTTGCTACCTATGGAGTCGATGAAATTTTAGAAGCAATAGATTCCTTATGCAGCTTCCGCACAACTATGTGGGAGAAAACTTTAGAATTCGAACGTCAGTTCTCCAATTATCAAAATTGCTCAGACAGCGTAATGGTGAATAGTGGTTCGTCTGCTGACTTACTATTGTGTTTCTTGTTGAGTAACCCGTTAAGTCCAATCATTGAGCCTGGAGCGGAAATTCTGATTCCTGCAGTAACTTGGCCAACTCAGATCTGGTCAGCGATGATGGCGGGATATAGGGTTCGATTAGTTGATGTTGATCCTAAGACGCTTAATATTGATCTTGATGACTTAGAACGTAAAGTTACATCCTCTACAAAGGCAATATTTGTCGTTCACGTTATGGGAAATCCATGCGACATGGATCGAATCTGTGAAATTGCCAGAAGCTATAACTTAATAATTATAGAAGACTGCTGCGAGGCTCTCGGTGCAGAGTGGAACGGTATAAAAGTTGGTAATTTCGGTATTGGAGCAAGTTATTCTTTCTTCTTCTCTCACCACATGACTACTATGGAGGGAGGTATGATTGCCTGCTCTAACAATCAGGTAGCAGATCAGCTTAAAGTTTTAAGGGCTCACGGCTGGGTTAGAAATATTGATCCAACCTATCACCAGTTAGAAAATTACGATGTTGATCCACGCTACGCATTTGTTAATTGGGGGTTCAACTTACGTCCCACAGATCTACAAGCTGGGTTTGGACTTCACCAGATTAAGAAACTGCCTGAGTTTAATGATCAACGAGTAAAGTTAGCCAACTTTTTCTTTGAGTTTATTGACTCTCAACCATTTTTGTCTTGCCCAGTTTTTAGCTCGAAAGCTACACCGACTTGGTTCTGTCTACCGATTATGGTCTCCTCTGAAGCACCTTTTACCCGTGATGATATTGTTCAATATCTTGAATTACAGGGTGTTGAAACTCGACCTATTATTGCGGGTAATATCGCAAAACATCCAGTCTCTAAGGTTTTTTCATTTTTTAGCGAGGATAGTTATCCTGGAGCTGACCTAGTTCACTCTCAAGGATTTTATCTAGGACTATCTCCTTTTTACTCAGAAGACGACTTAAGCAAGTTGGTAGATTGTATTGGGAAATTTACAAATCGTTTCTGATTTTACATATCGTTTATGATAGAAAATAATACTTCATCCTTAACCACAGCAGTTCTATTGCTAGTGTTTAATCGTCCCAACCCTACAAAGGAAGTATTTAAAGCTATTCGTAAGGCTAAGCCAGAAAGGCTATATATTGCAGCAGACGGCCCGCGTATTGACAAGATGGGAGAGGACATACTTTGTCAAGAGGTCAGATCTATTGCAATGCAAGTAGATTGGCCATGTGAGATAAAAACTCTTTTTCAGAAAGAAAACTTAGGTTGCAAAAAGGCTGTTTTTACAGCTATTTCCTGGTTTTTCGATCATGAAGAGGAAGGTATTATTTTAGAAGATGATTGTGTGCCGGGTCAGTCCTTCTTTCACTTTTGTCAAGATACTTTGCTAAAATATAGAGATTCTTCTGAAATTGGCATAATTTGTGGATCGTATTACCACTTCGATAGATTTAATCATACTGAATCAATATACTTCACCATTAACCCCTATATTTGGGGTTGGGCTACATGGAAAAGAGTATGGAAGGATTTTGATGTTAGTATGTCAAACTTCTCCGTGCAAGAGGCAAAGTCCATAGTATGGAAAACCTACATAACTAGGCCAGCTAGGCAGTATTGGTTTTCCAGTCTTAAAACAACTGCGGAGGGCAAGATAGATACATGGGATTATCCCTTTACCTGGCATCTGCTTTCCAACGGATATTTACACGTTTCCCCCACAAAAAATCTAATATCTAACATAGGCTATGGAGCAGATGCCACCCACACGGAAGAGAAAGTAGGTAGTTACTCTAATATGCCTAGATACAATATTGATTTCCCCCTCACCTTTCCATCTTCTATTTATAGAAATATCAAACTCGACTTAGCCTTTGAAAGAGAGGCTTTTAAGCAGAGAAACTTGATAGAAAGATTAGCTAGGAAAATCAAAAAAGTTTTGACTTGAGATAATCATAGGAGAGTTTTTCGTGTATAAGATATATAGTGATTTTGATAGTTTTTATTATGATCGGTATAAACATGGTGCATTAGGAAACAAAATTTTACATATGTATTTTTTGATTAATCTGGCAGAGAAAAAAAATCGTGTACCTGCTTTTTATGAAAATATAAATGTGAATAAAATTTTTGATTTTAATTGTGATTTTTTCCCCCCGCCTGAGAGGATCGATGATTTTTACTATGTTGAAACAGAGCCTTATTGGATACAAAATAGCCTATTAAATGCGATAGGTAAAAAAAATTCTATCAAAAACAGATATCTAAAATCTGTAATAAGAGATTCAAAAAGATATTATGAGTACAACTTAGACTTTCTCGAAAGAAGTCAGTTACCGGATCGTGACATTATGATAAGAGGTTGGTTCTTTGACTATCTCCTAATGCCAAGTTTAGATCAAGTTCAAAAATATCTTAGGCCTAGCGCTTCACTAGTTCAAAAGGTCTTGAGTGATATTCCAGGGATAGCAGATGAGAAATCAGTAGCAGTTCACTTTAGAGGAACAGACTTTTCAAATCATTTAAAGTGGGTTTTCAAAAAAAGTATAAAACTTACACAATGTTATTATGAGAATTCTATTTGCGAAATCAAAAAACAGTTAGGAAGCGATTTGACTTTCTACCTATTTTCTGACGAGCCTCAGACATTAGAGAAATTTTTCGTAGACGAAAATGTATTAGTTCATAATGGATCTGCCATAGAAGCTTGGGTCGCTCTATTTCTAGCAAAAAATATTATTCAAAGCAACTCTACATTTTGTTGGTCTGCTGCTCTTTACGATAAGAATGTTTCTATCCAACCATTGGGCGGTTATAACATTTATCATCATGAACTCGGTAGCGTTCCTTACAGTTTTGCCCATCCACAGTCTATTTCAGTGCCAGCCATTTGATGATCTAAATCACTCGGTATCAAGCTTATGTCTTTTTAGAGAATGCCCGTAGCTTCGGAATGTTCAATAATTTTGAGACAGTCTGCTTGAGCAAAAAGTTGAAGATCCTGAAGCGACAGATGTACGGTAGAAATAACTTAAATCTACTCGCCAAGCGATTTATTGGCACCTGAGTGACGATAAGCTAAACCTAGGGGAACAATCGTTTCATCAAGTTCATTAAAAGCTCGGAAGAGCCTAAAATAGTTGGGTTTCATGTCCTCGTTATACTTCTGAAAAAGTCTGATGAAAGTAGTACACGTTAGCCATTCTGACCTGAGTGGGGGAGCGGCTATTGCCACCTATCGCATTCACAAGGCCCTCAGGAGCCAGGGCATCGACTCCACCATGGCGGTTAACAACGCTACTTCCGGAGACTGGACCGTGCAACGGCCCAAGACCGCCTTAGCCAGGCAGATGGCCTACATCAGGCCCTATCTCGCGTCTTTCCTAAGTAAGGGGCTGCAAACCACTGAGCTTGGCGCTCACTCTACAGCTCTTGTCCCCTCCACCTGGCCGCAACGGATTAAGGCTACGGGGGCTGACATCATTAATTTGCACTGGGTCAATGGAGAGATGATGTCCATTGCCGATATTGGTAAACTTCGCAAGCCCATGGTGTGGACTCTCCACGATATGTGGGCCTTTTGCGGGGCAGAGCATTACACCAACGACCACCGTTGGCAAGAGGGCTACTGGCAGCACAACCGTCCTAGCTACGAAGGTGGGTTTGACCTGAATCGCTGGACCTGGCATCGTAAGCGAAGGCACTGGCGGAAACCGTTTCAAATCGTTACCCCTAGCCAATGGTTGGCCGACGCAGTCGGCAAAAGCGCCCTGATGGGGGATTGGCCGGTGACGGTGATTCCCTACCCCATTGATACGGACCTCTGGCAACCGGTGGAAAAGGGCTTAGCCAGGCAATTACTCAATCTTCCCCAGGATGTTCCCCTACTTCTCTTTGGTGCGAGTGGTGGTACGGGTGACCCCCGCAAGGGGTTTGACCTACTCACTGCCGCCCTAGATCACTTGCGGGGAGAAATTGATGGCCTAGAGCTGGTTGTGTTTGGCCAGGGAGAGCCTAAACAGCCGATGGATTTGGGTTTTCCGGTTCACTACATGGGCCGCCTGCAGGATCCCCTCAGCCTGCGAGTGCTCTATAGCGCTGCGGATGCCATGGTGATTCCATCCCGGCAAGATAACCTACCCAATACAGGATTAGAAGCCCATGCCTGTGGCACGCCGGTAATTGCCTTTAAAGTCGGAGGGCTACCAGATATTGTTGACCATTTGAAGACTGGTTACTTGGCCCAGGCTTTTGATACAAACGATTTAGCCATAGGCATAAAACAAGTATTGGGCGATCAAAATCGCAATAATATTCTTAGTCGTTCTGCTTGTCAGCGAGCACAGGATAAATGGTCGCCCAAGAGAATAGCTTATGAGTATCGTCGAGTTTATGATGCTGTTTATAAGAAATATAAAGATGATCCTTAAGAATTTTTGTTTTATGGGTGTTTAACTTTCTTTTACCATATTCTAAATAGTCTATGAACTATCCATCGCTCGTTAAAAGCACTCCTAAGCAAAGACTTTTCTTCAGCAGACTTATTAGACCTAGTGGTGAGCTAGGAATTATTCACTCAATATTTTCATCTATTTATAGTTCAACAGGCTTAGCTTTATTAGTACTTGGGATATTATTATGGATTGTCTGTCCTATCCTAGGATTAATCCCATTATTAATTTACGGCCAAGCATCTTTATCAAATAAAATTTTTCAAGGAAAAAGTCCAAAAACAAATTTACTACTTGTAGTAGTGGTAATTTTTACAACAACTGCTTACTGCACTTCTATTAGTCACTATCTTGATACAGAAGTTAATATGAGCTTGTTTGATGTGGTATCAAGTAGACCAAATTTTGAAGCACCAACGGAGGGAATTGAGCCTATTTCATTCATTCTTCCCTACTACCTCTCATTAGGAGAGGTAAGATCAGGGCTTTGGTTTTTATTTATTCAGTCGCTTACAATAAATACAGTATTTACTCTTTATTCAATACTCATATTTCCAGAAATTGCTCCATTAATTATTTTCATTAATGTAACTGGAAACTCTTATCTCTTCCATTTAATGCCTATGAGACAATTTTATTCACTTATTTTTATCGTTCCAGCTTTGCATACTTCCAAACTATGGCTTAAAATCGGTCTTTCACTTTTAGCGTTTCAAACGCATTCTAGCTCAGTTATTTTCACCATACCTATATTTTTATCTTTACCGTTAAATAGAATATCTTCCCTGACGAAGATTAGAAAATTATTTAAAACTTTTGTAATTTTCATACTATTTTTAGCATTTCCATTCATTAACTATTTATTTTATTATGTCGTTAGTTCGATCGATACTTTTGAATCGTACAGCTATGCAATAGGATCTACTCATAAGTATGGGGGGTTACAACGTCTTTACTCTTATCTTTCTATATCTCCTTCATTAATATTGTTTTGGTATACGTTAGAAAGTTTTCATCAAAAAATTAGATCTTCTAATTATATTGCATGGTTTTTATCATTTCTGATTCTATCGTTTTTCACTGTCTATACTATTTTATCAGAATTCATAATATCGGGATTTCTTGCGATTGGTATTAGGATGTCCATGTATCTTCGTTTTCTGCCTGGATTTTTTATGTACTCGTTTTTCATGTCAGGTTTATTGAGATCTGGTGTGAAAAGGCTCATGCCTGCGTACGTTTTATTGTTTTATATTTTACTTCAAACCGCCAATTTCATATATATTATGGTGAGAACACAGCAAATTGGTGAGAGTGCTGTGGGAAAAGCCTATAATGTTGTCTTTTGGAATGGCTATCCTCTCAGTGCGAACTTATATGACTACTTCATTCTAATAAAAGAAGCTCTATTTTCTTAGTTTGAATTCATCGTAAGCCTTCAGAGGCTTACTAAGAAATTAAGGTTTCACCCTTAGCTGTTGGTAAAGGCAGCTGGTACTGGATCGTTAAAGTAGGAGGGCTTCAAAGCCTGTGGAATTGAGTATTCGGCCATCGAGATGGGGCGGGTCGTGAAGCCCATGGCCATCGCGGGGGTCCTCTTGCCCTGGAGTCCCCAGTGGGGGCGTACCCAATTTCAGGGCGGTGAAAGGATGATCCACGTTGAGCCAGACGACCCGCCCTTGACCTTGGGAACCCTTAATCTTGATGGCCACTTCCAAGCCTTCACGCCAGACTTTGCGGAAGGGATAGGTAGCCGCCAAACCCTGGTTTGGCAACCGCTCACTGGCCAACGGCCAGAGGGCTTTCTTATAGCGCCGTTCCCCGTCCGTGAACCAGCGGAGGGTACTGGCCTCTTGTGCCCATGCCCACGTGTCCTGAGTTCCTTGGGTGAATAGGGTCTCATCTTTTCGCCCCGCCGGCGCCGTCACCCAGTAGCGGCTCTGCCGCTCCAAAAAGGTCAACGTCCAGCCTAAACTCTCAGAGGGGGGGAAGGCCTGCCGTGAGCTGAGTCGAACGGTTCTCGCCGACGCGAGGGTAAAACTCATCCCCTTCCAAGGTAATCTCACTGCCCTCAGGCGCAGGCAGAGACCAGTGCCCTCTCACATTCATGGTGATCATCGAATACCGCCGCTACCGGATGTCGATGTAATTCGAGCCAAAGCGGTGGCGTAAAAGGTGACTGTAGCAATCTAGAAGTTAGCCTACGGATCCTGCTACTACCAGCACTTTCTGAGTAGTTACGAACTTACTAGTTTTCAATATCCTAATGGAGGTTTATTTCTATATGAATAGCACTGAGATTTCGGCTTGTCGAGTTAGCAATAGTAAAAATCTTATTGACGTTCTTGATTTAGGTTTTCAGTCTTTAACAGGAGTTTTTCCTAGAAATATAAATGATCCAGTCACTGAAGGACCCCTGAAATTAGTATGGTGTCCCACCAGTGGACTTCTACAGCTAAAGCATTCCTACGATCTAGATGAAATGTATGGAATGAACTATGGATACCGATCTGGCCTTAACCAGTCTATGGTTCAACGGGCGTATCTAAAGGTTAGGGGAGGGGTCGGTTAGGGGGTTAGGAACGGAGGGAAAGAGGTCATCAAACCGATGATTAGCCCAAGCTAACCTGAGCAAGAGAAGATGGTTAAAGCCATCCTCACTCCAGCGCATACCGACACCCTTGAAGCGCTGCTGAATCAGCCACTTACAGGCACTTTCCACCATTCCGGAGCCCAAGGGAAGACCGAGAC
>JBEIGU010000157.1:0-8566 GCA_040381765.1 Leptolyngbya sp.
GGGGATGAGGGCAAACTTACAACGTTGGGATGATCTCGGTCAGTTAAACAGGATCAAAGACGGTTTCGTCCTCCACTCGCCAGGCCGGATCGACGATGCAAATAAAGACAATCGGCTCGGAACCATTGTTGCGCAGGTACTGCCGGGCATTGGGGGGAATATAAACCGCATCCCCGGGGCCAACGGTGCTGATTTCTTCATCAATGTGCATTTCCCCAGTGCCCGACAGGATGTAGTAGACCTCTGAGGTGGTTAAGGCATGGGGGGTAGACACCTGTCCGACGGGCAAAATTGCGTGGGCCAGGCTGTAGCCCAGGGCCAGGTCCTGCTTGTCGGGATGGAGTAACTCCCGTAGCTGGGTACCATCTCCAGCAACAAATTCCGGACAATCCTGTAACTGACGAATGAGCATAGTAAGGCGGGGGCAAGTAAGGCGGGGGCAGGGTTCCATCCGGTGCTGGAGGCCAGCCAGGTCAGGCATCAGCCGATCAACTCTGAGCCCAGGGTTTGGGCTAAAGCTATACCCTGCTAGGATAGAACCTGCTTTCATGGTAAGCGGTTCCGGCTCCATCCGCATCTGATTGACTGACAAAACATTGCCTCACGGCGGTTCAAACCGCTGCTATACAGACGAAGTCGGCCTTCGCCGACTGGCTCATAACCCGCGTAGGCGGGTTTTGCCTGTCTAGGCGCGGCTTCTAGCCGTCAGCGTTGAGAGTTTTGTCAGTCAACCAACATCCGCACTCAGGACTTCAGGATCTGGCGTCAGGGGTCGCCGTGGCTATCTGGCCCCGTTGCCTGGGTGTGATCCGGATTAGCGGAGCGGCAGTACCGCCCTGGCGGCTATGGAGAAAAATCAGTCTATCCAGGTGACTATGGCCCAGCTCACGGAAAGCCCCATTGTGGCGGAGAGTTTTGCCCTGATCGATCAGGAGGTGGGCCCGCATCAGCTGAGCCCAACGGAGTACGCCGTGGTGCGGCGAGTCATCCATAGCACCGCCGATTTTGAGTTTAAGGACCTGGTGCGTTTTAGCCCTGGGGCGATCGCCGGGGGAGTGGCGGCCCTGCAAGCCGGTACGACAATTTTGGTGGATGTCACCATGGTGCGCCAGGGGATTGCGGGTCTGGTGGGTCGGACCTTCGCCAACCCGATCTTGACGGCGGTGACCCTGGGGGAAGGGCCCGACCCGGGGCAAACCCGTACCCAGGTGGGCTTACTACGGGGTCTGGCCCAGGCACCCGGGGCCATCGTGGTGATCGGCAATGCCCCCACCGCCCTGCTGGCCCTGGCGGATCAGATCGCCGCCGGCAGGGTCCAGCCTGCCCTGGTGATCGGGGCACCGGTGGGGTTTGTGGCGGTGGAGACCGCTAAACAGCGCCTGGCCCAACTGACGGTACCCCAAATTCGGGTGGAGGGCCGCAAGGGGGGATCGGCGGTGGCGGCGGCGATTCTCAATGCCCTGGTGGTGCTGGCCTGGGAGCAGCAGCCATGACCCCAATTCAGGTGGTGGGGGTGGGCCTGGAGGGCAGATCAGGTCTGCCTCAACCCCTGCTCAGTCTGATCGATCAGGCCAGCCTGCTGGTGGGCAGCCCCCGCCAGCTCAGCTACTTTCCCGAGGTTACTGCCCAAACCTGGCCCCTGCAGGATTTGGGGGAGGCCATGGCGGCGCTGCAGCGCTGGCTTGCCCAAGCCGATCCTGGGTTGGTGGTGATCCTGGCCTCCGGCGATCCCCTATTTTTTGGGCTGGGCCGCCTGTTGCTGGCCCACCTACCCGCCGATAGCCTCACCTTTCACCCCCAGGTGAGTGCCATGCAGTTGGCCTTTAGCCGTCTGAAGCTGCCCTGGCAGGGCGCCACCCTGGTGAGTGCCCATGGTCGGTCGGTGGAGGCTCTGGTGACCGCCCTCCGCCGCGGGGATGAGCTATTGGCGGTGCTGACGGACCCCAGCCACAGCCCGGCCTGCCTGGGGCGGCTGATCCTGGATCTGGCCCTACCCTGTAGCTACCGGTTGTGGGTCTGTGAAAACCTCGGGGATGATCAGGAACAGATCCATGACCTGACGCCGGAAAATGTCCAGGGACGGGACTTTTCAGGGCTGAATGTGGTGGTGTTACAACGCCTACCCCACCCCCCTGGGGAGCAGGCCCTGCCCTGGTTTGGGCTGCCGGATCGGGCCTTTGACAGTTTTAGCGATCGCCCTGGTCTGATCACAAAGCGGGATATTCGCATTCAGATTCTGGCGGATTTAGCCCTGCAGCCCCACCAGGTGATCTGGGACATTGGGGCCGGCACCGGCTCCGTCAGCATTGAGATTAATCGACTTTGCCCCGAGGCTAGGGTCTACGCGATCGAAAAAACCCTGGCCGGGGTCACCCTGATCGACCGCAACCGCCAGCGCCTGGGCGATGGCCATCTTCACATTATCCACGGTGCTGCCCCGGATGCCCTGACCGCATTGCCCGCCCCCGACCGGGTCTTCATTGGCGGTAGCGGCGGGGGTCTGGGCCCCATCCTGGATCACTGTGGCTCTGCTCTGCTGCCCCAGGGCCAGATCGTCCTGGCCCTGGCCACCCTGGAACATCTGCAGGGGTTGATCACCTGGGTCGGCGACCAGGGGGAACCACCAGCCTGCCCCTGGCACCTGGAGCTGCGCCAGCTGCAGATCAGCCACAGCGTGGAGGTGGGCCGTTTGCACCGCTGGCAGCCCCTGACGCCGATCACCCTGGCCACCCTAAGGCGGACCTAGGGATTAGGGCTCCTGCGCAGCTCCGTTATCTTCGGAGGGGGGTGCTGGCCTAGGGGCCAGGCCACTCTGGAGCCGCCGCTGCCAGCCTCGGGTTAGGGTTTGGCGCTGGTTGATCAGGTAAATACTCACCAGGGTCAGGCCCACCCCCAACCACTGTAGGGCGGTCAACCGTTCTGCTAAAAACAGGTTGCCAAATAATAGGGCAAACACCGGGGTGAGAAAGGTGAGGGCACTGAGGCTGGTGAGGTTGCCCTGGGCGGCTAGAAAGAAGAAGATACCGTAGGCCAGGGCACTACCCAGCAGGGTGGAGTAGGCGATCGCCCCCCAGTCCATCCAGGTCAGCCCTTGCCAGGGATGGGGTTCCCACCAGAGGGACAGACCATAGAGGGGTAGTCCCCCCAACACCATGTGCCAGCCCGTGGCCACCACCGGGTCAACCTGGCGGGCCACATAGCGAATTAAAATTGTCCCCAGGGCCATGGATAGGGCCGCCAGCAACATCCAGCCTTGCCCATTTTGCCCCAGGTCCGCCAGGGGCAGGCCATGACCCTGGAACAGGGAGAGCCACCAATCCGTGGGCAACCCCAGCAAGCTAATGCCCAGGATGCCCCAGAGCAAGCCGATCCAACCCAGGCCACCAATTTGCTCGCCAAATAGGGCTCGGGCCATGACCGCCACCGCCAGGGGTTGGGAGTCGATCATCACCGAACCCAAGCCCGCCCCGGTACGCTCCAGGCCCGTGGCCAAAAACCCTTGAAACAGAGTACCATCCACCAGGGCAAACAGGGCTATCCAGAGCCACCCCCGCCAGGGGATGGCCTGGGGTCGCCCCAGCCAGCGGGTCGCCAGCAGTACCACCAGGCCGGCGGGCACAAGCCGTAGGGTGGCCAGGAAAAAAGGTGCCGTGTGGGGTAGGGCTCCCTTCATGGCCACCATGGCTGTGCCCCAAAGGAAAAAAGGCGCAACCAACAGCAGGGGGTGCCGGCCAGGGGACTGGAGGGAGGCAGAATCTGCAGAATCCATAGCTTGGGAAACCCGTAGAAAGAGCAAACCAGAGGTAATCTTAAAGAAATGTTAACGCAACTGGTTGACTAGCAGGGAGGCCCCGCCCAGGGAATCCTAGCCTATCGGGATACCATTCGAGCCGCCAGCCTAATCCGCCGTGGCTAACTCGGTGCTACCGCGGCGGTTGCGACTGGTGAGGCTATTAAACAGCATCTGGCCGATCGCCTTAATCAAGCTGCCCTCTAGCTCCTTGAACATCACCATATTGAGACCAAAGGCATCATTGGCCTCCTGGACGATCTGGGCGATCTGGGCCTCATCCACCGGGGCCTGGTCAATAGATTGGCGATAGCGGGCCTTGAAGGCCTTTTCATCAGAGATCTCGGGAAACTCGTAGAAGGCGCTACCCTCCCCATCGCTCAGATTCATGGCCCGTTGGGCAATGGTCTTGAGGATCTGACCACCGGAGAGATCGCCGATGTAACGGGTGTAGGAGTGGCTGAGCAGCAGTTCCGATTGGCTGTTGGCCACTTGACGAATCCGATCCACGTAGGCCTGGCCGCCGGCGGTGGTGGTGATTTGATCACGCCAGTTGGAGCCGTAGTAATAGGCCAGGTCCGACTCCAGGGCAGCCCGACGATAGAGTTCGGGGAAATGAACGGTGGAGACCACCGGGTGGTGCTTGTGGCGCTCTAGCTCTTCCTCCATGGCGCTGTAAGCAAAGTAGAAGTTAGCAACCAGCTTACGATAGGAGTTTTTTTCTACCACTCCTCGCAAAAAGCAGCGCACAAACCCCATATTTTCGGCCATGGTGTGGGCTTTCTTGGTGCCTTCCCGCAGCTCGGTTGATAAATTAGTCATGCTGATGGTCTCACTGATAGCTAGATTATTTTTTAAACACCTTAATTGTTAATCTAGACGGGTTTAAGGGTAGCTTCTATTACATTTTTTTACAGAATGGGGCAGAACCCAGATGGCAATTGAGCAACAACTAGGGGCAGACCCGCCGATCAGGGCCGATACTCCGGCATTCTCCCCCAGGCCTGCACCGACAGGGTTGACCAGGGAAATTGTCGCCTTAGAAAATATCTCCCGGGTGTTCGGTCGGGGTGAGGCGGCGGTAAGGGCCTGCGATCGCATTAATTTGTCGGTTAACCTGGGGGAATATTGCGCCATCATGGGGCAATCAGGCTCCGGCAAGTCCAGCTTGATGAACCTGATCGGCTGTCTAGACCGCCCCAGTCATGGTCGCTACTGGCTGGATGGGGTGGACGTCTCCCGACTCAATAAGACCCAACTGGCTCGGGTGCGCAACCGCAAAATTGGCTTCGTTTTCCAGCGCTACGAGCTATTGCCGAATCTCACCGCCTTAGACAACGTGATTTTGCCCCTCATGTACGCCGGTCTTGCCCCTGGTCTACGCCGTCGTCGGGCCATCGCCGCCCTACGCTACCTGGGGCTAGAACACCGCCTCGACCGACGACCGAGCCAGTTGTCGGGGGGGCAGCAGCAACGGGTGGCGATCGCCCGGGCAATTGTCACCCGCCCTGTGCTGCTGCTCGCAGACGAACCCACCGGGGCCCTTGACTCCCAATCTGCCAGTGAAGTCCTGGACATTTTCCGAGCCCTGCACCAACAAGAAATCACCATTATCATGGTCACCCATTCCCTGGAGGTGGCTCGCCACAGTCAGCGAATTATTACCATGGCGGATGGTCAGATCATCAACTCCTACCTCGATCCCGCCGGGGGGGGGGGAAGACCTTGATTGAAGACCCAGGTCTTCAATCTTCACCGACGAGCATGGAGGGATTCGAACCCCCGACACCTAGAACCGGAATCTAGTGCTCTATCCACTGAGCTACATGCCCTTAACCATATTTATCCTACCACCTTATGCCCGGGGGTCATCAACGGGTCCTGGAGCCAGGGCTTGCCCAGGTGGCTAAAGCCGCTGATTCAAGAGGGTTTGGCGAGGATTCGTGCGGCGGCTATCACGGATTTTTTCGTAGAGTTGCCGTTCTTCGGCGGTGGGTTGGGCGGGTGGAGTAATCACCACTTTGACCAGTTGATCACCGCGATCGCCCCTGGGACTGGGCCACCCCTTGCCCCGCAACCGCAGGGTTTGCCCCGACTTCACCGCCCCAGGCAAATTCATCGACACACTGCCATCCGGCGTGGGCACCTCAATCTTGCCTCCCAAAACCGCTTCATCGGGGGTGATGGGGACCTCGCAGATCAGATTATCACCCTCCAACTTAAAGAGGGGGTGGGGGCTGAGTTGTACCACCAGGTAGATATCCCCCCGCTGTTTGGTGTAGGGGTTAAGCTGCCCCCGGCCCTTTAACCGCACCTTGCTACCCTGTTTAGCTCCGGGCGGAATTCTCACCTCCACCTCATCGTTACCAATCCGCAGGCGCTTTTGGGTACCGTGGAAGGCCTCACTCAAGCTGAGGCTAATGTTAGCCTCCTGATCAGCGGACTGGGAGGGCACCCCGGTATCAAAGCCAAACCCACTACCACCGCCGTAGGAATAACCACGGGTACGCCCTCCAGGGGATCCCCCGGCGAAGCGACCCAGCAATTCATTAATAAACTCATCAAAGCTGCCGTAGGCACTGAAGTCGAAACCGCCAAAATCCCCAGGGCTGCCACCATAGGCTGCTCCGCCGGCTCGATCAGCCTGCTGCCAGTATTGGCCAAACTGATCATATTTTTTGCGCTTGTCGGGGTCCGACAGCACCTCGTAGGCCTCGCTGACCTCTTTAAACCTGGCTTCAGCCGCCTTATCTCCCGGATTCACATCAGGGTGATATTTCCGGGCCAACTTCCGGAAGGATTGCTTAATCTCATCGGTTGAGGCCGTTCGACTGACCCCCAGCAGGGCGTAGTAATCCTTGAAGCCCGTGGCCGCCATGGCATACCTCCTAACACTTAGCTCTAGCCTAGCAAAGTCAACGGTCTAGGGCGGTTCGGTTTTCTGCCAATAGAGGATCGGAGAAGCCAGAGAACCTAAGCATGTTGCTGGAGTAGCTCCACAATCGCCTGGTGTTCCAGGGGGGGTTCCAGGGGAAAGTCCTGACGGGTATCGGTAATCAGCCAGTCTAGGGCGGCGGCCTTCATGTCAATGGAGGCACCACTTTTATCGACGCAGTAGCGACCAAACACCAGCTTGTCTACCAACCGCACCCCGGGACCAATGCGGGAGTATTCGAAGATGACACTTTTATCGACGATCGCCCCGCTGCAAATAGCGCAATTGTTGGCAATGGCGCTGGGGCCAATGATGGTGGCACCATCCTCAATATGGGTCATACCGCCAATGTAGACAGGCCCTTCGATATGAACCTTATCCCAGTTGGCCTTGACGTTGAGTCCAGCATAGACCCCCGGGTAAATTTCCTGCCCCGGGATGTCCACCAGGTTAACCACCCCGGTCAGGACATCTTGAATGGCCTGCCAGTAGTCGGGTACCTTACCGATGTCCACCCATTCAAATTCCATGGGGATCGCATAGAAGGGAGCCTGGTTTGCCACCAGCTTAGGCATCAGATCACTGCCAATGTCAAAGGGGACCCCTGAGGGAATGTAGTCAAACACCTCAGGTTCAAAGATGTAAATCCCGGTATTAATTTCCGTACTGAGGGCATCCTCAACGGCGGGTTTTTCCTGAAAGGACTTGACCTGCCCGTTGTCATCGGTAACCACAACCCCGTAGCTAGGCACCTGCTTCAGGGGAACGGTTTTAGTGATGATGGTGGCAATGGACCCCTTCTCTCGGTGGCGTCGAACCGCCTCGGTCAGGTTGAGATTGATCAGGGCATCCCCACAGAGCACCACAAAGGTATCGTCAAAAAAGGGGGAAAAGTCTTGAATCCTGCGCATGCCCCCGGCAGAACCCACTGCTTCCCCCACCAGTTCCCCGTCTACGATGCGGCCCTCAAAGGAGTAGCCAATTTCCACCCCAAATCGTTGACCGTCACGAAAGTACCCCTCGATTTCGTTGGCCAGGTGACTGACGTTGACCATAATCTGATTAAAGCCATGCTGGCGTAGTAGCTCCAACAAAAACTCCATCACGGGTTTTTGCATCAGAGGAATCATGGGTTTAGGAATGGTGTAGGTGATCGGGCGTACCCGGGTGCCCTTTCCGGCCGCCAAAATCATGGCTTTCATGGCAGACAAAGTCCTCGAAATTATAATTTTGCTAAAAAGTTATCTATCTACACTAGTGACTAGTCTAAGCCATAGGCCCCAGACCCTAGGGTAGTAAAGCCAGTCAGACTAGGTCTCAACAGCTGTAGCCTGGAAGCTAACATCAAAATACCCTAGCCCCTCTCTAACCGTCCTCAACATAAGCGTTGAACGCCCACAGCTCAGCCCCTAACGACCGATTGCCACTGAGGGAAACTAGCGTCGCTATCCTGGCTGGGGAAGGTTGAAGAACCATAGATAATTTTGCTTTGATCAGAGCGTTTAAGACAACGCTTATCGGTCAAAGTACCTGCTAGGTAGGCGTTCTGTCTAGCCTTCGCCGTCTGCTATTGGCTTACGGCTACAACTGTGAAGTCCTCTGTGATATGGCGGTTTTCCATAGAGTGAGACACCCCATTGCTCAGCCCTACCCCCCAGCGCCTGGCTGTATGAGTTGACACTGTACCCCCCCTTGGCAAGCTACGGTGTACACACAAGTGATCAAATCTAACCCAATCAGCGACAAACCGCCCCCCAGCCCCCAATTCCGGGGGAACCGAACCCTTCAAAATCCACCAGAATTGGTGGATTTTGGGGACGCAAAGGACTCAAACGAAGTCA
>JBEIGU010000158.1:0-8420 GCA_040381765.1 Leptolyngbya sp.
CCAACGGCAGCTTAGGTTCGAGGATATTTACAGCCAATCCCTTTGGTTCAACCCCGATGAGGGGTTGAGCAAGTTTTTCATGCTATCCAGTTGGGCAACGCTGGATAACAGTTAGTCCAAACTAGAGTGTCCACATCCACGGTGAAATCTCGACCGGAAAAGAGACTCACTGGCTGATTCGCAATCCTCCTCACCTCCTGCAAAACGGGGTAAATAATCCCTTCAGACTTTGCCTTTTCCGAGCCCACCGCGATCGCCCAGGGTAAATCTTCCAACACGGCTTGCAAGCGAGGACTGGGAGCGATCGGTTCAATCGGCGGCAAGAACCGTCCGGCTTCCACCGTGGTTAAGCCAAACTCTTTCTTGACTTTCGCCAACGTAAAACTGCTGTATGGCATGGCTGCGCCCTCACCGATCTCGGCTGCTCCATGGCAACCTGTACGATTATCCTGTTGTGGTTTCTCCCCCACTCCATACTACCCCTGGAGTGATTGTCAGGTTCATGGCAGCGATCTCCACCGCTGGCTCAATTGCCACAACCTATGCCCGCAGGAGCCCTAACCGTTCCAGGGCAGTCATCACCGCCCCCAGGCGGGTTTGCACCTCTAGTTTCTTGTAAAGATGCTCCAGGTGCTTTCGCACCGTGCCTTCACAGCAATCCAGGGTTTTAGCAATTTCGCCATTACTCTTATCCCTGGCAACCCAGAACAACACCTCCGCCTCTCGTTGAGTGAGGCCCAGGGACTCCAGGGCCGAGATTGAAAAGGCAGGGAGGGCTCTTTCCTCCAGTAGCAAAAAGATCTGCTCCTTTTTGCGATCCAGGATCCAATAAATCAGCAGTTGTTTAGACTGCTCAATGGACAGCGGTGCGGCAGAAAATAGCATGTCCTCGTTAGACAGACATTGTAAAATTTGCTGTTTCAACCAACGATCTAGGGAGGAGGGTAAACTATTAGACCTCTGGTAGCTAAAATACCGATCTAAAAACTGTTCCGCCAGGGGACTGATAACCTCGATCTGTCTATCAAGGGTGAGACTGAGGATGGCTCGTTGATTCAACACCTCCCGAAATAGGGTTAGGAGTTGCTGAATCTGACTACAGCCTGGTTCATCACCAACCTTCTGCATTAGAGAGGGTTCCAGGGCGCTAAGGATGCAGGAGTCGCACTGGGCCGCCTCCGGACTATCACAGCTCAACATACTTCATTAACCTGCTAAAGGATAAGATATACAGCACGCTAATACTTCGGCAGAGGTCAGATTTTCACCTAAACACCCCTAAAGAGGGGCCCAGATGGAAAAGATTAAGCTCAGCTTGAATGCCGAGGGTAGAGTCTTAAGGCCACAGCTTCAGTTTAGATGTTCAATGGATAGGCTGTGCGTCTGCGTAAGATTTTTTTATGTTTACCACAAAGCTACGCCGCTAAAAGTCAGGGAAAGTGTCGTGAATCCTTGTCATACAGGCCTGGAATGGGCGTAGGGATTGAGGGGTACGGCCTCCAGATGGCAGACCTCCCTCAGGTAGCGGGACAGCACATCCGTCTGACCGTGGGTAACGTAGACCCGTTGCGCTCCGGTGTCCTGCACGGTTTGAATCAGGCCTGGCCAGTCGGCATGATCAGAAAGGACAAAGCCCCGTTCGTAGCCCTGGCGGCGGCGTGCCCCCCGCACCGCCATCCAACCGGAGGCAAAGGCGGTGCGGGGCTGTTTAAAGCGCTTCATCCAACTGGAGCGGTAGGCGGAGGGGGGCGCCAACACCAGATCACCTCGGTAATCGTAGCTGGTGGGCATGGCGCTGGTGGGCTGAGTGGGGGCCAGGGTCACCCCCTGGTCACGGTAGAGTTGGGTGAGGCTGGCGATGGCGCCGTGGAGATAAATCGGCAGATCGCTCAATCGGCCCAATTCACTCAACAGCCGTTGGGCCTTGCCTAAGGCATAGCAGAACAGGATCGAGGGGCGTTCCTGTTCCGCCTGCCACCATTGGTAGATCTGCTGGGCGGTGACCGATCCACTCTGCCAGCGATAAATCGGTAGGCCAAAGGTGGCCTCAGTGATAAAACTATGACAGGGAACCACCTCAAAGGGGCTACAGGAGGGATCGGCGCAGCGTTTATAATCCCCCGATACCACCCAGACCTCCTGCTTGTACTCCACGCGGATTTGGGCGGAGCCCAGGATATGGCCCGCCGGATGGAAGGACACCCAGGTTTGACCGAATTTCATCGGCGTGCCATACTCCACCCCCTGCCCCTGAATCTGCGGCCCTAGCCGCTGTCGCAAAATCGGCACCGAAGCCGTGGTCGCCACATATTGGGCCGATCCGGGGCGGGCGTGATCGCTGTGGCCGTGGGTGATCAGGGCCTGGTCTACCGGTCGCCAGGGATCAATGAAAAACTCTCCCTTTTCGCAGTAGAGCCCCTCTGGGCGCAGGGTGATTAAGGTCATGACCAGGGGAAGGGAGGGATGGGGGTGGGGGTATCCCTTCGATGATATGGTAAACAAAGATGAACCAGGGCGGTGGCCCGCTGAAATATGAGGGACGTAATGCAAAAGCAACGGGGAGTGACGGTTTGGTTTACGGGCTTAAGCGGTGCGGGCAAGTCCACCATTGCCCAGGCTGTAGAGTTCCAACTGCGCCAGTGGGGCTACGGCCTGGAGGTGTTGGATGGGGATATTGTCCGCACCAATTTGACCAAGGGCCTGGGCTTTAGCCGCGCAGATCGGGACGAAAACATTCGCCGCATTGGCTTTGTCTCCCACCTGCTCACCCGCAATGGGGTGATCGTGCTGGTCTCGGCCATTTCCCCCTACCGGGAAATCCGAGCAGAGGTGCGCGATCGCATCCACGATTTTGTTGAAGTATACGTAGATGCCCCCCTGCAGGTCTGTGAAGACCGGGATGTTAAGGGCCTCTACAAACGGGCCAGGGCCGGAGAAATTAAGCAGTTTACCGGCATTGATGACCCCTACGAGCCCCCCCTCAACCCCGAGGTGCACTGCCACACCGATCAGGAGAGCGTTGAGGAAAGTGTGGTGAAGGTGCTAGCTCAATTGGAGAGCCTGGGCTACATTCAACTGGCGGCCACGGCAGCCCCCTAGGGGGCCCCGGTCCGCTCTAGCCAGCCCCGCATTTTGCCAGGGTTGAGCAGACCATGGGGATCCACCCTGGCCTTAAACTCAACCTGGGCCGGGTCCACCTGCTTCATGCCGCCATCCTCCAGAATGTAGGTATGGGGGTTAGCAATCAGGGCCCCCTGGGCTTCGTGGTAATCCATAATCTCCTGCAGCCGCTCCGGGGTGGAGTAACGCACCACCTGCAGACCCACCGGGCAAACCCGACCCCCTACCCGCACGTATTCCAGGTGCATTTGCACCTCGTCACCAAAATGGTCATAGCAGTGGCGCACCAACCCTTGGTCGGGGTCATAGGGAAACACCGTCTGCAGGTAGGTGAGGCCGGGGTCGGTGCTGCGGGCGTGGAGGGTGGTGTGATTCCAGGTGAACTCCGCCAGTAGGGTGCCCCGACTGGCCTCCTGGGCAGAGCGGCGGTAGGTGATGGTGCCCTGGTATGCCCGCACTAGCTCTTCAAACAGCTCCAGGCTGGGTTCCGCCACCATTAACAGGGCGGCGGCTTGCCCCTGGGGTAGGTAGGGTGTGAGCCCTACAAAGTAGCTCGGCACCGGCCAGGCGAAAATGCTAATCAGTTTTTTGATCAGACCGTCCGATTCCCCCAGGCGCTGGCCAAAGTCGGCGGCGGTGAAAAAGTCGGAGAAGGTGACGATGATCTCGGCCCAGGCGTAGGCGGGGGCCAGGGGAATCTCCAGCTCGGTAATAATGCCATTGGTGCCGTAGGCATGGTTGACTGGCTGGGTGGCGTCCCCCCGCAGCTCTAGAATGCGAGGGGAGGGCTCCAGGGTGACGATCCGCAGGGCCTGGAGGTTGCCGCGATCGCGCAGTTGACCGTAGGTAATCGATCCAATGCCGCCGCTGCCCCCGGCAATAAAGCCGCCAATGGTGGCGGTGCGGTAGGTGGAGGGGTACATCCGCAGTTCCCAGCCCAGCTCCCGGGTGGCCCGATCGATGGCGGCCAGCTTGGCCCCGGCCTGCACCCGGGCCACCCCAGGGTTAACCCACTGGACCTGGTTAAGGCGGGTCAGATCGAGCACCACCCCCCCCTGGAGAGGGATACATTGGCCATAGTTGCCGGTGCCGGCACCGCGCACCGTGATCGGCACCCCCGCCTGGCCACAAACCTGGGCCACGGTTAACACCTCCGCTTCGCTAGCCGGTCGCACCACCAGGTCCGCCCGATACCCCCCCAACTGCTCCTGCAGTAGGGGGCTAAAGTGATAGCTGTCCTTAGATAGCTTCTCCACCTGTTGGGGGTCACGCACCACCTCGATGGCGCCCAGGCTATCCACCAGCCCGTCCCAGTTAGTCTCGACAGGAAAAGTCATGGCCATTATTGAACAATAGTAGGGATATCGGCCATCACCCTGCCGATGAACGGGGAAGCGTAACTAACCTATTAACGGTATTCTAAACCATGGCCTTGGCCAGCACCCTGAGGGTAGGGCGGTCATCCGGAAAACAGATCCATCTGGTCTGTATGACCAGGACGGGACTTACTAGATCGCGGCGGCGGTTGGGAGCCCTTGCCCCGCAGCCCCAGGGCAATGGTGCTGTGGCGTTCAATTTCCCCCATCACCTGACGAGCCCGGTCGATCACCACCCCTGGTAGCCCCGCCAGTCGACCGGCCTCAATGCCGTAGGACTTGTCCGCTCCGCCGGGGTGAACCTGATGCAGGAAAATAATTTCCTCCGGCATTTCCTTGACGGTCACCTGGTAGTTAGCCACCGTGGGGATTAGGCCCGCCAGTTCGTTCAGCTCATGGTAGTGGGTGGCAAAGATGGTGCGGGCCTGCAGGGTCTGGGCCAGGTGCTCAGCCACCGCCCAGGCGATCGCTAACCCGTCAAAGGTGGCGGTACCCCGGCCAATTTCGTCCAGCAGCACCAGGGATCGCGGGGTGGCATGGTTGAGGATATTGGCGGTTTCGTTCATCTCCACCATGAAGGTGGATTGGCCGGTGGCCAGGTCATCGATCGCCCCCACCCGGGTAAAAATCCGATCACAGATACCCAGGTGGGCCTGGCGGGCTGGCACAAAGCTACCCACCTGGGCCATCAGTTGAATCAGGCCGACCTGGCGCAGATAGCAGCTTTTGCCACTGGCATTGGGGCCGGTGAGAATGATCAGGTCCTGGGGATGGGGGGCGGAGCGATCGGCGGGCACCGCCCCCAGGTAGGTGGCATTGGGGACGAAGAAGCCGGCGGGCAGGCGTTGTTCCACCACGGGATGGCGCCCTTCCTGGACCGCCACGGTGCGGGAGGCGTCGACGGTGGGGCAGCAGTAGCCCTGGAATACCGCCACCTCTCCTAATCCACAAAGCGCATCGGCGGCGGCCACCGCCCCCGCCACCTGGCGAATCAGGTCGGCCTGTTTACCCACCTGCTGGCGCAGGTCCTGAAAAATTTCATACTCCAGGGCATGGATTTCCCCCTCCAGGTTGAACAGGCGGGCTTCCCGCTCCTTTAGCTCCGGGGTAATATAGCGCTCTTCGTTGGTCAGGGTCTGCTTACGGATGTAATCGCTGGGGGCCTGGTCTGCCCGGGCCCGGGAAATACTGATGTAGTAGCCGAAGGCCTTGTTAAAGCCCACCTTAAGGCTGCCGATGCCGGTGCGATCGCGCTCCTGGGGCTCTAGCCGAGCAATCCAGTGTTGGTCATCCAGGGCCTGCTGGCGGAGCTGGTCAAGACCCGGGTGGATGCCATCGCGAATCAGGTGCCCCTCCGTCAGGGAAAGGGGTGGGGATTCTACCAGGTGCGATCGCAGGGTTTCCCCCAGTTGTTCCAGGGCTGGCGGTACCCACTGCAGCGCCTGGAGGTAGGGGGAACGGGCCTGGGCCACCAGGGCCGCCAGTTCCGGCAAACGCAGCAGGGAATCCGCCAGGGCCACCAGATCCCGGGCATTGGCGGTACCCGAACCGGCCCGGCCCGCCAGCCGCTCTAGATCGTAGATTTGCTTGAGCCGTTGCTGCAACAACTGACGCCGGCTACCCTCCTCCACCAGCTCCTGGATGGTGGCCTGGCGAGCCTGAATGGCTTCCACCTCCAGCAGGGGCTGCAGCAGCCAGCGCCGCAGGGCCCGCCCCCCCATGGCGGTGACGGTGCGGTCCAGGGCCCATAGCAAAGATCCGTTGTAGGTGCCATCCCGGGCGGTTTGGGTAATCTCCAGGTTGCGGCGAGTCTGGTGATCGATCACCAGGTAGGCGGCCAGGCTATAGGTGGTGAGGAGTTGCAGGGGAGCCTGGACGGCTTTCTGGGTTGCCTCCAGGTAGGCCAGTAGCCCCCCGGCGGCCCGCACCGCCAGGGGTAGGTGGTCGCAGCCTAAACCCTCCAGCGATCGCAGGCGAAACCGTTGCAACAGCCGTTGCCGGGCCTCCACCAGACTATAGGCGCCCTGGGGCCGTAGCGTATAGCAAAACTGTCGGGGCAGGTAAGCGGGTAGTTGATCAGAGCTATCCCCTGGGCGCAGCATCGCCCCCAGCTCCGCCGCATCGGTGGGAAATAGCACCTCGGCGGGCTGCAGCCGCAGCAGCTCCTGACTGAGTTGATCGCTAGTCTCCCCCTGGGTGGTGAGAAATTCACCGGTGGATACATCGGCGTAGGCCAGGCCCCAACGGCTCCCCGCCGCCACCACCGACGCCAAAAAATTGTTCTGGCTGGCCCTGAGCATGCCTTCCTCCAGGACGGTGCCAGGGGTAATCACTCGAGTCACCTCCCGCTTCACCAGCCCCTGGGCCAGGGCCGGGTCCTCCACCTGGTCGCAGATGGCGATCGCAAATCCCTTCTCCACCAGCAGGGTACAGTAGCGATCCAGGGCATGGTAGGGAATCCCCGCCAGGGGCACCCGCCCCACCTGCTTACCGGCATCCTTACCGGTGAGTACCAGCTCCAGCTCCCGAGCCAGGGTGATGGCATCTTGAAAGAAGGTCTCAAAGAAATCCCCCACCCGATAGAGCACCAGAGCCTGGGGATACTGCTCCTTAGTCTCCACGTAGTGCTGCATCATTGGGGTTAGCTCTCCCCAGTCCACCGACCGGTGGTCAGCATAGCGCACCAGGTGTTTAGTCAGGTGCTCAGGCAGGGGATCGGTGGCGGAGGAACCAGACATGGATCAGCGGATCATTAAGCTTCGTTGCATGACCGGGGTAGCCACAGCGACCCATGGTAGTTTCGATATCGTTGCATATTTTATCGGTGTTTAACAAAGGGTAATTTCTATGGCCATGGTCGAGAGCTTTGTCCCCGTCCTTCAAGAAAGCCGCGAGGATTTTTCTGAGTATGTGGCCCACTTGCAACTGCATATGGCCCTGCAAGCTCGTAACCTGGTGCCCTCCCTGACCAGCCCCACCGACAGTCGCCACACCCTGCTGCAACAAACCCAGGCGGATATTGAGAAACTGGTTTCCCGCCAATATTTTTAGGTTTAATCTGGCGGCTACAACCCAGAAAATGTCTAAACATCTCAGCGCCGGGGGTGAGTCGCAAGCTATCCACGCCACTGACTGTTCCCATAGAAGCGGACCTCGGTTTTCCCTAGAGTTGCCAAACCTGACTTAATCTTGCCTTCAATCAAGGTCTGAAACTTCTCCAGTTTCTCTCGGCTATCAACAATTTCAATAACGATCGGCAGATCTTCGGCCAATCGTTCAATTTTGAAGGTGTGAATTATCCCGCTGTTAGCGCCGTACCCCATGATGCCGCGAAGGACTGTCGCTCCCGCTAGTCCCTGTTCGCGTGCTTGAAGGACAATCCATTCGTAAAGCGGTTTTCCCGCGACCTTATCACCTTCACCGATGAAAATTCGCAGGAGATAGCCTGCTTCGGGAACAGTCATGGGTCACCTCCACAACAGATTAGCTGCGTTTCGACCTAGCCAGACGGCTGCAAGACCACCGCCGATCTGGAGTCCGATATTGACCAGGGCAAAGATGTTTTCGCCGTCACGGAGGAAGTTTAAGGTCTCATTGCCAAAGGTCGAAAATGTAGTAAAACCACCGAGCAAGCCCACAAATGCGAAAGCGCGGGTCTCTGTGGTAAACAATCCGCGGGTGTCTGCCAAGTATGACAGAAACCCAATAATCAGGCAGCCAGTCACATTTACGGCGAGCGTCCCGTAGGGAAATACGATGCTTTTGGTCAGCTGTTGGACGTAGCCACTTACCAGGTATCGCAGAACGGAGCCGATAAAGCCACCAACACCAATCAAGAGCAACTTATTCACTGCCACGACTCCTTGCCAAAGATGGTTTGGTAGGAGTCATCAGCCGAGGCAGTTGATGGCAGACTCCATTGCC
>JBEIGU010000159.1:0-8379 GCA_040381765.1 Leptolyngbya sp.
AAGGTGCTTACCATCTACCTCACCCCCCGCCGGGTGCAGGGGTCTCTACTGGCCCCGGTGGTGGATAGGGCCAAACGCGCTCGCCTGATGGCCACCCTCGACCACCTCAACCGTCGCCTCCGCCCCGATGCGGTCAAGTTTGGCGCCCTGGGCCTCAACCCCACCTGGACCCCCCGAGCCAACTACGCCTCCCAGCGTTACACCACCCACTGGCACGAACTACCTGCGGTGACACCCTGGCGATCGCCGGAAACACCGCTCACCCCACAGCCCTTGGGTGAAACTATAGACATCCTGCTATGAGGTGGACCTACCCACGGTATTAGACTACAAAACCGATCTCCTGCAGCAGGTTACCCCCACCTGCCACCACCCTTTGGCTCCTGGAAGACGTCCTCATGTACCTGCCTGAAGTCAGTGTTCTGGGGATAGACGGAGTCTCGGATCTCCCTTCTCCCTCAGCCCTACAGAGCAAAAGCCTTGCAAGACTGTGGCATTTTATACCTGAAACCAAAGAAGCATTTATCCAGCTTTGCTGCTGTCCTGATGAAAAAATAGGCCAGCCTGTAGGCCAGCCTATTTTCTCGAAGTCTAGAACCAGGGCGAGTGAAGGGAATCGAACCCTCGAATGGTGGAACCACAATCCACTGCCTTAACCTCTTGGCTACACCCGCCGCAATCGGCTTTTTATTATAGCAGTTGGGACCTTAATTTAGCCATGCCCCCGATCGCGGCGGGAATTCTCTAGGGCACAAACACCCCAATGCCGTTATTCACCCGGGCGGCGGTACCCGGCGGTCGGTTAATCAACTGGCCCCCCAGGTAAAGGCTAGCGGAGCTACCGCCATCCAGGTTGAGGGCATCGACGGAGCCCAGCTGGGCCATGATTTGGGCTAACTGGGCCAGGGTGGGGCCGGGGCCCGCCGGGCTCTGGTGCACCGCCACCAACAGGATCTGCCCCGTCGCGGTCAGGCCAATGGCGCTGCGGGGGGCGGCCTGGGTGGCAAAGGCCTGACTAAACTCCTCTAGGTCGGCATTCAAGACGATGGAGCGGTTTTTAATCAGCAGGGGGCCTCCCCCCACCATCTCGGGGAAGGGTTGGAGATGATCGGGGGTCAGGCTAGACTCCACCCTCACCTCGGTACCCGGGGCCAGGGCCTGGACTGCGGCGGTATAGGAGCGCACCGCCAGCAGGTATCCCTGGGGGGGGATAGGGATGGCGGTGTTGGGGGTAGCTCCCTGCTGCTGCACCACGCGCTGGTCAACCACGGTAATTACGGTCTCATTCTCTAGAATGGGGCGGTACTGGCGGCCCCAGGCGGGGGTGTAGAGACCGATACCGGCCCCCACGTAGCCACTGTTGATCGCCTTGATGGGAAAGGACTGGCCCCCGCCGGTGAACAGGGTCTGCTGTAAGGACAGCCAATCCATGGCCACCTGACCCTGGCGGCCCCAGCCCACCACGCCGCGGTTGAGGATGGGGCCGGAGATCCACTCCTGGTTATAGCGCACCGCCCCCAGGGGGTACTGGTTGTTACGGTTGAAGAAGCCAGCGTTAAGGGCGGCGACGGCCTGCCAGCGGGGGGCAATGGTGACCAGGGGGGCGGTACCGGTGGCGGTGGTGGGGTCGGCCCAGATCGGTCGCAGGTTAAGCCCGGCCTGGCCAGGGTTTACCTCTAGCCAGAACACCGGAAAGCTGCGATCGCCCACCGCCACCATGGCCTGCCACCAGCGCAGCCCCGCCGCCCATCGAATATCCAGGGGCCGCAGGTAGTCAGGCCGCACCTCCACCACTAGTCGCGGTGGGTTAGCCTGGGTGGTGACCCGGGGGCGGGCGTGGCTGGGGGTGATGGGTAAGGTAAGGCGACTTTGATTACCGAGGCCGGTGAGGGTTGGGGCCTTGGGGTCCTGAGCCAGGCTGGGGCCGGGGCTAGCCGCCAGGGTAACGGTGAGGGTCCCCCCCGACTCCAGTACCTGCACCGGGGCCGGGGCACTCAGGTCCACCACCAGGCGCTGGGGGTCAAGCTGTACCCCCTGCACCAGGGCCGGTGGAGTTTGTAGGGTGAGGTTGGGGCCCTGGGGGGTTAGGGTCCAGCCGTAGCGATCCACCAGGGGGGTCAACCCCAGGTAGCGGTAGCCCCCCGCCACCCAGGCCGGTAAGACCAGGGGGGCCGTCGCCGGGTTGGAAAACCACTGCACCGGCTGGCGATCGGGGTTGTCACTGTTGAGCAGGGTGAGGCCCAGGTGGGTGGTGAGGCCGTAGTCCGCCACCCCCACCTGGCCTTCCCGCACCATCCAGGGCACCGTCACCCGGACACCATTGATGATTAGGGTGTTGCCCCCCACCGCTGACCCCTGGGCCGGGGGGGAGCTCACCTGGGCCTGCACCGGGGCCAGGGAAGCGGGCAGGACCAGGGTTAACCCCAACACCCCCAGGCTGATCAAGGCCAGGCAGGGCGGCGATCGCCAGCGCAACCGGGCCCTACCATTGGGTTGACCAGCACCCCTGGGATCGGGTGGGTTGATCAAACGGTAGGGGGCCTGGCCCTGACCGGTGGCTAGGGTGCTGGAACCAGGGGAGGAGAGAGAAAGAGCCATGACAATTGATCCTGGAGGAAACGGTTTCCAGGTTAATCGATCTGGGCCGTTTCCGCCCCTGGGGCGAGGGGTTGGCTAAATAAACCAAATAGGGGCCCCAGCAGTGCCCCAATCAGGAAGCCGCCGGCATGGGCCCAGTAGGCAATCCCGCCCGCCTCCATGCCAATCATGGTGGGGGCCTCTAAAGTAGCCACCCCGTAGAAGGCCTGCTGCAGAAACCACAGCCCCAGGTAGAAAATCGCCGGAATCTGCAGGGGCAGGGGAAAGGGGCCAATCGGCACCAGGGTGAGAATCCGCACCTCCGGGAAACGAAAGATATAGGCCCCCATCACCCCAGCGATCGCCCCACTGGCCCCCAGGGAGGGAATACCTGAATCCATGGCAAAGAACCACTGCACCAGGTTAGCCAGCAGGCCACAGAGCAGATAAAACCCCAGAAAGCGGCCATGGCCCATCTGGTCCTCCACATTGTTGCCGAAGATCCAGAGGTAGAGCATGTTGCCCGCCAGATGGAGAAAGCCACCGTGGAGGAACTGGCTGGTGAACAGGGTGAGCCACTCCTCCGCATTGACGGTGGTAAGCCCACTGGTCAAGCTGGTGGAAAATTCCATCGGTACCACCGCCCAGGCCTGAAAGAACTGGGTCAGGCCCTGGGCCGGTAGGCTGAGCTCGTAGAGGAAAATCACCCCATTCAGGACAATCAGACCGTAGGTGACGTAGGCGGTGCGCTGGGTTGGGTTGTAGTCTTTGAGGGGGACCATGGCGACGGGTTAGGTAGGGCAGGCAGGGGGTAGGACCTGGCAGGGGCAAAGGCTAACCTAAACGGGCTGCAGCAGGTCGCCCCGCACCCAGCCCCTGAGACCCTGGTAGGTGACCTGGTACCACAGGAAACCATCCTCCGGATTGCCCACCCGGTCAACCACCTGTACCACCTGGCGACGGTCGACCTCACCGACAATGTCACTGCCGAGACGGGGATGGCTCCGCAGGCGAGCCGCCCGGCTGGAGATAACGACCGCCCCGGTGCCCGGGGCAAAGTTATTCCCCTGGAAACTGGTGGGGCCGTTGGGTACCCCCACCACGGCATTAAAGCCGGGCTCCCGCCGCACCAGGGAGCCATCGCTGCCACGAATTTCCAACTCTGTTTCATTCAAAACATTGATCCGGGCAAACCGTTGCGCCTCCCCGACGGAGTTTTTGTACACCGTTTGATCCCGGGTGGAGGGCACCAGCTCCGCCGGAGTATCCCGCACCACGACGGCGTTAATGGCCTTGTCGTAGAGGTTCATAAATAGGGCCTGATCGCGGCGGGAGATACGCACCGCCAGGGTTTCCGTCTCAAAAAAGAGGACGGTTTCCGCCACCCCTGCCTGGGCTAACCAGGTGGTAGGGGGGGTAGGCGCAGCCGGTGCCAGGCCAGGGCCAGCCGCCAGCCCGGGCAGGGGCGAGAGGGTCAGGAGGGCCAGGCTAAGGGGATACCAGGAGAGCGAGTGAGGCATGGCAAGGCTCCGGAAATAAAAATGGATGGGGTGGGTCACCGTGCCGCACCACTATACAACCATAGGACAAGCTGATAAAGAATCGATATGTTCGCCATGGAATGCAGCATTCCATGGTGCTAAAAAGCTGTTCAGAGGTCAGAAATAGGGGCATGGTCATGCCATCTAGGAGACCGAAGAGAGCCAGGGTGAGCTCATCGACGGCAAAACCAGTAATCCTTTGGGCTTGGTGCAGACCGTCATAGCGTCGCCATACCTACCAATACCGGCCAAAACCCCAGGCCTGTCATTGGGGCAATAGCTTAACCACGCAAAGACAAAGAAATGTTAAGAGAATAGCGTCATGACGTCATGCTGGCTTGACAGCTTCGAGACTCGGGCGCTATGGTAACACTATGCAAGGGTTAGCCCGACTATGAAGTGCATTATGGAAGATGTAAAAGCTACTAAGGTAACATTATACTTGTCGTCAGATCTTCATCGCCAACTCAAGATTCGTTCTGCGGTTGAGGGTGAAGCTATGTCTTCCCTAGCCCAACAGGCCATTAGCTTTTATCTGACCCATTCCGATCTGGTGGCTGAATACTCTAATGAGCCTATGGGTCGCACCCACCGCGTTTACGATTGTCCAAATTGTACCGCTTCCCTGGTCCTAAAGCATCAGGAATTAGTGGAAGTCAGTGATGTAGCTT
Organism: Leptolyngbya sp.; assembly: GCA_040381765.1. Taxonomy (GTDB): domain Bacteria; phylum Cyanobacteriota; class Cyanobacteriia; order Phormidesmidales; family Phormidesmidaceae; genus Nodosilinea. The sequence goes on from JBEIGU010000159.1 coordinate 4,790, forward strand.
CCCGATCTCTTTGTACTTCTTTGCATACAGGTGATATTTCAAATATAATTCTTGACTCTAGTCAATGCGATGAAGGTGAGCTGGTGGTCTGCTAGCTGCCTTTAAAATTTTTCCCTTTTGATCATTAGTCCTTGTCCAGCCTGGCTTCCTTGAAGCTACTGTTGGGTTCACTTTGTCGTTCCAGCATCCTGAAGGTATCGGCCATGAAAGAGGATTTAAGTGTACTAGTACAATCCCAATATCCTCTGGTTTATCTGGTCACTTTCGAGGAAGAACGTGCCGAACAAACTATTGTTACCGTTGCTCGTCAACTTTCGCGCCATCAAGAGGGTAAGGCTGGCTTCAAGGTTTATACCTGGACCATGACTCGAGGCATGGTAGAACAGGGCACTCCCGGGTCTGCCAGTCACCATAACAATACGGTTTCCCCCGAGGCGGCGATCGAATGGGTGATTCGCCAACGGGATTCCGGAATTTATATTTTCAAAGATCTCCATCCCTTTAAAGACTCCCCGGCGGTTACCCGCTGTCTCCGCGATGCCATCGTACCCCTGAAGGGCAGTGGTAAGACCATTGTACTGATGTCCCCGGTGCAGGAGGTACCGGTGGAGTTGGAAAAGGAGGTGGTGGTGCTTGACTTTCCCTTACCCACCATGGCCGAGTTGGACGAGGTTCTATCTCACCACCTCAACCATAATCCTCGCGATACCACCGCCCTACAGGATCGGGAAAGGTTGCTTAAGGCTGCCCTTGGGCTGACCCGTGACGAAGCGGAGAAGGTTTACCGCAAGGCTCGGGTGATGGCCGGTCGCCTGACCGCTGACGAGGTGGATATTGTATTGTCTGAAAAGCGGCAGTTGATTCGTCGCAATGGCATTCTTGAGTTCATGGATGTGGATGAGACCATTAACTCCGTGGGCGGCTTAGAGGAGCTTAAGCACTGGTTAACCCAGCGCTCCGACGCCTTTACCGAGCGAGCCCGAGACTATGGCCTGCCGCAACCGAAGGGCATGTTAATTTTGGGGGTACCCGGTTGCGGAAAGTCCCTGATTGCTAAGACTACCTCCCGACTTTGGGGTCTACCCCTACTGCGGTTGGATCTGGGAAGGGTTTACGATGGATCGATGGTGGGGCGATCGGAGGCTAACCTGCGCAATGCCCTGAAAACCGCCGAGTCTATTTCTCCCGCCATTCTATTTATAGACGAAATTGATAAGGCCTTCGCCGGTGGAGCCGGTTCCTCGGACTCTGATGGGGGTACCTCCAGTCGAATTTTCGGCACCTTCCTGACCTGGATGCAGGAAAAAACCTCCCCCGTGTTTGTGATGGCCACCGCTAACCGGGTTGAGCGCTTACCCAGTGAGTTTTTACGAAAGGGCCGGTTCGATGAAATCTTCTTTGTAGACCTGCCCAACGCCGAGGAGCGCAAGGATATTTTCCGCATCCATTTAAAGAAACGCCGCTCCGACATTGAACGCTTTGACCTGGATCAGTTGACCAAGGTGTGTGAGGGGTTTTCTGGAGCCGAGATCGAGCAGGGTCTGATTTCCGCCATGTACGAGGCCTTTGCCCAGGGGAGGGAGTTTACCCAGTTGGATATTATCGCAGCCATTCGATCCACCTTACCCCTTTCTAAGACCATGAGTGAACAGGTCAGTGCCCTGCGCGATTGGGCACAGCAGCGCGCCCGTCCGGCCGCATCCTCCCTCGCTGCCTATTTGCAGTCCGAGGCGTAACAGGCTTTCTTCCCGGCGGTATCCGGGAGAAGGGCTAGCTTCAGCTAGCAGTTGGTATCCAGGCGACCTGCATAGGTTTACTGGTGTGGTTAACTCTCAAACCTCGTTGTCTCTCTCAATTTCTCTACAGGAGGAAACCCTATGTCTCACTTCAGCACCCTTCGCACTAAGGTGACCGATGCTGAAATTCTCAAGCAGTCCCTGACTGACCTGGGTATCGCCACTAAGACCGAAGCCGATGTTCGTGGCTATAATGGCCAGCGGGTTCGGGCCGAAATTGTTGCGGTTCTAGATGGCGAATACGACCTGGGTTGGTCTCGCAATGCCGATGGATCCTTTGACTTAATTGCCGATTTGTGGGGCGTTGCTAAGAAGCATAACCAAACGGAATTAATTAATTCCATTAACCAAAAGTACGCCGTGAATAAGACCCTGGCGGAAGTTAAGCGTCCTGGCCTTCAGAACGCCAACGTCAAGTTAGTGCTTCAGTAAGTCGGTAACACATTTCTTAAGGATAGGCTGGGCAGTGTTGCCTAGCCTATTTTTTAAACTCAATTCTGAAGGCTTATCCTCGAAGCAGCCTTCAAGATTTCCCCCGTGGTTCGATCTCCAGTTTCCCCATCTGTCTATGCAGAGCAACCTGTTCACCGCTGTTTTATTGCCCCTAGCTTTAGCAATTGTCATGCTTGGTATGGGACTAAGTCTGGCTCCGGCGGATTTTCAACGAGTCACTCGCTATCCGAAGGCGGTGGTGGTGGGTTTGCTTTGTCAGCTAGGATTGTTGCCCCTGATCGGGGTACTGATTGCGGGGGTGATGCCTATGCAACCGGTCACCGCCGTTGGTTTGATTGTGTTGGCCATCTGTCCTGGCGGCCCCTCCTCCAACCTGATTACCTACCTAGCCAAGGGTGATGTAGCCCTATCGGTTACCCTTACAGCCTTCAGCAGCGTGATTACGGTATTGACAATTCCGCTGTTGACTAACCTGGCCATTCAATTCTTCCTTGATAGCAGTCTTGCAATCTCCCTGCCACTGGGAACGACTATACTGCAAATTTTCCTGATCACCCTGGTGCCCACTGGGATTGGCATGGCCCTAGGTCAACAATTTCCGGCGGTAGCACGTCGTCTAGAAAAGCAGGTCAGCCGTCTGGCTGTAGCCCTGTTAGGGCTGATTATCATCCTATTACTCATTCGCGAGGGTAGTAAATTGCCGGGTTTCTTAGCCGAGGTGGGCATTAGCGTGGTAATGCTCAACCTCTTGGGTATGCTGACAGGGTTGCTGGCTGCAAAATTGTTTAAACTGCCGATAGCCCAACAAGTCTGTGTTGCCATTGAAGTCGGTCTGCAAAACGGTACCCTGGCGATTGCCATCACCGCAGGGCTACTCAACAACCCCGATATGGCCATCCCTGCGGCTGTCTATAGCCTGTTTATGTACATTAGTGGTTTCGGGGCCATTTTCTACGGCAGACGAGCCTTGGCCTCGGCTAGTTTTTAGACTTTTGAGAACTAAAAGTTAACGGGCCTGACGGGATTCGAACCCGCAACTTCCGCCGTGACAGGGCGGTGCTCTAACCGGTTGAACTACAGGCCCTTGAGCAATCTAGACTACTATTGTGGCCCCTGGTGAGACTTTTGTCAAACGGTTGGTCGGCTAGCCAGCCCTTCACACCTTGGACCCTCCATGGATTTTGGAACCGACTATCCTCTGCCTAGCCTGGATAATTCACGAAGGATAAATAGATCACAGAAAAAAGAGCCTGAAACGCTTTAGAATCAGACTCTTCAAGAAATTAAGTGCTTTTATTTTGCCATGACAGTGTGTAAAACGGATCTGCCGTTTGATTTTCC
>JBEIGU010000160.1:0-8314 GCA_040381765.1 Leptolyngbya sp.
GAAGCACAGAATACTGTCTTTTGTAGCCTCCTGTGGATCTAAGTCTAATTTTTTCTGAATTTGGGCATTTTCAAGCTCTTGATCCATATGGATTTGGATATGTCTGTTTTTGTCTATACCAAATTAGATGCGATTACCCTGCAGGTTGGGTGTTCTAAAGCCATAATAGAAACGCCTACTAGTTTCTTGTAAAGCGAAGCATACCCCTGCCTAGATGACTGTCTCACTTCCTGCCCAAAACATCCTGCAATACGAATCAACGATTTGGTCAACGGCTGACCTGTTGCGGGGCTGTGGCATCAAAGAATCGGAATGGCCGTCCTACATGATGCCGTTCTTTGCCCTGGTGATGATTGAGAGCCGTTTGCTGCGGATGTTTGATGAGCTAAAGGCGGAACTAGGGGAAGACACCCTCAATGAGATTGAGCAAGATGACCTGATCGAACTGATTCAGGATAAGGGGCAAGGCTACAACGCCTACATTTTTGAGAAGCATCAGACGCTTAAGGATATCTGCCAGAACGATAAATCCTTTGATGTAGACTTTGATGCCTATCTGAAAGGGTATGACGGAGAAACCAAAGACCTGTTGGGGGTGGATGCCTTTGAGGGGGAAAAGTTTCTCGATATCAAGGGGGTGATTGCCAAGCTGAAGGCAAAACGGGTGTTGTTTAGCTACGTCAAAGCCTGGAGCGGCATTGACCTGAAGCCGTTTAACAACTCTGACATCACCACCCTTGAGGAACACATCAAACGCCGCTGGGCGGATATTTCCGCAGAGACAGCGGGGGAACAGTACACGCCGGATGACGTGATCGCCCTGATTGCGGAGATTATCGCCTCTAAGATCGAGGACTCTAACCGCCTGCTGAAAATCTATGACTGTACCTGTGGGGGCGGGAACCTGCTGTTTGGGGTAGAAGACCGGATTAAGGAAAAGGTTAACCGCCTGACTCAGACCTTTGGGCAAGACTGGAATGATGCTCTTTACGCCCTAGCCAAGATCGAAAGTCGGTTTCGGGTGGATTCTAAAATTGAGCATGGCAACACCCTGACCGATGACAAGTTTTTTGCGGATGAGTTTGATGTGGTGATTGCTAATCCACCCTATGGGGTGGACTGGAAGGGGTTTCAGAAAGATATCCTCAAGGATAAAACCCAACGGTTTCAGTATTTCCCATCGGTGAGTGATGGGCAGTTGTTGTTCATGCAGCATCTGATCTCCAAGCTCAATGGAACGGGGATGGGGGTGGTGGTTCACAACGGCTCGACCCTATTTAGTGGCGATGCCGGATCGGGGGAAAGTAATATCCGTAAGTGGATGTTGGATAACGACCTGGTGGAAGGGGTGATCCAACTACCGACGGATGAGTTTTTTAACACAGGTATCTACACCTACCTTTGGGTACTAAATAAGCAGAAACCCGATGAACGCAAGGATCGGGTGATGCTGATCAACGCCAGTGAGAAGTTTAAGCCCCTGAAGAAAAACAAAGGCTCAAAGCGCAAACAGGTGGATGGGGGCAGCCGCCTAGAGATAGTCGATACCCTGAGTAGATGGCAAGATAACGACTATGCCAGGGTGTTCGATAAGGACTTTTTCTATTTCAATAAGCAGGCGATTATGCTCACCAACGTAGATGGGCAGGGCAAAACCTTTGCCAGTTGCCTCAAGGAAGGCAAAAAGAGTCTAAAGTTGAACCCTGTAAAACTGGCCAATGGGGAGCAGACCTTAACGGAATTTGAGATTACGGCTCCCCCTGACTCCTTTGCTGGGGGTCTGGCAACCTATTTTGAGCAGGAGATTAAGCCGTTTGTGAGTTCGCTGGACTACAAGGAACAGCCGTTGCTAGTGACGACGGAGAAGACCCAATACAGCTTTGATGCCGATCAAGAAACCCTAATTAAAGAGGTGTTGGGTCAGCGAGAAACGTTGGGCTGCGGCAAGATCGTAGTAAGGTCGGCGTTAAAGAAAAAGACAAAAACCCAGCCAGATCGCATTGAGATCATGGTGGAACTAACACCGGATTATCAAAAGGATTATGAGATTATTCCCTACCACCGCGACCCAGATCAGAACCGGGCAGAGATTGAGGGGTTTATGGCAAAGTACATTACCAAGCCCTTTGAGTATTTAGACAATGTGGTGGGGGTGGAGATTAACTTTAACAAGGTGTTTTACAAGCCTGAACAGTTGCGAAGCGTGCAAGAGATCTTAGGAGAAATATCGTTGCTAGATGAGGAGTTGAAGAGGTTAGAGCAGGGACTATCACTCTAAATTTAAGTCACCCTTGGGAGATTGATATGATTGCGTTAAAAGACCACCTGCCACAGTTCACTCCAGAGGAATACTTTGCATGGGAGGAACAGCAATTAGAACGCCATGAATACATTGATGGTAAAGTCTATGCCATGAGCGGCGGCACCATCGATCATGGGAATATTGCTGGTAATTTTCTTGCCCTACTGAAAGCTCACCTGCGAGGGAGCGGCTGTAGAACCCTAAATTCTGATTGCCGAGTCAGTATTGTAGGAGCTGCTAAGTATGTCTATCCCGACATCAGCGTGACCTGTGACGATCGCGATCAGACTACAACCCAATATATTACTTACCCTTGTTTGATCGTTGAGGTTTTGTCACCCGCTACAGAAGCCTATGACCGAGGCAAGAAGTTCGAAATGTATCGCCGTAATCCCTGTTTGAAAGAATATGTTTTGGTTAGTGTGGATGGGATGGAGATCGAACTATTCCGTAGGACTGAAACAGGTGATTGGCAGATTATTAATTATCAAAAGGGCGATGTAATTGAGTTGAAAAGCGTTAATTTTTCTTGTCAGACTCAAGAAATTTATGAAGATGTTTTGTTTAATGGATAATTTATAATGGGCGATTATAAATTTTTACTTTTCAATTATCACTTAAAAAGTGAGATGGATATTTTTAATGATGGGTTAAAGGCGTTAGATGAGGGGCTGACGCTATGAGAAAGGCACTGACGACTTATGCAGAGTACAAAGATAGCGGGCTGGCTTGGTTAGGAAGGATCCCATCAGATTGGTCTATTATTAGAAATAAAGAAATTTTCAAAGAGCGGGGAAGTGTTAGCAATACTGGTAAGGAAACATTATTAACGATTTCTCACATCACGGGGGTAACTCCTCGCAGTGAGAAGACCGTCAATATGTTCATGGCAGAAACAATGGTGGGTTATAAAATCTGCCATGAGGGTGATCTTATCATTAATACCATGTGGGCATGGATGGGAGCTTTAGGGACTAGCAATGAACTTGGAATATGCAGTCCTTCCTATAACGTTTATATGCCTCAAAAGGGGATTCCTTACAATCGAATATACTTTGATTATCTGTTTAGAATTCCTAACGCAGCCATGGAAATGACGAGGAATTCTAAGGGAATCGTTTTGTCTCGACTGCGTTTGTACGCAAAAGATTTTTTTCAGATAGAAACAATTTTACCGTCTTTAGAAGAACAAGAAGCGATCGCCCACTACCTCGACACCAAAACCACCCAGATCGATCGCAAAATTGACCTGCTCACCCAAAAAGCTCAACGCTATGAGGAATTGAAAAAGTCGCTCATCAACGAAACCGTTACGGGAAGGAGGAGAATTGATAATGGAGAATTGACAATTGACAATGGGGAAGGCGAAAAGAATTGTCAATTGTCAACTGTCAATTATCCATTGTATAAAGATAGCGGCATCGAGTGGATCGGCGAAATTCTTGATCATTGGGAAGTTAGGCGATTAAAGGATTTATCAGAAATTCAAGGTGGAAAAGATTCTAAAGATGTCGAACTAGAAGAAGGCAAGTATCCAATATATGGCTCTGGAGGTATTTTTGGGAGAGCATCGAAATATTTATACGCAAAGCCATCTGTATTACTTGGGAGAAAAGGGACAATCGACAAACCTCTATTTGTCACAGAGCCATTCTGGTCTGTTGATACAATGTTTTACACAAATATCAAGAGAAATGTTGAACCTAAATTTTTCTACTATCAATGTTTAACAATTAGGTTTGGATTTTATCTATATGGTTCTGCTGTTCCTAGTATGTCTAGCAGCGTCTTAAACCGAATTCTTTTGCCAATACCTAATCAAGATGAGCAAAAAGAAATAGTTGAATATCTCGACACAAAAACCGCTCAGATAGACCAAATTATCCAAACCATCAACACCCAAATCGAAAAACTCAAAGAACTCCACAAAACCCTGATCAACGATGTTGTTACAGGTAAAATCAAAATAATTGATAATGGAGAATGAACAATGGAAAATTAAAATTAGAAAACTATCAATTTTCAACTGTCAATTATCAATTATCCATTCTCAATTATGAACACAACTCAGCTACGGCAAAAAATCGATCATCAACTCAATAGCCTTTCCCCCCAATGGCTAATTTTTATTAGCAACTTCCTTGACTCCATCCAAGCCCTCACCCTCAAGAACGACCTGCCAAAACCCGAATCAACAGCCATCAAACGCAACAAACACGCCCAAGATCTCCTCAAATATGCCAACACCTGGCAAGGCGATGATCTCGAAGCCTGCCTAGATTTTGTAATAGAAACCCGTTCAGAAGCGCAGTTTTAGCCGTCATGTCTTACCTACTCGACACCAACCACTGTAGCGACATCATCAACGGCAACCCTCAAGTGATCAAAGCTCTAACAACACGCGCTGAGAGTACCATCAGCGTCAGCATTATTACTTATGCCGAACTACTCTACATGGCAGACAAATCAGAACGAGTCAGCGAAAATCATAAAATAGTTGAAACCTTCCTCCAAGATACTGATCTATATTTAATTGATGAAACAACCGCCAACATTTATAGTCGTCTCAAAGCCAACATCTTTAAGCACTTTGCCCCCAAAGAAAAAGCCAAACGCCGTGGTGTGAATATTGGTAGTTTGGGCTTTACTGACCATGACCTCTGGATTGTTGCCACAGCCATTCAGCACAGCTTAACCCTTGTATCCGCAGACAGTGACCTACAGCGCATCCACCAAGTCCAGCCCTTTTCCCTAGAGTCATGGCGATGACCATTATCAATTATGAGTGAATTACATTTACAAGATAAATTCCTAGTCCCCTTCATCAAAACAGAACTAGGCTACCGGGAAGTCAAACCCAACACCGTCACCAACTCCCTGATCATTGAGGAAGACCTGCAAGAGTTCATTTCCACCACCACCCTCAACCAAAAGCCTTACGAAACCCTGCTGCGAAAATACAACGGCGATGCCAAAGCCCTGTTATCAGAACTGATCGAACTCATCCAAGAACGGATCGCCAGCAGGCGGAATATGGCCCTGTTCATCAATGCCAATAAATCCGTTACTCTACGCGGCGTTAAGCTCCATCTGTTCTATCCTGATGACAGCGTGATTCACGGTAGCGACCTATTTAAGCAAAATATATTTTCCGTTATTCAAGAACTGCCCTATCAATGCAGCTATAAAAACAAAAAAGTTATTTCCTTCCGCCCTGACCTCACCTTCTTTGTCAACGGTCTCTATCTCGGCTATAGCGAACTCAAAGCCAACTTTAGCAACCAAACCGCCAAGAAAAACGGACGGGGCAAAGTCACCAAAGACTACTTTGAAGCCGTCAGAAAATATTACGAAGTCTTTGACCAAAACCCCCACCTCAGCGATGCCGAAAAAGAACGCTACCGCCGAGACTTCCTGAAAATCTTCGAGAAGGCGATTCACATCACCACCACCGACATTGCCGAAACCTACGTGATTCGCGCCATCGATCAATTCTTTGATGAAGCGATCGCCACCTGTAGAGCCGGAAAATACGACCTTGAGGAATTCAAGAAAAAAGTCTCTGAAGTCTTCAAACCCTATCCCCTGCTCAACCCCGAGGCCAACCAAAAAGACAAGCTGAAAGAGCTTTTCACCTTCCACTACGGCAAGAGCTTTATCGAAAAAGAAATTCTCTACTACAACTTTATTGAACGAGAGGTCTATACCGTCAACGGTCATAAAGAACTCAAAGATGAAAAGGGCCAACTGATCTGCCCCCGTCCCAAACAAAAATTTGGCACCGATAAGATTCTGGCAAAAATTGACGAGTTCCTAGAACACGAAACCGAAGACGACTACTTCATTCACCAGCTAGAGCAACAGCTTGCCCAGGTTGCCCCCACCAAACGCGCCGAACTGATCGAAAAGCGCAAAGCCTACGCCAACAACAAAAATGTCTATTCTCTGTTGCTGCAATATGCGGCGGGGTTTGGCAAATCCAACATTATCGGCTGGACGGCTCTACAGCTCAAAGACCTCCGCCACAATGGTTCGTATGTCTACGATAAGGTCATGATCGTGGTCGATCGCCTGCAACTCCGCAGCCAGATTGACGCCAAAATGCGGAACATGAACATTGAAAACTCCATGTTCCTTGAGGCTCACGATAAAAAGACCTTCCTCGAAGCCCTGACTTCTGATAAGCGCTTAGTCATCATCAACCTGCAAAAATTTCAGGATGTACGGACAATCCTTGATGCTGACACCCTGCAAAGACTGGCTGACCTCCGCATCGTCTTTCTGATTGACGAGATTCACCGCTCTAACCGTGGCAGCCAACACGAAGAAATGGTCAATATCTTCGATGAGTTACAAACCCCCTTTGATGCCAACACCACCTACAACCAAATCCGCACAAAGAAAAACCTGATCATCGGCTTCACCGCCACCCCCGATGACAACACCCTGGCACGGTTCGGTGAGTTCAGCGGCTATGCCGAAAGCGAAAAGCTGTGGGTGCCCTTTGATGCCTACACCATGAATGAGGCCATCAAAGACGGCTTCATCCTCAACCCCATCAAAAATATCGTTCCCGTTGCCGTCAAAATGCTGTTTGACAAACCCAGCAATGACCTAGAGGGCTTTGAGGAACCCAACTACAAAGACGCGGATAAAAAGCAAATCTACGAAGAACCCGATCGCATAGACGCGATCGCCAAATACATTGCTGATTTGCTCGTCAAAGATGTCTATCGGCAAATCCGAGGCACAGGTAAGGCCATGCTAGCGGTGTACTCCATTAAAGCCGCTCGACTGTATGCTGAAGCTGTTAGACGACATTTCCAAGCTATTACCCAACAGCCCAAATATGCCAAGTATGCGGATGCTCCCATCTATGTAGTCTATTCCAGTGGTCAAGACCAGCAAAGCGCTACCGGGTTGAATGATGGACTCAGCGAAGAAAAGGTCTTAGAAAACTTTGCCCTTAGGAAAAACGGCTTAATCATCGTGGTTGCCAAACTGCAAACCGGATTCGATGAACGGCGATTACACACCCTATTCCTCGATAAAGAAATCAGAGGCATTGCCGCCATTCAAGCCATTTCCAGAGTTGATCGCACCGCCAAATACAAAAACGACTGTAAGATCGTTGACTTTTCTTACAACAACGTCAACGTCCAAAATATCAAAGACGCCTTCGAGCATTTCTCTGATGTAGTGGTGAGTGACTTTGATCCGTTCAGCGATCGACGGGTGCTAGACATCCTTTTTACCGAACTCAAAAAGTCTGGAGTCTATCAGCAGTTCTTTGATACCTTCCTGCAAATCTTCAACGACGATGCCAAACGCAACGATCCAGAAAGCTACCTTGACCTGGAAAGCAGCATCGAGAAACACATCTCAGCCAACCCTCAACATACGGCGGATGCCAAAGCCAAAGCGGCTCAATACTTCACCATCCTCAACCGCATCGAGTATGTCATCACCCTCGATGATAAATACAAAGACCCCAGCTTTCTCGCCTTTCTACGCCTATTCAACCGACTCTATAACCAACTGCATCGCAGCGATGATGTCAAAGACCCCATTGAAGTCTACTTTGACAACCAAATCGGCATCGTAGAAGTCGAAACCCAAGAAACTGAACCCAAGAAAAAACGAGAAACCAAAGTTGCTACCTCTAGCGGTACTTATCGAGTCCATCAGTTTGACATCCTGGCCGTCATCGAAGCTCGAAACGAACAGGAAGAACTCAAAGGTGAACGCATCAAAGAGTTTGAGGCCAAGATTCAAGACTTATTCCAATACGTCAGGGACTCTGATGAGGGCAATCGCTTGATCGTCAAAATCAACTCTGATGTACCAGAAGACGAGATTTATGAGGACTTTCGGGTTTGTAAAGTAGTTTGTGTCAAGAATGGGATCGTTACAAAGGAAACCTGCCTTCAAACTCGATGGCGAAGCGATTGAGGGCACTTTTCCAGTCCCGAATTGGCATCGTCCATTTTTTCGAGAGGTTGTTGATAGCCA
>JBEIGU010000161.1:0-8215 GCA_040381765.1 Leptolyngbya sp.
CATGTCTCATATAACTCAAAATGCAGTATCAGTATGAGATTAGCCGTGATCACGGATGAAGAACCAGTAAATCTGCTCTTGCTTCAGAAAGTGAGCAATCTGTCTGTATCGTAATTAGCCAATTAAGATGCGATTACCCTGCGAGCCAGGCTAAGTTCAGCATAGGTTTCATAGCCCAGAAGATGGGCCATTTCATGGCGTAATTCCAGAATTCGATCGATGAGTTCTCGATTGTCGTAGGCACCGCTAGAGGCTCGGGTAATGTGGGCTCGATAGACCTGCTCCCGCAGATCCCGACGCCGGCTATGCTGCATAAACGGACCAAAACTAGGGTAGTCAAGGGTGATACGCCAGGGCCCAGAGGCAGTGGTGGCATCGGGATAACCCGCCTCTCGGGCAGTCTGAGCCGCCAGGGCCAGTAAACTCTCCGGCAGGCCCTCTACCTCTGGGGTGGTGGTGAGGTGCAAACCAAAGGCCTTAGTGGCATCCAGGAGATGGTTGGAAAACTGGGTAGAGAGTTCCGCTAGGGCTTGCTGGAGCTGATTAAAACGATCGCGGCGATCCCCCTCCAGCCCTACCCCAGACAGCTCCGCCTCCCGTAGAGCCGCATCCAAAATACGCTGCTGGGCCGGATCCAAACTGTCCCAGGTGGGGCTAGATGCCATGGCCTTGATGCCATCATAGATGGGGCGACTCTGGGCTAGCCGGCTCTCAAAATCTACCAGGGCGGGTTGAATGGCCTCATAGGCAGCCCGCAGCTCAGGGCTATTTTTGACCCCCATTAAATGGCCAATCACCCCCCAACTCCAATGCAGTCGTTCCTGAATTAAACTGAGGGGCTCCATCAGCCCAGACCAGGTGGGGCGCAGATCCTGCTCTAAGGCTTCCAGCTTGAGGGTTAGCTCAGCCAGTAGGGCCTCAATTCCAGGCTGAATATGGGATACGTTAATTTCATCAAAGGGAGGAATCCCAGCCCCGATCAGCAGCGGATTAAGCAACAAGCCAGAAGATGTCATAGCCAAACCGATACTAAATACACTACAAACCTAAATTGCTACTCTGAAGTAGTATAAAGAATACTTTAGAATAACGAAAAAGTCACAAAAAGTAACCCAAAGCAAAATTTAAGACTAAAGTTACAACAGGCTGCAATCTTTTCCAGACGCTGATATTAGACCTGTATCTAGGTCATAGTTAGGGACGTCATAGCCTTACCCTAACCAGACTAACCACTACTATCACGGAAGAGGCATAGGTAGTTCAGTTTCTCAAAATGTAATGGGCATAACTGCCGCCGAGTTAGTCCAGGCTTTACAATCTAATAGTTTCAATAAGGTGATGTTGAGCTGGTTGACTGACAAAACATTGCCTCACGGCGGTTCAAACCGCTGCTATACAGACGAAGTCGGCCTGCGCCGACTGATCCATAACTCGCGTAGGCGGATTTTGCCTGTCTAGGCGCGGCTTCTAGCCGCCAGCGTTGAGAGTTTTGTCAGTCAACCAAGATGTTGAGTCAGTCGACTTATGTAGCTATTAGTTTAGTTTGCCATTCTTGTTGCTTTTATGGGTAGGCCGACAGGAACGTCAAACGCTTCGTGACATTAAACCTATTAACCAGCGCTCTAAACCCCGTCCATGTTGAGATCTAGAGTTTTCAAGATGGCCTGATAGAACCTAGGACCGTTAACTCACAAGCCTTTTAACGAAATTTGCAAAACTAGGGTTTTCAAGCTGGACGAGGTATAATTTGGTGCAAGTTTTCTCTTTACCTTTGGCTAGTTGCCTATAGCCTGAGCCTGACGGAGGCGAGTCAGAACCCCCAGGTAGTATTCGCCTTTAATCATTGACATTGTCCTAAGCGTTTTGTTCAAGGCAGAAACTTGGCGGAGATTTGTTCCTTATTTCCCGCCTTGGCAATTAAAATGGCCCGAAACCCAATGCAAAATTCCCTCAGTTCGCTCCGACGCATCCTAACGGGGATTGCCATTTTCCTACTGACCGGTGTGATTGCCACGGGTGGGTATGTGGCGGCGGGTTGGAACTGGCTAGATGCCCTTTACATGGTGGTGATCACCGTATTTGGGGTTGGCTATGGGGAGGTGCAGCCGATTTCTTCGACCTGGCTGAAACTCTTCACAATTTTAGTGATTATTGCTGGAGCCCTATCGGTAGCCTATATCGTTTCGGGCCTGGTGCAGTTAATCACCGAAGGAGAAATTCGTCGTGCCCTAAATCTAAAGCGTATGACCCAGGAAATTGAAAGTCTCGACAAACACGTTATTGTCTGTGGTTTTGGCCGCATTGGCCAATTAGTGGCCCATCGGCTCAAGGCTGACCGCCAGCTGTTCATCATTGTTGATAACGATCCTGAGCGGATTACCATGGCTCGGGAGGAGGGCTACCTGGTCTACCAGGGTAACGCCACCGACGAAGGGGTGCTGGAGGCGGTGGGGATCATGCGGGCCAGGTCCCTGGCTACTGTACTGCCCAGCGACGCTGCTAACGTGTTTATTACCCTGACGGCGCGAGAGCTGAATCCAGCCCTAATGATTCTGGCTCGGGGAGAAATGCCCTCTACGGAGAAAAAACTGCGGTTGGCAGGGGCCGATCATGTAGTCCTACCGGCCACCATCAGCGCCCTGCGGGTGGCCCATTTGATTACCCATCCGGCGGCGGTCGACTTTTTAGCCCAAACCGACGGCCATCACGGCTTGAATGAGTTCCTGGCGGAGTTGGATATTCAGCTCAGTGAGCTGGTGGTGGACGAAAGCTCCTCCCTGATTGGCGGCACCGTTGGTGATATTGAGCTGCGGGGCCAGGGTACCTTTATCATTGTGGCTCTGCGCCGGACTGATGGCGAGGTGATGATCCACCCCACTCGCCAAACCTACCTGCTCAAGGGAGATTCGGTCATTCTCATGGGTCACCAGGGAGATATGCCCAATTTTGCTAAGCAAGTCGCCCTTAAGAAGGAAATGCGCTACCGGGGAGTGAAGCTGGGCTAAGGCAGTACATGGCCATTAACACAACCATCATGGTGAGGCGACTATCCCATGGCGTTTCCCATTCGAGTGAAGTATAGACAAGGGGCTTAAGCCCCTTGTTAGCAGGGATACTGCACACTCCATCCGGTCAAGAATTGCTATAGGAGATTGGGGTCTATCCTAGACGATCGTGACGAAGTCGACCTTCGCCGACTGATCCATAACCCGCGTAGGCGGGTTTTGCCTGTCTAGGCGCGGCTTCTAGCGGATACACGCAACACACTTTTACTCAAAAAGCACCCCTTAGGGTGCTTTTCATGTAACGGAAACTGGTCCTAGCCGACTGCAGCTTGAGACCCAGCATTTAGGCTAGCTGATGCAGTTCTGCCTCTAGCTGTTGAAGCAACCACTGGTTATCCTGGGAGCGGGCAACCAGGATGCGATGTTCCAGCGATCGCTGGATACTGCGACGGTGGTTTTCTCCTGCCTGTTGCAGGGCTTGGCGACGAGCTCGATGGGGGGAGGGTTCAAAGGTCGGCATACTGGCTAGGGAGGCTAGTGCGGGAGATGCGGGTTGAACAGTCCCTGCCGCAGTGGTGCTGTAATGGACCCCTCGGTAGGTGAGGTCTGCCACGGGTTGGGGGACAGAAACATGGGTCGTGTAGGCAAAGTGCACGGGACGCCCCCGGTAGCAACCGGTGATTTCACTTTCCTTGACCTCTAGGGAGGGAGAGGTATGTTCGTAGTCGATGCCGCGGTAGTTTAATTTCATTAGAGTGACTCCTGTGTCAGCAAAATCAGAGCATTTGAGGCTATGGCGCCTTGGCGCGTTCCTTCAGGAGGTCACCTCCTTACTTCCGTCCAGGGTCGGTGAACAAGATACCCTGGGTGAACGTTATGATATTTATTTCTGTAATCAATTATACTATTTTCCTGTGGCTGTCAACAACCCATGGGATTTTTAATAGTTGCCTAACATTCTCTGTAAAGCCCTTTCTGGCAAGGATTTGGCTGAGGAATGGCTTGATCCTTGTTAAATCTTTACCTTGTAACCCTAGCCCCACCACCCTGGGCTAGGGCTATGCTCAGCCCCTGGGTATGACCCGCAAAAATCGTGTCACAGGCAGCGGCAATGGTAATACCCAGGGCGTTGGCAAAGGAATAACGAGACAATACAGCCATGAATCACTGCACCAGCGCCACCAGGCTATCTTTGCAGGAATCATCGGCGATCAGGGCGACTTAGGTCGGCATTGGAACCCTAGTAGTAGTTACCCAATTTACGGTGGTGGACCGCCGTCAGCCCATCGGGGTGGGAAACCTTGCCATCCTGGACGGTACAGTAGACCACCCAGTGGTCATTTACCTCCATGCGACTGACCACCTCACACTCCAGGTAGGCCAGGGAATCGGCCAGGATAGGGGAGCCATTACTGGCGGGACGGGTACGGATGCCAGCGAAGCGATCGGCTCGGGGAGCAAAGCGCTTGAGAAAGTGCTTCATCAGGGGCAGGTGTTTACCCTCTTCTAAAACATTGAGCACAAAGGTATCGCCCACCTGCATCAGGGACTCAATGGCTCGGTCCTTAGCAACGGCCACGGTAAAGCCCAAAGGCTGAAAACTGGCCTGGGCTACCCAAGAAGCTAGCATGGCACTAGACACCTCCCCCTTACGGGCGGTGATAATATACAAGCCACTACTGATGCGCCCCAGAGCCTTCTCTAAATCAGCGTCTAGGGTTTTGAGCTGCTTCACCTTACTGGCCTGTCTCAGCGCCTGGCCCAGGTCGGTACCCGCTTCTTCACAATATTGGTAAACTGATTCTGCAGGGGTGTCTTTGACGCGGATGGGCTGGAACCCTGGCTTTAAACCCAATTGCTGGAATTGAGTCGCAATTGGGTCGATCGGCTCGTCGTTACCACCGTAGGACTCAAATAACCCAAAGGTCTGCTTGGCGTGGGCGGCGGCCAAAATCGTCCCCAGGGTGGCTTGGGTTTCTGAAGCACCGCTGCCGGAGGTAGGGGGAACCGCAACCACCAGACCCTGGGTCCGACCCACTAATTCCATGACCTCCTGGGGATCGGCGGAACGCATGTCGATCATTTCCACCGCCAAACCGGTCTTGGTAATACCCCGGGCAAGAGCCTGGGAGAGGCGATCGCTATAACCATAGTCCGCCACGTAAAACACGGCTACCAGGTCCTCCACCTGGCTTTTCTCAAGGCTCCAACGCTGGTAACGATCGGTGAGCTCCACCCGGTTGTAGCGCAGCAGGGGGCCATGCCCCGTAGCGATCATATCCAAAGAGGGCAAAGACCCCATGCGTTTCATCGCCGCCAGTACAGAGCGAGCATTGGGGGCCATCAAACACTCATAGTAAAACCGAAAGTCTGGGGAAATCCGGTCGAGATCTTCGTCGTAGAGTGCCTCACTGCAAAAGTGCATACCAAAGGCATCGCAGGTGTAGAGGATGGCGGTTTTATGGTCATAGGTAAACATCGTGTCAGGCCAGTGCAGGTTGGGAGCACTGACAAACTCCAGGGTGTGGCCCTGGCCCAGGTCAAGGGTGTCACCATTTTTAACAATCAGCCGGGCAAAGGGGCGATGGACAAAATTCTCAAGGAAGGCGATCGCCACCTTTGACCCCACCACCGTCGCTTGGGGGGCCAGATCCAGAATGTCTCGCACCAGCCCGCTATGGTCAGGCTCAGTGTGACTGATTACAATGTAATCAATGGTTGCTGGATCCAACTGGGTCTTCAGAGTTTCCAGGTATAGCTGGCGAAATTTAGCATGGGAGGTATCCACCAGGGCTATGGCATCACCGCGAATAATAAAGGAGTTATAGGTGGTACCATTCTGCAAACCAAACTCGATGTCAAACCGATCCCGGTCCCAATCGAGGGACCGTAGGGCGGTGGTATCGTCAGTCAGGGCTTCCACCTGCATTGTCAAGCGCTTTTGTTCAACCGGAACCGTGGCAACCATAGCTGATATACCTCCTAACCTGGAATTTAAGGGATGGAGATTTAACGCCCTATCCCTGGGCCAAACACTTTAGCAATCTTTATATTGCTAATCTCACTATAGCAAGACCGGCAGGGGTTAAGCTTCAGTCCTGAGTGGTTTTACCTATTGATCTTTTAATCAATTCGGTAAGCAACGCTTTATCCTTCCTGGAACCTACGGGTTTAAGCCCCCTCCTGGATCAATGGAACGGCACTGGGGTTGGGGGAGCTGACCAGGGCAAGGTCTACCCGGTTATCGCCAGGAGCAGCTAATTCCGCTTGAATGCCGGGACCAAAGAAGCTTTCAATCTTGGCTTTCTTATCCACCCAACTGGAAAAGGGTACGGTAGCCGAGTCAAACTCCAACACCAGGGCGTAGCTGCCCCCCATTTCCACCTCACGGATGGCTGTGAGTTCCGGGCATTCCTGCCCGGAGGGGCTTAACCCTAATTTCTGCAGGGCCACATCCAGATGAGCTTCCTGACCGTAACGAAAGCGGGTGACGTCCTGGCGGACCTGGTTTTGGGTGGGGGTGGCCATGGCCTGACGCAACTCCACCACCGCTGGGGAGGTGGGCTGACTGTAGGGAACCGGATCCAGTTCTGCCGCCCGCAGGGCTAGTCCCCCCAAAAGCACCGGGATGCCATAGAAAAAGCCGGCCAAATTCAGGGTGGCGTTGTCTTGAAAATAGGCTACGAAGCCAATCAGGGTGAGCAGCCCTCCCACCCCTAGGAGTACCGTACTTAAGTTAAATCGGCTAATTCGGCCCAGCATAGTAATTATCAGTTGCTCACTATTTAAGGTTGTCTTCTCTTATCATGCCCCCTGGCGACCGGCAAGCATAGCCCTATAAAGAGGATCGACCCAGGCCCTGATGCCGAAGGGGAGGCCAACCGGCCTCCTAAATCTGAATCAGCATCCTATCCAGGGAAGGGGAAATTTGTTTATGCTGAGCAAGGAAAGTTCTGAGGTCAGTGCTATGGAACATGAGGGCATTCGCGATCGCATCGCAACTATCAAAAGTAAGCGTGAGGCCTTAATCCGCCTTCTGGAACAGCCCGATCTGGGGACGCTACGGATCGATGTCAACCAGGCCTTAGAGGAGGTTGACGATCTGCTAGAGGAGTTTGACCGATCTTTTCCAACGGCGTAATACCCTATAAACGTTCCCCTTACTGACTACCGGCCTATGACCACCTGCTATTCAGTTGAAATTCATCACCAAGGAGTCACCCACCTGCTCTCCGTGCCCCCCGATCAAACCATTCTGGCCGCCGCCCAGGCAGCTGGACTCGATCTGCCCTTTTCCTGCAGTGCTGGGGTTTGTACCACCTGTGCCGCCCTAATTCTGGAGGGGCAGGTGAATCAAGCCGATGGCATGGGGGTCAGCCCTGCGCTGCAGGCAGAGGGCTATGCTCTCCTCTGCGTCGCCTACCCCCGTTCCGATCTGAAGATTGAGACAGAAAAAGAGGATGTGGTCTATCAACGTCAGTTTGGCCAACCTTAGAGGTTGTTTGAAAAACCAAAGAGACTCTCAAACTATACCTATAGAGTAGGATAATCACCGCAAAATTCAGTATTTTAGCTGCCCCCTGGCGGCGAATTATACCTGGAACAGCCCTTTTCAAACAACCTCTTAGGGCGGTTCAAACCGCTGCTATCTAGACGAAGTCGGCCTTCGCCGACTGACCCATAACCCGCGTAGGCGGGTTTTGTCTGCCTAGGCGCGGCTTCTAGCCGCCAGCGTTGAGAGTTTTTTCAGTCAACCAAGCATTTGGCTAAGTGCAATGTTTACAAAACCTATGGGTCAGGAAATGAATCGAAACATATTGGTCAAGCATCATAGTTTATAAGCCTACCTTCCGCGGGTTGAGACTGAACGAAAAATGAAAGCCTGGAAGCCTTATTTGCCAAACATCCCAGAAGTAAGGCTTGTCTCGCAGATGAGATCGTCTTGAGACCTAGGCGCTTATCTAAACCTAGCTGAAAGTGGCTGAAAACTTTGTCTGGCAAGCATCTCAAAAATCGAATTTCTCAAAAAACCTGTCTCACCTGCGGAATGTCGGTATAAGCTTTACGCCCAATGGGATTGGGTGTATTGTAATTTGGTAATTTTTCTAACTGTTTATAGCGGATTTGACTTTGGTGAAGTGCGATGTTATCACCCCCCCCTGCCCCCCATTGATAATGGCGGGGTATAGCGTGAAACTCCAACAGCCAGG
>JBEIGU010000162.1:0-8152 GCA_040381765.1 Leptolyngbya sp.
GGACTACGGCAGTGACAACTATTGCGATGCCTCGGACCTGAACCTCTACTACGACCCGTATCATCACCTGTGGCCCAAACGACCGTATTGGATGCTGTCGGTGGGTGGGCCCTGGCTCTACGGCGGACAGGACCTGCGGTTTAGCTATGTCACCTGGAAGGAGGGTAAGGGGCCGGAGGTGGTGGTGGAGTTTCTCTCGCCGGGGACGGAGCGGGAGGACCTGGGCCGGTTCTTTCGCCCTGGGGATGCCCTGTCAGCGGTGCACCCCCCCCCTACCTCACCCCCGGGGAAACTGGAGGTTTACGAGCGCTACCTGCAGGTGCCCCACGACTTTGTCTACAGCCGCTACAGTCAGACCCTCCGATACTTTCAGCGGGTGGCGGGCCGCTACCAAGAGCAACCCCTGGCCCCCCAACCTCCCCTAATCTGGTTGCCGGATCTAAAGCTGGGCTTGGGCATCTGGTCGGGGGAGTTTCAACGCACCCCGGGGCAGTGGCTGCGGTGGTGTGATCAAGACGGTGAATGGATATTGACCGAAACCGAACAGGAACGGCAAGCCAAGGAGGATGAACGCCGGGACAAGGAACAGGAACGACGGGCCAAGGAACGAGAACGGCAAGCCAAGGAACGAGAACGACGGGCTAAGGAACAGGAACGACGGGCTAAGGAACGAGAACGACAGGCCAAGGAACGAGAACGGCAAGCTAAGGAACAGGAGCAACAACGGGCAGACCGCCTGGCGGCTAAGCTGAGGGAGTTGGGGGTTGACCCCGATCAAGTGGATTAGGGAGCGATGAAAACACCCTGGGTTGAAACTCCTGGTCTACCTCCAGGTCAAAGACATCGTTATGGATGCGGGCGACCTAGAGGCCCTCGGCCATGGCCTGGAGCTTGACTGCGTCAGATAAAAGGGCGGTGCCATGGCCTGTATCGCTGGTGAAGGGGCGATCGGATAGAATGGAAGCATGTTGCGGGTGGCTGAACCATGACCCCCTTGCCCCGTCCCAAACCCCTGGCAGTCTCTCCCTTGCAACCGGGGCTGCCCACCATGTACGACCTGCCCAGTGAATATCCTGAGGAGCCGGGTTTGCCTGATGTTTTCCATGATTTGCAGCCCCAACTGCTGAGTCAGACCCTGCGACTGGTGGACTACGGCAGTGACAACTATTGCGATGCCTCGGACCTGAACCTCTACTACGACCCGGATCATCCCCTGTGGCACAAACGACCGGATTGGATGCTGTCGGTGGGGGTGCCCTGGCTCTACGGCGGCCAGGACCTGCGGTTGAGCTATGTCACCTGGCAGGAGGGTAAGGGGCCGGAGGTGGTGGTGGAGTTTCTCTCGCCGGGGACGGAACGGGAGGACCTGGGTCGATTTTTCCAGGCGGGGGATGAGATCTCCAGCCCCCAGGCTGCCCTGCGCCCCGCTTCCCCACCGGGAAAACTGGAGGTTTACGAGCGCTACCTGCAGGTGCCCCACTACATCGTCTATAGCCGCTACAGTCAGACCCTGAGGTACTTTAAGCGGGTGGCGGGGCGCTACCAAGAGCAACCCCTGGCTCCCCAGCCCCCCCTGATCTGGCTGCCGGATCTAAAGTTGGGCTTGGGTATCTGGGCGGGGGAATTTCAACGTACCCCGGGGCAGTGGTTGCGGTGGTGTGATCAAGAGGGTCAATGGATATTGACCGAAACCGAACAGGAACGGCAAGCTAAGGAGCAGGAACGACGAGCCAAGGAACGAGAACGGCAAGCTAAGGAGCAGGAACGACGAGCCAAGGAACGAGAACGGCAAGCCAAGGAACGAGAACGACGGGCTAAGGAACAGGAACGACGAGCCAAGGAACAGGAACGACGGGCTAAGGAACAGGAGCGGCAAGCCAAGGACCAGGAACGACAGGCCAAGGAACAGGAACGACAAGCCAAGGAACAGGAGCGACAACGGGCAGACCGCCTGGCGGCTAAGCTAAGGGAGTTGGGGGTTGACCCCGATCGCGTGGAGTAGGGAGCGGTTAAAACACCCTGGGCTGAAAGTCCTGGTCTACCTCCAGGTCAAAGACATCGTCATGGATGCGGGCGATCTAGAGGCCCTCGGCTATGGCCTGGGTCTTCACCGCATCGGACCCATCCACGGCGGCTAGAAGGCCGTAGAGCTATTTATCGCCATGCCCAGGGGACAATCACGAAGCCTGTTTAGCTTAGTCTTTAATTGGCCAATCGCCCCATCTCGGGGGTGGCTTTTTACCTCCACCAGAAAAGCCCGATTGATATCCCCATTGGCCTAGGCTGCCCCGGTAAGTAGGTGGACAATATAAACGTAGTCCTGTCATGTCGAGCGAAGCGAAGCGAAGTCGAGACATCTCGGTCATTGGCGGAGTCAGAGATTCCTCCCTTTGGTCGGAATGACAGCATTTAATTATGTCCACCTACTTATTAGCCCCTCGGGGTTGTCTATAGAGTGAGACACCCAATTGCCCAATCTTACCCTTGCACCTCTCACCCTAAATCCCTCTCCCATGGCTCACCACGATCGCGGCTGAAAATTTAGGTCATTGGCCAGGGTAACGGTGTCACCGGTTTGTTTAATCACCCAGAGCCCTCGCTGGTAGGCGTAGCGATCCACACCGCGATCAATTTCAATGGCGGCAACGGCCCCGTAGATACGGTAATCACCGTAGTGGGGAAAGGCCAGACGAAACCGGCTAAGGGTATCTAAAAACCCATCCACATCCCCCTGGCTGAGGCGGGACTTAACCTCAATGGCCACCGCCACGTCTCCATCCACGGCCCAGATGTCAATTTCCATGGGGGCTTCGAGACGGTTAGATGTCATTCGTCGAGCGGTTTCCTTCACCTGAATGCCCCGTTCTTGAAACAGGCGCACCACCCCCGGCTCCACCAGGTTTTCGACAAATTGACCCCAGCGGGTGGTCAGCCCGGCAACCTCCCGGCTGGTGTTAGCCGCCACCTTTTCTAGCTCCTTCATGCGACGGTCAGCCTCAGCCCCACGACGGTCGGCTTCGGCAGCGCGTTCGGCGGCCAGTCGATTGGCTTCGGCGGCTCGTTCGGCGGCCAGCCGGTCGGCTTCGGCAAGACGGCGATCAGCCTCAGCAAAACGGCGATCGGCCTCGGCTTGGGAGGCTTTAAACAGGGCGTAGATATCGTCCAGGGTGATGGATTCAGCCATGGCAGGAAGGAGGATGATAGCTATATTCTATTTTAGTTAAAACACCCTGGGTTGAAAGTCCTGGTCTACCTCCAGGTCAAAGACATCGTCATGGATGCGGGCGATCTAGAGGCCCTCGGCCATGGCCTGGAGCTTGACTGCATCGGACCCATCCACGGCGGCTAGAAGGCCGTAGGGCTGTTTATCGCCATACCCGGGGAAAAATCACGAAACCGACTCAGGGTGGTCTTGAGTTGGGTAATCGCCTCATCTCGGGGGTGGCTTTTTACCTCCACCAGAAAAGCCCGATTGATATCCCCATTGGCGTAGGCTGCCCCGGTCCGAGAGGCGAGTGGAGCCATGGGTGGATCCTCGGCACCATTGTCGAATTAGCTGACACCGCTAGCATGCCCGCAGATCTCCACCGGTGGAGCCAGAGCGGTTAGTGACGGTAGCGAAGAACCTGCGGGCGCTCGCGGTGGAGCAATTAGAGAAACTGGAGGAGAGCTCAACGAGGAGTGCTCGCCCACCCATGCCACCAGCCCCCATCGTTCGCCACCCGTTTCAGGACACCCCACAGCCGCGACAATCCCAAGGTGTTCCTCCACCTGGGCCATCAGCGAACCATGGCAGAAACCTGCGCTGCACATAATTCCCCCATCTGTGGTCCCGAGCAACGCCCCGCCCATGGTCTACATTCTGATCCCGATACTGTGCAATCCAACCCGCGCCCCCTCCGTGGATCAGCCGGCCTTAATGCATCCCATGCGACACGCGGCGGCGGTTCGTGGATAAAGAGGCCCCGGGCTTGGGTAGAGCAGGCCCCCTCACTCGCCAAGAGCCCCGGGCGGTCGCAGAAGTTGGCTACGCGGCCACATCAGGGCATGATGGTGAGTGGAAGTGTTTTTATGATTTCACCGAGATTGTTGATTCCGGGCCCCCCCCGTCGGCCGTGCCATCGTTAGCGCTCGCGTGCGGGGCCACCATGGCATACTTGCTTGTGTCGAGGCTTCCTGGTTGGGGTTCATTCCACGCGGTTCCCATGGCTTAGCTCGGCCCGTTCTCTCGCCCCCCCCCCCACGTCGGCCCAGGCCCTTCCATTGGATGTATGAATTTATCGCCCTCCGACGACCGCCCAGAGAGGTCAAGCACCCCCGGCGTCTTCCATATTTTTTTGTTCCCTGGCGATGAACTAACCTCTGCGTTCAGGGAGGTATCCAATTCGTGGGTCATGGGTTGTCTCCACACAGCATACACGTATGTGCCTAAAATAACCCTGTCCTCTCCGTGCTGTCAACCCCACCTCCAGCGGGTCCGTCAGCAGCCGCTGACCCAACCCCGCCGTCACCCATCGCCGCCAGTGGTGCAGATAGCGGTCAATGCGACGAGTCGTCGCACCTTGCTCATTAAGCCGACCAACCTTCTCCACCATCCGCCCCACGGTGCGGGCCGCTACCCGCACCCCCGCCGGGGTCACCCAGTAGCCCAAAAAGTCAAACCCCTTAGACGTCCGCCCCAGGGCGGTCTTATCCGGGTGGGGCACCACCCGCAGCCGGGCCATCTCTTGCCGCACCGCCCGAATCGCCCGCCGTAATTGCCAGCGACTCGACGCCAGCACCACCCAGTCATCCCTGTAGCGTATATACACCACCCCCAGGGTGGTCTCGGCGGCAATGCGATCAATCAGGGTGCCCGTTGCTATGGCACTACCCAGATTACTTCGCCCAGCCTTCACGCTATGTAATA
This sequence comes from Leptolyngbya sp., assembly GCA_040381765.1. Classification (GTDB taxonomy): domain Bacteria; phylum Cyanobacteriota; class Cyanobacteriia; order Phormidesmidales; family Phormidesmidaceae; genus Nodosilinea. Next base: position 4,910 of record JBEIGU010000162.1, read on the forward strand.
CTTAAAAGTAAATATAAATTTTCCCTATTCCCTATTCCCTATTCCCTATTCCCTATTTTATCTGTGTATAGCTATAAAGCCTACGAACTGATTATTCATTCCGAATTTCCCATTTCTGAGTTTATTCCCTACCCGGCGGAGGTCGCCGATGTCACCCTCCGCTACGGGGAGGTGCCGGAGCAGCTAGAGACTATCGAGGGTCGGGGGGTGCTCTACCAGGCCAATGCTCGCCAGTTTTTGCTGAAGCTGGATGATATTGCCCACTACCTGGTGCAAAACGGCAACGAAATCATCGTCAGCCTCCGGGGGACGGTGGCGGATCTGCGGGTGTTTTTACTGGGCTCGGCCCTGGGGGCCCTGCTGCACCAGCGGGGGCTCTTGGTGTTGCACGCGGCAGCCTTTTATACCCCGGCGGGGGCGGTGCTGTTGTGCGGTGTGTCGGGGGCGGGCAAAAGTACCCTGTTGAATGAGTTGCTGCGGCGGGGTTACTCGATGCTGGTGGATGATGTCTGCGGGGTGGCGATCGCCGCCGACCAGCCCCTGGTGTTACCCGGCTACCCCCGCACCCGCCTGTGGCTAGATAGCGCCAAACACCTGGGCCAATCGGTGGAGGGCTTGGAGCGCACCCGCCCCAGCCTGGAAAAATACGAACGGCAGGTGCCCGAGCACTATTGGGATCAACCGGCCCCCCTGCAGAAAATCTACCTGCTTACCGCCCACAACCAGAACGCTATCCAACTGGAGGCCATCCCTCGCCTGCAGGGCTTTGGCATAGTCACCCACAACACCTACCGCTACCAATTCCTCGAGGGTCTGGCCATGCAGGCCCCCCACTTTAGGCTGGTGGCGGCGGTGGCCCAGCGGGTGCCCGTGGCCCGGGTGACCCGCCCCAGTGGTAGCTTTTTGCTGACGGAACTGGCGGATGCGATCGAGCAGGACCTGGCCCTGCCGGTGGGGGTGTAGCCGGCCATGGGCAACATTTACTGGCTGGCCTCCTACCCCAAGTCGGGGAACACCTGGATGCGGATTTTACTCACCAACTACCTGCGCAACGCCGACAGCCCGGCAGAAATCAATAGTCTAGACGGCGGCCCCATCGCCAGCGCCCGGGGGGTGTTTGACGATGCTGTGGGCATCGAAGCCTCAGACCTGACCCAGGATGAAATTGAGCGCTACCGCCCCTTTGTCTACGAGCAACTGTCGGAGCAGGCCAGGGAGCCCCTGTTTCTGAAGGTGCACGATGCCTTTACCCACACCCCCTACGGCTACCCGCTACTGTCTAAGGCGGCCACCGCCGGGGTGCTGTACCTGGTGCGGAACCCCCTGGATGTGGCGGTCTCCTTTGCCCACCACTCGGCCCGACCGGTGGAAACCATCGTAGAGCGGATGGGGGAGGCGGACTTTTGTTTTGTCGATAACCCCAAACGCCTCCATAACCAATTGCGGCAACGGCTACTCACCTGGAGCGGCCATGTCACCAGTTGGCTAGAGGAACCGGACCTGCGGGTGCAGGTGGTGCGCTACGAAGACCTGAAGGCCGACACCGTGGGCCAATTCAGCCAGGTGGTGGGCTTCTGCGGTCTGGAGCAGGACCCGGACCGGATTGCTCGGGCAGTGGAGTTTTCTCGCTTTGACCAGGTGCAACGGCAGGAGCAGGAGCAGGGCTTTGGCGAAAAAATGCCCCTGGCGGAGTCCTTCTTTCGCCGCGGGGTGGTGGGCTCCTGGGCGGAGGCCCTCAGCCCTGATCTGGTGGAAAAATTGATTGCCGATCACCGCGCCGTCATGACCCGCCTGGGCTACCTCACCGCCAGCGGCGAGCTGGTCTATTAACGAGACCCAGGACTGTCGACTGTTTGTGTTGTTTAGCGTTTTGCAATGGATGGAACCATGAGCTTTTCTGCCGAAACCCGTTTAGTCCGCCGGGCCGACCTGATGGCCTCGGACCTGTCCGCCACCGAGACGGTGATGATGGACATTGATCAGGGGCTGTACTTTGGCCTGGAAAATGTCGCCAAGGACATCTGGGACTACCTGGCCAGCCCCCGCACCCTGGGGGATCTCCAGAGTTACCTGGGGGCCACCTACGCGGTGGATGACCACACCCTGGCTAGGGAGCTGCAGGCCTTCCTGACGGAGATGGAAGCTCGCCAGTTGATTAGCCGGGGAGAGTAGGGGAGGGGAGAGTGCCATGGGTTGGACTGAGCTGCCTCGTAAATTGCCCCTGCTGGGGCGGCTGGGCTGGCAGGATAGGTGGCTGCTGCTGCAGGTGACGGTGCTGTTGGGGCTATTTCGGGCCCTGATTCTCACCGTGCCCTTCCCCCGCCTGGCCAGGAGCTTTGGCCAGCGCCGGGTGGAATCGCCCCAGACAGCGGAGATCAGCGACCTGCGCCAGGCCCGCCGGATTGGCTGGGCGATTCGCACCGTCAGCCCCTACACCCCCTGGACCAGCAACTGCTTTCCCCAGGCCCTCACCGCCAAGTACCTGCTCAACCGCCGGGGCATTGCCAGCACCCTTTACTTTGGGGCTCACTTTAAAGCCCCCGGCGAAATGGCCGCCCACGCCTGGTTGCGCTGCGGGCCCCTGTTTGTCACCGGCGGGGCGGGCCACTTAACCTTTGGCACCACCGCCTACTTTAGCTAAGCCAGGAGACTCAATCGCCCCATGTTCACCCCTACCCGTTGGCTACATAGGCTGGCCCCCAGCCTGGCCCTGGTGCCCTGGGCCCTGCGCCTGGTGTGGCAGGCGGCCCGGGGTTGGACCCTGGCCTGGCTTTGCCTGGTGGGGGTACAGGGGCTATTGCCGGTGGCCCAGGTCTACCTCACCCGCGACCTGGTGAACCTGCTGGTGGCGGTGGGCCAGGGGGGGCTGGGGGGGTTAATGGATATCAGCCGGGTGGTGGATCGATTAGGGGACCAGCTCGACTGGGGCGTCCTGCAACGCACCGCCGAGGCCTGGGGCTGGCAACGGGGGGTCTACCTCACCCTGGCCCTGGCGGATGGCATCTTTGGCCTGCCCCTGCCAGCCCCCATCGCCCAGGCCATCCAGGCGGTGGTACCCAACCCCGACTTTGTGGGCCAAACCCAGGCCCTGCTGTTGCAGCCTAACCTGGATAATTCACGAAGGATAAATAGATCACAGAAAAAAGAGCCTGAAACGCTTTAGAATCAGACTCTTCAAGAAAATAAGTGCTTTTATTTTGCCATGACAGTGTGTAAAACGGATCTGCCGTTTGATTTTCCCCA
>JBEIGU010000163.1:0-8138 GCA_040381765.1 Leptolyngbya sp.
ATTTTCTGACTGCCAAGGTAGTAGGTGAAGTTGACGCTGTTGAGGCTGACCCGATTAAAGGAGCAGGCGTCGAGTTGTACTGGGGCTCCGGTTATGGCCTGGCCCATGGACTCCTGGCAGCTTTGGGCGATCGCGGGTGCGGTGGGGCTAATCGCTGGCGGTAGACCTAGCCCAAGGAGCAGTAGTAGTGGAGCGAAAATGGATCGCTGGATAAAAGCCATGGTTTTGAACCCTTGCCTATGGTGTTTGGGGGTGGGGGTTATATCGAGGAAAACTTTCCTACGATGAGCTAACTTGGGTATTGAATAACTAAAGTGATCGGTGCTTGGCAATTAGTTGATGCAAATGATCCCGCATCAGCCTAGGCAATGTAATCGTGTTGTCGATTTGCTCACTAAAATCTGGTGCTTCCAAGAGGGCATCGTTATCTTTGTCGAAAGCTACTCGCATGTTGCTCATATCCACAAAAGGCTCTAAATCCTTTGCCAGATTAAAGAATACATTGTAAACCTGTTCTGGTCTTGCTTTATCCATGCTTCAAGTACTCCTTTACTAATATTCAGAGTTGATTAGTAGAAATTAAGATAAGTATTACCTTTCCTATTGACTTTGAATTCATAGTCAGTCGGTAGCATGACGACGGTATAACCATTAGAACCTAAGTAAGTACAGACCCAGATAGGAGTTTGATTATTGGCTTCCTGGTCAATAATATCCTTGAGAGTGTAATAGCTCATAACCCGACCTTCTTTGGCTTGAACAGCTAAAGCGTTGATTTTGCCGTCGTCTCTAGTCGCCAAGACGCCACGATTGCTCTCATCGACGGTAATGGTCGGCAGGATATCAGAGTATTTACCCGCGGTACCGAAGTCACCGGTGACGTGACGAATGAGTAAAGGACGAATTAATTCGTCGGCACTTTCTGCATCAAAACCCAGATTTGTTATTAACTCAAGTACCGATGGAGTCACAGAACAAGGGCCAGTAGAAAATAAAATCATAGCTATCTTTCACATAAATAATGGGTTATTTAGGTTCTATCAAAGTCGCTTTAGGTTCCAGTTCTCAAGAACTTCGATTTACCTTGGATAAGTTTTTCATGCTCAACAGCGTACTCTATGGGGAATCGAGCAAATCCTAATAGCATTATAGAATTTGAAGAGATGGTATATACACTCATATCAGTAATCTTTGCTGACTTTGTTTCGATCTAGCATTCAGGGTTTCTGCCAACTTAGCCCAACTTCTGGCTGGTGTGTCGAAATGTTCCTTAGCGGCTTTGAAGGAACTAAAGTTGCGTTGCAGCCAGCCGACGGTGTAGATACCCTGGGTGGCTAGTTGGTCTTCTTCGGCTTGTTGGGCGGCTTCTGCGGCGAGTTCCTGGGCCAGGCAATCGCGATTGAGATGATAAACCAGGGTTAACTTGTCTTTGCTGGTAGGGCTGAGTTCGTAGTCAAAGATTCGGCCAGCCTGGTTGTCTAATCCCTCAAATTGGCCGTAGACCCGGAGGGGATCGTCTTCGACTTGAATGGAGAGGAGCCGAAAGCCAGGACCAAAGCGATCGCTCAACAGGTCAAGGATCATAGAACGAATTTCCCGTTCCATCAGGTCTTCATCGTCCTGGGGCAGGTAGTCGGGTTCCTCTGGGGGTTGCAGGCTAAGTCCGGCCTGTTGTTGCAACACCGCCAAACGCTGGAAGATGGCCTCTCGTTTGGGGTGAATGCCCCTCAGGGTGGTGATGGGGTAAAGGGTTTCTGACCCATCCTGCTGGGGGATAGCAAAGGCCAGGTTGGCTTCGTCGTTAAAGTAAAGACGCAGCAGCACCAGGTCTGGGCGATCCTTGAGGTGAATGTTGCAGTAGTCAGGGGTGTCTGCCATATCCAGTTGATCGCCTTCCAGGCCGTTGCGATCGAGGAGGCGCTTAACCACGTTGAAGGCATCCAGTTCTTTTTGAGAGGTGACCACCCCAGATAGTCGGGCCGGAAAGTTCTGGGGTTGCCCCTCCTGGCGAAGGTCTGCGGCCTTAACCTTGGCGGTCTTACCCCGTTGGGCGGCGGTATCCAGTTGGGCATCTAGCTGGAGGGCTTCGAGGGCTTGACCATAGCCTTCCGCCATCAGGGCCTGATCGCGAATACCCAAGAGGGCCTGGCGCATTGCAGCGGCGCTGGCAAATCGATGTTGAGGTAGGGGAGCGATGGCCAATTCTAACCACTGCCTCAGGGCCGAGCCCAGGTAGTCTTCGGTCCAAGCCAGGTCAAACTCAACCTGATCATTCAAGATCAACTGGTGGGGAGAGGTGCCGGTGGTGAGCAGTAGAAACACCATACCAATGGCGTAGAGATCGGATTGGTAGAGGGCCTTGCCCATTTGCTGTTCAATGGGCATGAAGCCGGGGGTACCGGCCCTGGTGCCGGTTTGCAGGGGGTTTTGCTCATCGGCCTGCTTAATCAGACCAAAATCAATCAAAACGGGCTTGCCGTCCCCCTCGCGCAGGATGATGTTATCGGGTTTGATATCCCGATGAATCAGGCCCTGGTCGTGGAGATGCTGCACGACATTGAGTAGTTCATCGGTGAGTTTGAAGGCATAGGGAATGGAGAAAACATGCCCTGTCTCAGCCATCTCTCGAAAGGCATTCATCAGGGTTTTGCCCTTGACCTGCTCTTGAATCAAAAAGAAGTTGCCCTGGTGATCAAAGTAGTCAAACAGGGTGGGCACCTGCCCATGACCGACCCCCACCTGCTGGAGGGCGGCAGCCTCTCGCTCAAATCGTTCAATCAGGGTTTCGTCTTCTGCAGGGTTACCGGTGAGCTTTTGGGCCTTAGCGACGTAGGTGTTTTGGATATTTTTAGTGATGTCGGTCACTAGGAAAGTGGCCCCGAAACCGCCTTCCCCCAATTTGCTGTCAAGCCGATACTTGTCAGCCAACACATCCCCAGTGGCCAGGTCAGCTAGGGTTTTTCTGGCGGGGGGAGGGGCGACCGGAGCAGCCACAGCACTGGACTGGGTAACCACCACCTCAGTCTTGGTTTGGGTTCGTGCCCCCGCCAGGGCGACGCCACCGCCCCCCAGGGCGCTAAGACCGGTGATCAGGTTATTGCCGCTCACCAGACCTAGCACCACTCCGGCGGCACCACCGATTAACCCGTAGCTGATTAGGGGGCTGGCTTTTGGTTTAGGGGTGACGATTTGGGATACGGCCCCAACCGGAGCCGCCACCTTTGACGACGGCTCCTGGCTCCCTGGGTTTTGTCGCGCTAGTTTCAAAGCAGCGCTGCCGCCAGCCCGGGCCGATGGAGAAGAGGTTTTGGGGTGGTTATTGGTGGTCATAATGGGTAGTTAAAGAGATATTTAAGCAGTAAATTTATTGAGACAGAGGAATGCTAAATATGAATAGAATTAATCCCGAATCTCTAGAGATTTAACAAACTCAAATCGGTCTCCGATTTTATTCAGACAACCTGCCAGTGGAGAAGATAGCTCAATCAGAAGGTCTCTAACAAAACCTCTCTTGAGATCAGAGTTTAGATCGATGTCTAATTTGGTCAGATGGCAATACATAGAAATGTCATCAAGGTTGACGGGTTTGCCTGAACGACTTTCCTGAACCAGCCTAACTCGCTCAACCCATTCAGAGCGCTCTTTTAACTGCTTCCAAATGTTATCGATAAACTCCTGCAGACGACCGCTAGCCGCTTCACCAAAAGGGGCTTTCTCAAATACGGGCTTTAACTGGTAAAGATTTACTGCGTTAGGGTATTGGCGCTTGAGATTAACTAATCGCTGTAGTTCTTCCGGCCTGATGACATTTATCAAATTCCTTGCAGCAGTTTTTCCGGCGTCCTTAGTTAGTTCTCCGCCAGCGACAATGATTTTAATGCAGTCGTTGTATTGGTTCTCAAGATGATTATGACCTAATTTAATTAGCTGGGCTGCTACTCCGTCAGATACTTTTTCTGTTTTCGTGGCCTTGCATTCTCCCACCACTGGATAGGGATAATCAGCAAAAAAGTCCAGACCGCCTCTACCGCCGGTTGAGTCGGTATTCAGGTTGGCCTTGGGGAGGTGCTGAGTATTAGAAAATCCTAAAAACTCAAAACTCTTTCGCACCAGGCGTTCAAAGGTGGTGCCGTCGCTGGAGTTACCCACCCGGCTAATGTGGTCATACCAATCATCACCGTTGACCACATCCACCGGGGGGGGTGGGGTCAGGGGGATTGGGCTGGTTGCTGTCGATAGGGGCTCGGGGACCTCCTCTGGGACTGCGATCGCCTTCAAAATCGGTTTCAGATCCAGCAGTTGGCGCTTATGGCGCAGAAACTCAGTCTCCCCCAGGGCCGGGTGGCTCTCCTCCACATCCAGGTAATCCGCCAGGGGCACAAACCCACCCACGGGGCCATTGTTAACCAGGGCCAGATCCAGGGGTTCCGGTAGGTGATACACCTGAAAAAAAGCCATAAACACATGGCCCGCCCGCTGCAAATACTCCACCAGGGCGGTGGCTGACCAGATAGTGTGCTGGCTAAAGGCCGCCAGTTTATCCGCTTCGGTAAAGTGCTGGCACAGGTCACACTTCGCCCAGGCCCGCACCCGAGTCATGCCCGGTGGGCTGTTGTCCTGGGGCTGACCGGCCAGAAAAGCTGGCTGATAGACATCGACCGGGGCCAGACCCTGCCACAACGCCCCGGTGGGGCACAGTACAAACCGCTTACCGGGGACAATAAAGCGCTGGGGCATAGCCAGAATCGACTGACCCCGATAGAGGGCTTCGATATCCAAGCTGGGTAGGCTAATGCCGGTGTTAAGCAGTGCCATCTAGGCCACCTCTAGCACCGTCAGGTCAAGCTGGGTGGGCAGTTCCAGCTCCTCCTCTGGCAGGTTCAAATCCCCCAGGTGTTGAAGAATTTGCTGCGCTTCGGCCTCGCTATGGAGATGGTGCAGAGTTTCCCCCTCCAGGGCCGTTTCTGACACCTGGCCCCTGGGTTGACTGAGAATGTCTTTAATCAACGGATTTTGAGTGAGCCGCCTTTGCACCTCCCCAAAGGAATCCAGCCGCTTGTGGCTGAGGTCAAACTGTTCGTGGTTGTCGTAGATGTACTTGAGGGCGTATAGGGGTTTGAGGTGCTCCGCCTCGAGATGCACCCACTCCCCGCCCTGTTTGACCAGCTCCTGGTAGTAGTCATAGGCCTTCCAGCTACGTCTCAGTTTGCGGTTTTCCTCCCGTAGCACGCAACTGCGATCGCCGCCGAAGGTTTCGTGGTCCAACAACCGCTTGAAGGCCGCCCCAACGGAAAACCCCCCGGTTTGCTGCACCGCTGCCACCAAGATTCTCACCGGCTGACCCGCCTCAGTACCCAGGATTTTGAAGTGGAGATAGCCGTTGTTTTTGCTTTTGGGGGTAATATCCTCCGTGCCTGTAACCACCACCTTTTCAATGGCGGTGCCACTTAGCCTGCTGATCTGGGGAATGCGATCCAGACAAAACCGCACCACCTCGGCAATCAGCTCGTTGTCCTCCAGGTATTCGGGGAGGAACCGTTCCTGGGCCTCGAGGTCAGCCCGTTCCCAACGCTCGGTGGGGGTTAATTTGGGCGGATCGGGTTGGGAAGCAGCCAGCAGAGTATCTAGTTTTTTGGTTAGCTCAGTAGCGCACCATTGCAGTGTTGCTCTGACATAGGGCCCTTCTTTAGAGTATTGAACTAACTGGTCCTCCTCAAAAGGATAAATAGGAGTAGGAGGTATAAGATTTTTAGATCGGTAAAAGTCCTGAAGCCAGAGACTAACCAATTCATTAATTGATAACGCATTGATAGGCTCCAGGGGAATAGGTTTCTCACAAGCAGTACAGAGCTTGAGAGGGGATGCCTCACTTGACTGAAGAGTCGCATGCCATGTTTTAGGGAGGACTAAAGTTGCGATCAAGACTCCCTGGGCGGTTTCTGATTGCTGAACTGAGCCAAACAACCGCTTGACCAGATCCAAAATCACCATAGCGGTGGAATACCCATACCTGTTTTCAACGATGTTATCCATCTCGTCAAAACAAATCAGCACCTGGCGGTATTCCCCCAGCAGGGATAGGATTTTCGTCAAGGTGACAAAGGCGTCCGCCTCCCGTTCCTTGTCAGTCCTTTGATTGGGGGGCAGTCGTAGATCGGCAGCGTCCTGGGTTTCTAAGGCCTCCCCCGCCAACCACTTCACCGCCAGCCAACCCCGCTCCTCTGAGAGGGTCCAGAGGATAGCCCGCAGAATGTACAGATCGGTTCCAGGATGGATCTTGATCAGCAAGCGGGTGATCTCATTAACCAGGTCCTTGCCCTTGGTCCGGTGACTTTCCGCCCAGCAATCAAACCGCTTCACCAGTTCGATGGGGCTGGGGGCTTTAGCCGCTGGATTGATATTCTGCACAACTCGGGCCACCATGGCGGTGGCCACGGTTTGCCACTGGCTGACCCCCTCGCTCCAGGGTTTTTCTAGACTGTTGGCCAACGATCGCAGCACAGCAGTATTAATCAAATCCAGATCGCCGTACTCATCGGCACTAGCGTAAACTAGCAACCCCTCACCACTGGTTTGCAGCCGATGGCGAATCCGCCGGATCAGGTGGCTTTTTCCTTCCCCTCGGTCAGCGGTGATCACCAGGGAACTGATCTTTTCCAGGGTTGAAGTGGCGGTGGCTAATTTATTCAGGGTCTCAAATACCGCCTCAGAGGCGTGGGCATTCAGACTGGTGACATCGGCAAAGGATTCGCCCCAAATATTTTGGGCCTTCACCACCGGAGGCCGGGCAAAGGGGTTCTGGCTACGCAGCTCAGTCAGAATTTCTGGGGGAAGGGTGGGAGTGCTCATGATCAGAGAGGTTGCTTGTAAGCTAGAAACGGTGGTGACAACAAAGCAGTAGAGACCCGGTTATTACTGTTTCTAAGGGCTATAGACGCCTGACGTAAAACCGTAGCTCGTTGCCGGTAATCGTGATGGAGTCTTCTAATTGATCTGGGGGAACATTAGACTCCTGACAACCCATCAACCGCACCTGGCCATTAGCCTGTATCTCCAGCAACCATTCCTTAAATTGAGGGCGAGACAGGCGATCGCCCATGGCCCGCCGAATGCGATAAATCGGCACCAGATCCCCCAGGTTATAGTCGCGATTGAGTTCGTCGTAGATTCGCAGGGTTTCGGCTAAAAACTCCTGGTAGGTGGTAATCGCCGCCGCCGCTGGGGCTGCAGCACTGGGGGCAGCCACCGCCTGACCATTCAGCCGAAACCAGTTCAACACCGAGTTAGCGGTTTTAGCCCCGACGTTGGCCGTAAACAAAAACTCCGGGTTAGCCATAACCTGAGCCAATCTCGCCTTACCCTGATCGGTGAGGGAATAGACCTTAGTACGGGAGGTTTTGGCTTTACTGCTGAGGGCCGCCTCCGCCTCTAGCTGGGCCAGGGCTTTCTGGTAAGCTGGGGCATTGCCTGGTATGAAGTTTGATTTGCTTACCTCCGCCTGGGCTAAGTCCCAAAGTTTCAATAGAATTCGAGCCTCTGCGTAGAGGGGGGTGATTGCTTGCGCCATAATAGTTCTCCTAATAATGAGTTCTTTAGCGATTAATTATTTCCCTAGGGGATTAACCCTGAATAAATCCAACCAACCTGTCTATTCGCAGCAACTTTCCCCAGCCGCGTTAGCTAAGGTAAACACCGTAATAGTAGATGCGTATTAAATGTCCTTGCCAATCCCCTACCAGAGAGCAGCCACCGGCGTAAAACCCTGGGGTAAGATCTTCAGACCTGATGAACCAAAACACCTCAAATCACCGATAAAACTAAAATAATCGTCCTAATTTAGCTATAGAGCAGTGACGGCAGATGCGGAAACCCAGTTTAAGCTGAGCACTTGGGATCTATTCTACAGATCAGCGTAGCCGACTTGCCATGGAAAGTGGGTGATCCTCGTCATCTCTTAATCAGAAACCCCCAACCCCAGCAACCGCTATCTGGCTTAATTACTTGAGTTTGGACTAATTCTGTAAAGGAAGGCAGTCAATGAGTGGCACTGACTGCCGTAAGGTCAATGAAGTAGAAATTCGATTGACCCTATGATTTTCAACCAACTTCAGCAATTTCGCCAAACCCTGTACAACACC
>JBEIGU010000164.1:0-8131 GCA_040381765.1 Leptolyngbya sp.
ATCACTGACTACTGATCACTGACTACTGATCACTGACTACTGATCACTGACTACTGATCACTGACTACTGATCACTGACTACTGATCACTGACTACTGATCACTGACTACTGATCACTGACTACTGATCACTGACTTCGCTTTGCTCTCAGCTTGTAGACCTGGGGAGGCGGTTACCGGTGGCCTATGATATGGCCATAGCTAGGATCTTCTAGGTCAAGGCCCAGAGGGGCGCAAGGCCGCAGGCGCAGGGCGCAAGGTGGATGGGAAAGCTATCGACGGGGTGAAAAGCTTATTACCGGGATGGGGATGGGGGTGGACAGGTCGGGGGGGGGGCACTGCTACAATACACATCTAAACTACCCCTGGTTTGGCTATGTCCACCGCCCAACCCACCTACGAGGATATCCTGCGTCTCTTTCAGGAAACCGATCTCCAACTTAAGGAAACTGATCGCCAACTTAAGGAAACTGCCTTCTTGTTGCGGGAAAAATCCCTGGAGACTGATCGCAAGTTCCAGGAAACCGATCTGCAACGTCAGGAAACTGATCGCCAGCTTAAGGAATTGGGCAAGCAGATTGGCGGGTTGGGGTCTAAGTTTGGCAGTTTCACCGAAGGTCTGGCCCTGCCTTCTATGGAAGCCATTCTGCAGCAGCGGTTTGGGATGACGGTGGTGCTGCCCCGGGCGCGGGCACGGCGAAATGGTGCCCACCTGGAGATTGATGTGCTGGCCTATGCTAATGGGGATATCAATCGGGCTTTTCTGGTGGAGGTGAAGAGTCACCCCCGGGAGGAGGCGATTACCCAGTTAAAAACTACCCTGAGCCGGTTTCGTGACTTTTTTCCAGAGCATGGCGATAAGCAACTCTACGGTATTCTGGCGGCGGTGGATTGGTCTGAGGCGGTGAAGGCCCAGGCGATCGCCCAGGGTCTTTACGTTGCCCGTATCCATGATGATGTTTTTGACCTGGAGGTAGCCCCAGACTTTCAGCCCAGGGCTTTTTAACTGCTGCCCCTATCCATGGGAAGCAAGGGTAGGATGGGCAAAGGGCTGCCCATCAGGACAATGATCCTCAGCTAGGTTAGCGATCGCGCTGCGCCTTGCCAGACCCCGGTTATGTGGAGAGACGCTTCCTGTGGGTGAGGGAGTCAGCGGAAAGGGCTCCTGATCACTGACTACTGACTACTGACTACTGACCCCTCAATTGCTATTTCTTTGCCGGGGGAATGGCGATTTTCCCTGGACCGGGGCGTGCCGCCGCCCTGGACCTGGACCCGAACCGCAGGGGTGGCGGGTGGGGGGCGCTAGACCCTAGCCCTGGGGCGCTTGGTAAACTAACCGTCAAACTTGGTTGTACTCACCTATTTACTTTATATGGATTAACATCCCTTTTTCGTTAAAAAAGATAAGTAACTATCTCCTTCTCGGTCAGTTAAGCTAATTGGCTATATTGTAAATCAGTGTCTTTTTAATTTTGAAATGGATGCAATCAAACATCCGATCAATCACAAAAATCAACCTGTTGACTTGAAAACCTTATCTCTAGGGCTATCCCTATCGGGGGGTGGATACCGAGCGGCGGCTTTTCATCTTGGCACCCTGGCCTATCTACATCGGGTAGGTCTGCTATCGCAATTGCGGACGATATCGACAGTCTCCGGGGGCACTTTTACCGGAATGGCCTATATTCTCTCCCTGGTGAAGGGAGAAAGTTTTCCCGAGTTTTTTCAAGACTACTACGCCTTCTTACGGGATAGGAACCTAATTTCCCTGGGTCTGGAGACTTTAAAGCAGGGCAAGATTCAGGTTCCTTCGGGACGGCACAACTTAATACTGGCAATGGCCCAGGTGTATGCTGAAACATTGCTATCCGATCTAGGTGGTCAACCCTACACTCTGGGGACAATTCTGAATGCCAATATCCCTGTGCCGGAGGTTGTCTTTAATACGACTGAGTTTCGTCATGGGGTCGCCTTCCGGTTTCAGCGCAGTGGTAATCCAAAGGCTCGCATTGGCAATAGACACCTTTCGGTTCCTAAGGGAGAGGCCGCCAAAATCCGTCTGGCTGACATTTTAGCGGCCTCTTCCTGCTTTCCAGGAGGATTTGAGCCAATAGCCTTTCCTGATGATTTCGTATGGCCAGAGAATCAAGTGCCCCAGGCAGTGCGTGAGGCGGTGTATGCTCCCCCCGTAGAGGGGCCGATAGCCTTGATGGATGGGGGGATTTTTGATAATCAGGGGGCTACTAGCCTGGTGCTGGCAGATGAGCGCAACATAGAAGATTTAGGGTTGGTGATTATTTCGGATGTGGATGAACGCAAACCCGATCTGTTTGCCTACCCTCCGGAGAATTCTAAGCAACGCCGATCCTTATTAGGGCGGCTAACCCTGGGACAGGTAGATTGGCTCCTCAGGGTATTTATAGTGGCCTGCTTAGTAACCGTTGGGTCGGTTGGCTATGAACTTTGGCAAAAGCTACAGCGGGGAAGCTTTTTAGTCTGGCCGGATCTATTCACCTCGATTATTCCTCTGCTGTTAGCGCTCTTTGCCTTGCTCTCGCTATGGGGGGTGCGGCGGTTGATTCGAAATGATTTGTTACCCAGAATTCCCCAGGAGGGCCGGCGGGGATGGCAAGCCCTGAGGCGATTGACCATAGACCAGTTTTTGTATTTTTGCTGGAACTGCGGCTGAAGTCGCTATTAGCGTTGACAAGCTCAGTGTTTATGCGCCGAATTCGAGGGTTGGTCTTAAACAGAATCTATGGTGACTGGCACTACCGAGGCAAGGTGATTGCGAATTTTATTTATGAGCTAGCCAGCGGCCACCAGCCACGGTTTGATAAGTTACCGGGGCTTGATGCCCCATCGCCTCAGTTGCAGAAAATTTTGGATGATGCCTGTCATATGCCTACGACGTTGTGGTTTGATACAGCGGAGCAGTTGTCTACGGTGGTGGTGGCTGGTCAGGCTACGATTTGTTTTAATTTGATGGATTATATTGTGAAAACTTACGGCAAGGAAGTAGCAAGTTATCCGCCTGCGATCAAGGATTTTTGGTGGGAGTTATTGGAGGATTGGCAACAATTTAGTGATCAGCCTAACCTACTTTTGGAGCAGTTAAGGTCTGAAATATAGCGAGTCTCTTCATACTTTGTCAAGCGTTCTTATTTAAACTGCTTAGCGAACCTGAGAACACGCGGATCTCCAGTACTCAGTATACAAGCTCTTGCTACTGCAGAAAACTCCTTATCCCCGCATGTAAGCTTTATAATAGCGTCTGCTTTTGATTGAAGCTCATGTCGAGCAATGGGATTGTCTTGATCTCCTTTATGTAACTTTTCAAGTTCTTGCAAATAGTCTTGAATATGTTTCCAGCAGTCGTTCCAAACAGTTTTTCGCTTATCCATTAGTGCTGGAAAATCGAGATTGTAACGTTCCACTGAGCGAACTACTCGATCTGTCTCCCAGTTGCTTATAATGCTTGGGTCAGGAATAGCTCGGCCTTCCATGTTAAAATAAAGTAAACTTGTATCATGGGAATTGGCAGGATCCAAGAGGAGTGGGGATTCATACCTCAGATCTCCACCTGAAATTACAACACGCTTAGATTCATCTTGAAGGGGAAAGAAAGTTCCTTTTTTTGTGTTGCCCACACTTCCACAAATTCGAAAGTTGTCCCATTCAAAGGCTAACCACCAGTATCCGCAATGTTTTGTACCATCAAGTTCCTTAGAATCTTTCTTGGGGCGAAAATGCTCTACATGCCAATAGTTAAAGCAGTCTTTCGCTTCTGAAAACCAACATTTCTGATCTGAAAGACTGAGCAACCATTCCTTTAACTTTCCCCAAAAATATTTATTGTCATCAATTATTTTGTTTCTGACCGTTTCATTTTGAGCAATCTTTAATTTATCCAATAAGATCTTAGCTTCTTTATCCCATTGTTCCAAAGTATAGTCTTTGCCAATGAGTACTTCCTTTGGTTTTGTTTCTTTCAGGGGTATATATCTCATTTATGTCGCTCTCCTCCCACCGCCTCTTCTTTGGTAAGAATTTCACTTAATACTTCGTCTGCTAAGCGAGCCTGGGCTTCAATTTCGTCCTTGGTTAGGATATTTTCCTGGGTGGGCAGAGCATTAGCCATTGCATTTGCAAACTGTTCAAAATATGGATTGGGGTGAGTGCGCGATACATACAATGAGTTGAGTTCATTGGCCAGTTTGATTAAAATCATTTCCTCTTCAGAAGTTTTGTCTGACTTGCCAAGCAGACGGTAATGTTCATCGAGTTTAGCTAAAATTTCTGGGGCCAGAGTTGAACGTAAACCATACAACTCAGACTTGAGTAGTCCTTCGACTCCAATGCCGATTGGATCATATTCTGGTTCTTCAGCAACCGTAGCATGGTCCTTTTGAGTAATAATGCGCACTTGATTCTTGTATAGGCTGCCAATCATCAATGGGTTGTGGGTCGCTACAAGTAATTGCCCTTTCTCGGCCCGAATGTTGTCTTGCAGCAGTTTGAGATAGTCGTAGGTCCATACGGGATTTAAGTGTGTATCGGGCTCGTCGAGCAGGTAGAGAGACTCATCGTTCTGGGTGAACAATAGTAACCCGAGGACGGTCAGTAGTTGTTGTTCCCCTTCACTTAGTTGGGCAAATTTGACTCGGCTTCCATCTGTCCGCTCAACGGTCACGCGTACTTCATCCATGAGATCGCACAGGAACAGGCTTTCGAGGTAGCCAAAGAGAGTCTTGGCATCTTCTTCGCCAGTCTTTAACTGAGCAAGCTCTGCTTGATTCTTGATAAACAGGTAGAGTCGTTCGGTACTTTCCGTTTTTCCTCGTACATCCCGCTCAACGGTTTCAGCATTACGGATAGGTGCAAAAGCCCGGTTCCAGAGTCGGTCTAGAAATGTTTTGAATGCGCCGCGGGCATACCAGAAACGGGCATCCCCTTCAGTTAGTTGGGTTTTGTTGGGTTTACCACTGCCTCGCCACCAGGGGGTTTTCAGGACGAAAAGGGCAGAGTCAAAGCGTCGAATGTTAAGGTATTTTTCTAGCAATGCAGGAGCGGTTGCTGACTCTGATAGGAAAAACGCTAGCAGCACTAACTGGCTGTACTCTTTACGGCAAAAGAACAGCCGCCGCAAGGGCATCTGACTTTTCTTGCTGTTCAAAATCGCCCGGTAGTAACGCCGGGTGGGTTCATCAAAATGTTTCTCCAGTCGGCTACTCCAACCAGAGTAGTAGGCAAAAACAAAGTTCGGCAGATAGCTGTCCAGGTTTTGTTTGAATGCTGCCTGGGTAACCGCATTGCCATCAACCCGAACTTCTAGTCGCTTATTGCCGCGATCGGGATCGGCATTGAGTTCAATGGTCTGCTCACGGCAAATATACCGCAGTTCATAGGCGAAGGCTGGAGCGTTGCCCATCTCTAGGTTACGAAAGATTTCAACAACCGCCTCAATCAGGTTTGACTTCCCAGAACCATTTCGTCCGATCAGCACTGTTGTGGATTGGGCTTCATCAAAGTTGATTTCAAAGTTACGTAAATTTCGGTTCCGATAGTTGGGAATGCGTAACCAGTCTAGCCTCATGTCACCTCCAGCAGCCGAGCTGCATTGGGATCTTCCCCCCTCGTCTCTCTCAAGAGTCCTTGTGTTTCCTCATCTTTCAACTGGTCGTAAAAGTCGTCAATATCCAACTGAGAAGCAGTCCACAGACTTTCTGCGGTTAAGGGACCCCGCTCTTTCAAAATAGCGGACAGATGAGACGGTTGAATTTTCTTTCGTGTCAGCATAGCGACTGGAACTACAGAATGTTGGGAAGGTATAGATTCAATCAGACGTTTAATTTTTCTTGTCTGGGTTTTTGAGATTTCGCTGCGAATCCGTTCTAACAATACCGAGGCCGGTTCGTCCTTGGGGTCTTGCGGCACCAGTTCACCGCGAAAGGCTTTGTCGAGCAGGGCCGGGGTGAGGCGATCGATGTGGGCACGGGCTCTTTGGTACTGGGCTTCCAGGCGATCGGCGTAGGAAAACAATACTTCAATACGTCTAACAATTTCATCCTGCTCGTCTTTCATTGGAAGGTCTATTACTAATTTCCTTAGTCCAGATAGGGGGATTGTTAGTTGGGCTGTACCTGTTGCCACATTTAGAGATTGATTTTTGATCTTTTTAGTTCCAAGTGAATACAGCAGAAAGAGACTTGATATCTTTGACAAATCTGGCTTCAAGATTGCGATATGACGTTGAAAAGTAAATGGCTCGTCAGTATCTACTAAAACTGGAATTGCAATTGATCCTGTCACTGAAAATAAAACGTCACCAAGCTTTGGTTTCCTTGAGGGTTGACGTTGCTCAAAATATTCATTTGAAACAAAACGAGTCGCTTTATCAATGCGCAATTTTCCATCGTTAATTGCTGCAATGGTGATGAATGGAATACCTTTTTCCACTTGTGGTGGAGCTTGGTGATCTCCATCAGTGATCGATAGACAGACATCATTTAATGAGACACTTTGCCATTGAGCTACATCTCTAGATGATCGCCAGTCTTCGCTGAGTTGGCCTGAGGTGGCGGCGGCGAGGACGGCTTGGCGGAAGCGTTTGAGGAGGAGGGGGATGCGATCGCACCGTTCCCGACAGGCTTCTACCTTGGCCAGGATGCGATCGAGCTTATCCGCAATCCGCCTTTGCTCATTGAGGGGAGCCAATACCAGCGGAGCTGCGCGTCCGGCTTTCGTTCCCAGCCTTGGCATATTGAGTCCGTGGCTTTCGGATTCTACATAGTCCAAAAAAAACGGATGTTTGAGCCAATAAAATAGAAAGCGTCCTTCAATTGCTTGATTGGGCTTCAAGGGTATGATTTCTGTCGAGCAATAGCCTTCGCTGTCAGCAATCATAACCTTATTTAGATATGGACGTAGTTTTCCATAGAGAACATATCCTGCACAAAAATGATTCTTTGTGCTTTTTGATTGGCGTTGAGCAAATGTAAGACGCTGTAATAGCTTTGAAGTGTCTTTCTCGATATCTTCAAGCTCAAGTACCCAGGCATCATCCGGAATCTCGGTGGGTTCCACTTTATCAGTACTACCATATTCAATGACCTCACCAAACGTTACCTGAAGCCAAGAACTTGGAAATTCCAAGATTCGGTTCACTCCTCACCCTCCTCACCCAAATCGGCTAGTTTAACAGACAAAAAACATTACACTCTAGCCAAGGATTCATACAAGTCTCGCTGCCTGTCCCGTTGTTCCGCCATTTGCTGTTCAATTTCCTCTGCAATCAATAGCTTCATCCCAGCGGCGATCGCTTGCTGCC
The DNA here is from genome assembly GCA_040381765.1 of Leptolyngbya sp. GTDB lineage: Bacteria > Cyanobacteriota > Cyanobacteriia > Phormidesmidales > Phormidesmidaceae > Nodosilinea. The sequence continues at coordinate 7,333 of JBEIGU010000164.1, forward strand.
GCAGGTTCCCATAACCGCTTGCCTACCGGAGTTTTAGCAACATCAGCGGTTAGTTCTGGGGCAGATAGCTGAGGTACTGGACTATCCTCAGAATCAATTTCAAAGCTATAACGGATTTCACTCGGGTGAAGTGCGATGTGAGCACCCCCCCTACCCCCCCTTGTCAAGGGGGGGTACAGCGTGAAACTCCAACAGCCAGGCGCTGGGGGGTAGGACTGAGCAATGGGGTGTCTCACTCTATCGAAAACCGCAATAGTGGCGCTAGTGAGTTGGCTTTTGTGGATCAAAAACTCAGCAAAATCCAACACGGTTTGCTGCTGCTTTAGATCCAGCCAGCAAACGTTCCCTAACATGGCCTGTTCCAAAATCAGATCATTCATCGGCTCAGCGCGGCATCAAATCCCCAAACTCTTTATGGGCACATTTTTCACAAGAATAACCCTCCGACCCCCGGAAACAGTTATCGTAACTTAACCGAATCACTCGATTACACCCTATACATCGGATTGGTTTATGTTTGGGCGGTTTGGGCAGCTTCACAAAGTTATACTCATTGGTGCCGTAGTAGACATACATTTCCGTTTCAAATAGCTCCCGGCACTGCTGACAATCTTGCCAGCGGCCCCCATGGCCTTCGGCATGGTGGCTACCGCACAGGGTATAGCGGCGATGGTTGCGGTAGCAGCTATTGTGAGCAAAGGAAAACATCACATACTGGTCTTCATCGTCGCAGATCCAGTTGTCGCAGCATTCCGTCTTGGTCAAATTCTCGGTTTTACCGCACAGGCCACAACGGGGA
>JBEIGU010000165.1:0-8111 GCA_040381765.1 Leptolyngbya sp.
CAAGCTCGCCTTTATGACCAAGAGCTTTGAGTCAACTAAGGGTTGGATGGACAGATTCGTCGGGGATAATAACATTACCCAGAGTGGCCTAATCGATCACCTGGGAGGTTTTATCGAAGGCTCTAAAACCAAGTTGGACTACCTGGGAGCCTTTTTGGATGTATCGGTTAAGTACTATCAACACACCGGTACCCAAACCCTGGCCAGGCGGCTAATTGAGCGGGCTGTGGCGGAGATCTAACCATGCCCGACCTCCGCTCCCTTGCAGATGGCTAGGGTTATATAGTTGAGTTGTCATTGGTTTACTTGAGGAGTATGGCATGAGAAATCCTGAGGGTCTGTGGCTAGGGATGGCAAGACTTCTGGTCTTTACCCTGGTCACTACCTGTTTTAACACTGCTGATGCAGCAATCAATTCCCCCAGTGAATTGGCTGAGGTTGAAATGATTTCCGCCGCGACTGGGTTATTTTTGTCTCAAGCGGAGACAGTTGATCAGCCTGTTACTCAGACTTCAGACTTAACTCCCCAGTCTGCCGCCAGCGCAGCGGAGGCAGCGGTACAGAGTCAGAGCAGTTTTGATTTGACTTCCACCTTTGGGAGCTTGTCCTTGTCGGTGCCGGTACAGAGTAGCGAAGGTTTATTTGCTGTTACGGCGGTTTATTCCCTGTTTCCATTAGAAGACTCTAGTATCTTACAGCCCGTTACCCAGTCTCAGTCTCAACCCTCGCAAAGCTCACTACCTCCAGTGACTGAGGTTGGAGTTCCATCTGCTGGGAATGTCGGTTCTCCTCCTGAAGGCTTCACCCCTGAGCTACCTCCCCCAGCCTCAGCTACGTCGGAATTTGCCCCTGATTCGCCAGCGCCGGTACTTACCCTTACTCTGGAGGGTAGTCTGGACCAGGTGAGCAATGCAGCTGCTTTTTTAGGGGAAGCAATCGTAAATGGATCGTCTATTGAGCATGCAGAAGCAGGGGTCAGTATAGCGAGGACTGGGGTTGACCATGGCTTAACCGCTGATCTCATGAAGATTTTGCCTAATATACTGATTATTGACCCCTCTAAACCTGAAACTGGTGAACTTAACGTTGCTGCACTGGCGTCGGCAATTTTAGTGTATAACCAGATTCTGGGTGCCAGTTCTGATGCTACGGTTTTTGCCCTAGTGGAGGATCCTTATTTTAAGGAAATTAGTGATACCTTGAAATATTTAAGAGCCAGCTTATAACCTACACTCCCCAGGTTGATGCATGATTAGCCGACTTTGGTGCTCATTGTTAGCTAACCACAATTCACACTTGTTACGCCTATATAGCGGTTCCTAAACCGGTGAAGTAGGATCCGACCTAGGACCGGCAAGGGTTTCAGGATTAAAAGTGTACTGCACTCGACCGAAAACTACTATATTGTGCCATCCCTAGGTTCCAGGGCTGGCCAGGTTGCGAAACCGGGTAAACTGGGGCTCAAATAGGAGTTTAACGGTACCAGTGGGGCCGTTGCGGTGCTTGGTGACGATCACTTCGGCAATGCCGCGATCGGGGGTATCGGGTTCGTAGTATTCCTCTCGATACAGCATCATGATTAGGTCAGCATCTTGCTCAATGGATCCAGATTCTCGTAGGTCACTCATCATCGGGCGCTTGTTGGTGCGGGACTCGACCCCACGGCTGAGCTGGGATAGGGCAATGATGGGGGCGTTGAGCTCGCGAGCCAACCCCTTTAGCGATCGGGTAATTTTGGATAATTCCTGCACCCGGTTATCGCTTCCCCCCTCCATCAGTTGCAGATAGTCAATCAAAATCAGCCCCAGGGCTCCGCCTTGTTCGGCCTGCAGGCGACGACATTTGGATCGCATCTCGGTGACGGAAATATTGGGGGTGTCGTCAATGAAGATGGGCATTTGGGACAGCATGCTGATGGCGTGGCCCAGCTTTTCCCATTCATTTTGGGCAATGCGACCGGTGCGCAGGCGACTGCTTTCCATTTCCACTTCGCTAGACAGTAACCGGTAGACCAATTGAAGTTTAGACATCTCCAGGCTGTAGATGGCCACCGGCAACTTCTGCAACGCTGCAATATTGCGGGCCATGTTTAGAACGAAGCTGGTTTTTCCCATGGAAGGACGACCGGCGGCAATGATTAGGTCCGATCGCTGGAAACCCTGGGTCATGGCGTCTAGGTCGTAGAAACCGCAGGGCACCCCCGGCAGCACCACCCCTAGCGATCGCTGCTCAATCTCAGAGAAGGTGTCGATCAAAATGTCGGCGGTGGGGGTCAGCCCCCCCTGGGGGCGCACCTGGGTAATGCCAAACAGTTTTTGCTCGGCCTGGTCCAGCACATTTTCCAGGGGGATGGTGGTGTCATAGCCTAACTGGGCGATCTCACCCCCCGCCTGAATCAGGGTACGGCGGGTGTACTTATCCATCACCAGGGTGGCGTACTGATCGATGTTGGCCGCACTGACGGTACGATCCACCAGCTGGGCCAGCCGCACCTGCCCCCCCACCCGGTCTAATTTATTGTGGTCCCGCAGCCACAGGGTGACCGTGATCAGATCCGTGGGTTGGCCACGGCTGTGCAGGTCCAGGGCGGCCCGGTAGATATCCCGATGGGTGGCAATGTAAAAGGCCTCGGGGGAGAGAATCTCCATCACCCGCCCGATCGCCTCCGGGTCTAGCAAAATTCCCCCCAGGATGGCCTCCTCCGCCTCCACATTTTGGGGGGGCAGGCGATCGCTAACGGACTCGAACTGCAAGTTCTGAACCATAGGAGAAATCAGGGCGGAGCAGGGTGGACACGGCCGCCCCCACTATAGCAGTGGTCAATCTGGCTGGGACAGGAGGGCGATGCCATTTGTGTAGCCCTAGCCACCGGCAAAGGGGCAGAGGTCAGTCAGAACGCCGACCTGGCAATGACTTTCACTGCTCCGCCAGTCCCCAGGTTTGGGCCCACACTATAGCTTGGCTTCCTGGGCTAAATGGCGTAGCCTTACCCCAATTTTTACCCGGGTTGTCGTAACCGGTTAGGATAATCGGCTGCTCCAAAAGAAAAAAGGAGAGCACCCAGGCTCTCCCTCCATCAGGGTGCATCTGCGATACATGTTAACAAGCGAATGTCATCAGGGGTGAGACCCCCTATTTGTAGATATGATGAACTTTTGTCGGACGGGGAAGCCAAATTGTTGGGTTGAGAGGGGATGGTTAGATTTTGCCCCCGCCCACCGGAACCCAGACACAAGGTCAACTGGCTCCGCCAAATAACCATCCGTAATTCCACGGGCATCTTTACTGAAAATTCATATTCACCTGCTCTGGCGCAAAGCTTTGTGGGGCAAGGCTTTCACTATTCCATCAATCATTCCATAACCTGGGGCTAACCTTGGCTTTATCTAGGGCTGGTAAATTCACTGTGTCTTTTCACACTTTTGGGGCCGCTAGGCGCTGGGCGAGGGATTGACGGACTATTCCCAACCTAGGCTGTCCCATCCCTGACCCCTAGCTCTGGTGTAACCCTTGACCTAGGAGATACCCCCTGTCACCATGCTTAAACAAATTGCCAGCTTTGCCACCGAGTCCGGAGCTGAGATCCTCACCTACGATCCCAGTCGCCAAGCCATCTATGTTGTGTCTGGCGGCTCTAGCCTGGAGGTGCTAAGTGCCCAGGACCCTGCTAACCTCAGCAGCCTATTCACTCTTGACCTGGCTGCCACCGCTGGGGTGCCCCTAGGGGGTGCCAATAGTGTGGCCTACAAAAATGGTCTGTTGGCGATCGCCGTTGCCGCCGAGGAGAAAACCGATCCGGGTCTGCTGATCCTGGTTAACCTGGGCACCTACACCGCCAACCCGACCGGTTCAGTGCAGGTGCTGACCGTAGGTGCCCTGCCCGACATGGTGGCCTTTAGCCCCGATGGCCGCAAACTGCTGGTGGCCAATGAGGGGGAACCAGGCGACACGATTGATCCCGACGGGTCGGTTAGCATTATTGATGTCAGCGCTGGGGTCGGGGCAGCCACCCTCCAAACCGTCGACTTCACCGCCTATAATGGCCGGGAAGTCGAGCTCCGGGCCAACGGGGTGCGAATTTTCCCCGATGCCTCTGCCAGTCAAGATTTTGAGCCCGAGTACATCAGCCTATCCCCCGATGGCGGCACCGCCTTTGTTACCCTGCAGGAAAACAACGCCGTTGCCATCATTGATATGGCCTCAGCTAAGGTAAAAGAGATCGTTCCCCTGGGGGTAAAGGACTTTAGCCGGGGCGAACCCCGCCTCACCACCTACGACGTTACCAACCGTGGCCCGATCACCAATGGTGGGACTCCCCTGCGTACCGCTGCGGGGGAAACCGTTGAGTTGGGGGGCTTCTCCGGCCTCTGGTTTGATGGGGTGGCCGCCAACGGCAATTTGAAGTTTTTAGTTATCCCCGATCGCGGTCCTAACGGTGATCCGATTGATGGTAATCGCCCTTTTCTACTACCCGACTACCAGGCCCGCCTCCTCTCCCTGGAGGTCAACGAAACCAGTAGCGCCGTCACCATCACCAATCAACTGTTTCTAAGGCGGCCCGACGGTATGCCAATTACTGGCCTGCCCAACATTCCCAAGATCGATGAGCGAGCGGTGGATGCCCTGGGTAATCCGGTAAATTTGCCCCAATTAAGCGGCTTTGAAACCTTTGGCAGTGACTACGACCCCCTGGGAGCCGACCTGGAGGGTATTGTGCGAGCGCCGGATGGCAGCTACTGGATGGTGGATGAGTATCGCCCGGCCATTTACCATTTCGGTTCTGATGGGGTGCTGATCAATCGTTTCGTGCCCCAGGGCACGGTCAGTCAGGCTAATACCGCCAACCCAGGGGCTAACTTTGCCCCTGGCAGCTTTGGCCAGGAAACCCTACCCACCGCCTACCTTACCCGCCGAGAGAACCGGGGCTTTGAGGGCATGGCTCTGGATACGGACAACGGCATTCTTTACGCCTTTATCCAAACCCCCCTGAGCAATCCCAACCGGGCCGCCGGCAATGCCTCCCGGGTGATCCGCATGATCGGTATTAACCCCAGCACCGGTGTACCGGTAGCGGAGTATGTCTACCTGCTGCAAAAGCCCCAAGTGGGGGATAACGTCGATAAGATCGGTGATGCGGTCTATGCTGGCAACGGCAAGTTCTTTGTGATGGAGCGGGATTCTTCCCTGGAGGCCACCGCCCAAAAGTTTATTTTCGAAGTGAACTTGACCGGCGCCACCAATGTCCTTGGTCGAGACCTGGGGAACACCACCCTGGAGCAGCAAAGCCCTGACCAATTGGCAGTCCTGGGGATTCAACCCGTCAATAAGTTGAAGGTGACCAACCTGCCCTCCCTAGGCTATCGGCCCACGGATAAACCCGAGGGGCTGGCCTATCTGCCGGATGGTCGACTGGCGGTGATTAACGATAACGACTTTGGGGTGGTGCCCGGGGTCAATAGGGTGCAACTGGGGCTGATTAATTTTCCCCAGGGTAACCGCCTGGATGCCAGCGATCGCGACGGCGGCATTAATCTGCAAAACTGGCCGGTTTACGGCTTTAAAATGCCCGACAGTATCGCTAGCTACACCGTCAACGGGGTCACCTACTTTGTCACTGCCAACGAGGGAGATGACCGTGGTGACGCCGACGTCGAGGGACGGGGGGATGCTATTCGGGTCAAGAACCTGGGGGATGTGGTTTCCCTGGATCGCGAGGGCCTAGCCCTGGATCAGCGCTTTGCGCCAGATTTGGTGAAGGATGCCGCCCTGGGGCGGCTGACCATCTCCTCCATTGATGGGGATCTGGATGGAGATGGGGACCTGGATCAACTATTTAGCTACAGTTCCCGCTCCTTCTCTATCTACGATCAGCTGGGCAACCTGGTGTTTGATAGCGGCGATGACTTTGAGCGCATCACCGCCGAACTCACCCCAGAGCTATTCAACGCCGATAGCGGTGACCCCACCAAGGTGGATACCCGCTCTGACAACAAGGGTCCCGAACCCGAAGCCCTCACCCTGGGTCAGGTGAACGGTCGCACCTACGCCTTCATTGGGCTGGAGCGGGCCGGTGGCGGCATCATGGTCTACGACATTACCAACCCGATGGCGCCGAAGTTCCTGCAGTATATCCGTAATGACAGTGACATCAGCCCCGAGGGCTTGGCCTTTGTGCCCGCCGCTGACAGCCCCAATGGGCAAAACCTATTACTGGTGGCCCATGAAATCAGCGGCACGGTGTCAGTATTTACCTTTAACCCTCCCACTCCCGAGCCCCCGGCCGATGGATTTAGTTCTCCCCTATTAGATCTGCGAGATATCACTGGTCTGGTAACCGCCAGTTTCACCGTCAACCGGGAAGCCGCCTTCGATAACTTTGTCGGTTTCTATGGGGTGACCAGCGAAACCGGTGGAATTGATATCACCGGGGATGGCATCGCTGATCTTAACCCCGGCGATCTTGGTTATACCAAGGCGGCGGTAGAGGCTCTGACCGATCTGGCCCTGACTACCCCTAACCTGCAGGAATCGCTGATTAATGCCGACCTGGCGGGAGGTAGTCTCTATGCCCCTCTGATGGTGGTCAACGGCACCGCCGATAACTACCAGGATAAAACCGTACTGTTTGCCTTTGCCGCCGCTAATCCCGGCGGTCTGGACCATGTCCGGGTCAGCAGCGGCCAGTTGGCTTTTGAGGATCTACTTGGATTCAACAGCGATCGTGACTTCAACGATCTACTGATCGGCCTTGACTTTATCTAGCATCTTGACGCTGGTCTAACCCCTGGACGGCGAGCTACCCCGCCCTGCGCCACGGCCCGCCGTCCAATTCCCTACATTCCCCCACTCCCTATGACATCTCCCCCCTCCCTAGCCCTGGTCACCCCCAGCTATGCCCCCGATTTCGAGCGCTGCCGGTTGCTCTGCCAGAGTCGGGGCCGATTCTGGCCTGACTCGGTACATCACTACGTAGTCGTAGATAGCCGTGATCTGCCCCGATTTCGGTCCCTGACTACCTCCAGTACGGAAATTCTGGCGGTGGAGGACATCCTACCCTGGTGGATTCGGCGCCTTCCCGGGGCTTCCCAGGGCTGGGTGAGTTTCAAGACCTGGCCCATTCGCAATTGGATTCTGCAGCAGTTGGTCAAATTGGCGATCGCCCCTAGGATCTCACAGGAGGTTCTAGTGTTTGTTGATTCTGATGTCGCCTTTATTCGACCAGTAGACCCCGGCAGATTGGTGCAGGGCGATCGGATACGTCTCTACCGTAACCCCGAGGCTATTCCCCGTAGTTGGGAGAACTTTCACCGCTGGTATCAAAGCGCAGCACGGCTGTTGGGCCTTGCCCCCGTCTCCTACCCTGCCCCCAATTTTATTGGCGATCTGATCGTCTGGAGACGGGATCGGGTGCTGCAGTTGCACCAACACCTGGAGAATCGCTTTAGTCGGTCCTGGTTGGAGGTTTTAGGCAATACCTGGCACTGGTCTGAATATATTCTCTATGGCCTTTTTATAGAGCAGGTTCTGGGAGAACAATCGGGTCATTACTATGACGATGTTTGCCCTGGATTACAATATTTCTCAACGGAACCGATGAACGATAACCAACTTAATAGATTCTTCGCTGGCATAGAGGAAAGTCATATTATGGTGATGATCTCTGCCAAGGCCAATATTGATCCTAAGCGCTATGGCTATTTACTTAATCAAGGCATCTAAATGACCTTAGTCTGCTATGGCGGTTCTCGTCGGCATGAGATATGACGAGACGTCTATAAGGTTTATTCATCAGAGCTTCTGCTATGCTACTGTCTGATTAGGGATAGCTATAGAGAAAAGAGTTACTGCTTCTCTGGCCAATCATCTCACCTCACAACAAAAGTAGCCGAATTTTCAGCAACCGGTTCCGAAATTCCATGCCCATTCATTGGGCGAGCCGTTCCTTGATAATCAACCAGAGGAAAGGTAAATCATCTAACAAATAACGTTTCCAAAGACGCTTAGGCTCAGACATCAATCGATAGAGCCATTCCAGTCCCAGTTGACTAATTAGTTGGGGAGCTCGAGGCTTATGTCCAGCTTCAAAGTCTATAGCAGCTCCAACCCCCATA
>JBEIGU010000166.1:0-8095 GCA_040381765.1 Leptolyngbya sp.
AAATAAGGCACGAGTTGTTCATATTTCTGTTGAATGATTGTTTCTGTTGACGTGCTGAGCATACTCATTCTTCCAAACCCTTGATGTTCTTAGTCTAGTGTTTGGACAGAGAAACGTTCAGGTTATTTTTTCATGAGCCCAAAGTAGCAATTACCATCAAGATAAGGGGGATTATGAGGAAAATCAGCAGGCTGAAAACCCTCCTTCAGAAGCTTTTGCCCTTTGCCTTTCTGTGGCGCCTTATAAATTGTAACAGCTTGAGGCTGTAGCGATTGATCTGAGTTCATTAGCTTACAGGTTAGCTAAGGCAAACATGATTATACGCTAAGGCTGTAATTGAACCACGATTATTAGGGCTGCGATCGCGTCTTGTTTATCGGTTGATCAGGCTTTTAATCGAGAGATCGCCTGCTCAAGTTGTTCTGTCATGTACAACATCTAACCTTTAGGGCTTAATGTTCTTAATATATTTTGCTTCCACGTTGCAAGCTGCTAATCCAGAGAAAATCGGATAGGTTAATTAGCCTTCTGACATTATCACCAGGCCCTTACAACTCACCATCGTGCTGAGCCCGCCCCCGATCGCCGGTGCTGTGGGGCTAAGTCTTGGCAATAGCCCTAGCCCCAGGAGCCGTAGTGGTGGAGCGATCGCTGCTCCTTGGGCAATATCACAGTTAGAGGTTGTTTGAAAAGCCAAAGAGGGTCTCAAGCCATACCTATAGAGCAGGATAATCACCGCAAAATTCTGTATTTTGGTGGCCTTTTGACGGCGAATTATACCTGAGCCCTTTTCAAACAACCTCTTAGGACACCAATATATTCTTCAGAAAATAAAAAACCCCTATGGACCCTGACTTTAATCAGGGTCCATAGGGTTAATCAGCTAGTTGTGGGTTGAGGTGGTACCCCTCGCTCAATATGGGAGCATCTACTCCTACTAGCTTCTGGGTTCTCAAGCCTGGGCCCAGTCCTTGGCTTTGATCCGAGCGGTACCAGGTTCTTGCCTAGGCCTCGTCGAGGGCGGCAATGCCTGGTAGTACTTTGCCCTCTAGCAGTTCCAGGCTAGCCCCACCACCGGTGGAAATGTGGCTCATTTTTTCCGCTACACCGACCTTTTCCACCGCTGCGACCGAGTCACCGCCGCCGATGATGGTGGTCACCCCCTGACCGGTGAGGTCCGCCAGAGTATGGGCGATCGCCTCGGTGCCAGCGGCGAACTTGTCAAACTCAAACACCCCCATGGGGCCGTTCCAGATCACCGACTTACACTGCTTGAGGGCAGCCTGGAACACCTGCACAGAATCGGGGCCGATGTCCAACCCCATCCAGCCATCGGGGATGGCGTCAATGCTAACGGTTTGAGCATTGGCGTTGGCATCAAAGGCATCAGCCACCACCACATCGGTGGGTAACAGTAACTCCACCCCCCGCTCCTTGGCCTTGGCCTCTAGTTTCCGGGCCAGTTCCAGCTTGTCTTCCTCCACCAGGGACTTACCCACCGCCAGACCCCGGGCCTTATAGAAGGTGAAGATCATGCCGCCGCCGATTAGCAGCTTATCGACCTTTTCCAGTAGGGTCTCGATTACGCCAATTTTGCTGGAGACCTTAGACCCTCCAATAATGGCGGCCAGGGGGCGCTGGGGGTTTTCGATCGCCGCCTGCAGGTATTGCAGTTCCTTCTCGATCAAGTACCCTGCCACCGAGGGGCTGAGGTACTGGGTGACCCCGGCGGTGGAGGCGTGGGCCCGGTGGGCGGTGCCAAAGGCATCATTGACGTAGAGGTCGGCATTGGCGGCCAGTTGTTTAGCAAATTCCGGGTCGTTAGCCTCTTCGCCGGCGTAGAAGCGCACATTTTCCAGCAGGGCGACCTGGCCGTTTTCCAGGGCATTGACGGCGGCCGTGACGGTTTCACCGATACAGTCATCACACTTGACCACGGGCTGGCCCAGCAGCTCGCCCAGGCGTTGGGCGACGGGGGTAAGGCGCATACTGTCTACCACCTTGCCATCGGGACGACCAAAGTGGCTGGTTAGCAGCACCTTCGCCCCCTTGCCCGTGAGGTCTTGAATGGTGGGTAGGGCGGCACGAATGCGGGTATCGTCAGTGATGTTGCCCTGTTTATCGAGGGGTACATTGAAATCAGCCCGGATCAGTACCCGCTTACCGACTACATCAGCGGCGGTTAGACTTGCCACAGATTTTTTGACCACGATGATAACCTCCTGAAAACTGCTTAAGATCCTTATCTTTGTTTATTACGTTATACAGAGGGCCAGCCCCAGTTAGGACAAGCTTGGCTAAGGTAGTCTTAGCGAGCTGGTACTGGCTAACTAGCCCCCCCGTCTGTCGTAATATTTACCTATCAAGGCCCTATTTTACCGGAGTGCGAGTTCCCTTTGATCCACCATGTTTAAGACCGTTTTATTTCCCATCGATATGAGTTCTGAAGCCCAGCAGGCCGCTCCTAAGGTGGTGGAGCTGGTGCAATTTCACCGTAGTCGTCTGATCCTATTGTCCGTGGTTGAATCCTCCGGGGAGGATCAACCCCAAGCCTTGAGCCAATCCTCCCCGGAGGCGGTGGCCAAGCTCCTGCATCAAGCCAAGGATCTGTTTGCCACCCGGGGGATCGCCGCCGAGGTGCTGGAACGCCATGGCCAGCCCGCCTTTGTAATTTGTGATGTGGCGGATGAAATTGGCGCTGACCTGATTGTCATGGGGTGCCGGGGGGTTGGCCTGATCGAAGAGGTGCAGGCAGAAAGTGTCACCACCCGAGTGATCAATCTTTCCCCCTGTCCAGTCTTGATCGTGCCCTGAGGAGCTACAGCCTATGCCTAGAACACCCAGCGAATACATTATTCACCTACTCTTTGATGGAGGTCACCGGGAGGAGGTGAGTTTTTCCTCCATCCAGGACTTTCAAAAATGGTACAGTGGCGAACTAATGCCCAAGGCCAGCTCCGAGGACTTTATCACAGTGCCCCTCCCCAAGATCAATCCGGGGGAGTATATGGTGATTCGCCCCTCTCGCCTGGTGGCGATTCGGGTTGAGCCGGTGTTTAGTTCCAGTGTGGAGCGCTTTTAATGCGGCTGCGGCTGCGGGGCCAATTTTGGGGAGGGCTGTGGGTTTTTCTCATGGTTCCTATGGCGGTGGGGCAACCCGCCCTTGGCCAGACCCTTCAGCCTGCTCCAGAGGGTAGGGCGACGGCGACAGCACCACCACCCCTGCGCCCACTACCCGTCGCCGATCAGGCCCAGGTTTGGTCCAGCTTGCCCTGGCCCCTGGATCGACAACCCCTCCTGCAGGCAATTGATCGCAGCCTCACCTACCTGGCCAGCCCCAAGGCAGCAGAGGATTACCAGAATTACCGGCTGCCGGAGATTAGCCACGATCGCGTCTGGCGCAGCCTGCAGCGATTGCGCCAGCTGGTTAACACCAGCCCTAGCCAGGCCGCCTTCCGGGCTGCACTGGCGGCGGAGTTTGAGCTTTATCAGGCCACCGGCGAGGATGGTCAGGGTACCGTGGCCTTTACGGGCTACTTTGAGCCCCACTTCCGGGCCAGCCCTGTGCCCACAGCGGAGTACCGCTACCCCCTCTACCGTCGTCCCGTCGATCTGGAGGCCTGGCCCCAGCCCCACCCTACCCGGATCGACCTGGAGGGTGTGGACGGGCTGCAGGGTAGGCAGGGGGCCCTGGCGGGGCTGGAGTTGGTGTGGTTAGCCAGTCGACTGGAGGCCTTTTTGGTGCAGGTACAGGGCTCGGCCAAACTGGTCTTACCGGATGGGGGGGTGATGGCGGTGGGGTACGCCGGTCGGACGGACTATCCCTACACCAGTATTGGCCGCGCCCTGGTGGAGGATGGCAAGATTCCGGCGGATGAGCTTTCCCTGCCACGATTGATGGCCTACTTTGCCGAACATCCCGATCAGTTAGATAGCTACCTGCCCCGCAACCCCCGCTTTATTTTTTTCCAGGAGACCCCCGGCGGTGACCCGGTGGGTAGTCTGCGGGTACCGGTGACAGCGGGCTATTCCATTGCCACCGACAAGTCCCTCATGCCCCCTGGGGCGATCGCCCTGGTGCAGTTCCCCCTGCCCCAATCTGTGCCAGGGCAGGGTTGGATCGATCAAACCACCACTCGCCTGGTCCTAGATCAGGACACCGGTGGCGCCATCCTGGGGCCAGGACGGGTGGACCTGTTTGTCGGGTCTGGGCCCGAGGCGGGGGCGATCGCCGGTCGCTTACACGGACCGGGGCAATTATTTTATTTGCTGCTGCGTCCGTAGGAGCACCAATCGCTCCATCCCCCCAGGTAGAGCCTGGCCAGGGGCTTACCGGCCACCGCCTGGGAGAGCAGGTTCACACAGGCGGTTACCCCGGAGCCACAGTAAACCACCGCCTCACGGCCGTCCAGGCCCTGCCAGTGGTCGGCCAGCTCCCCTGGGGGCCGCATCAGCCCATTGGGCTGCAAAACCTCTTGCCAGCAATAATTTACCGCCCCCGGGATATGCCCCGCCACCGGATCGATGGGTTCCACCTCCCCCCGGTAGCGATCGGGGGCCCGGGAATCGATCAACAGGCAGCCGGGTTGATGCTGAGAGCGGCGCACAGCCTCTATATCCACCAGCCAATCGGACTGGAGCTGGGGGCGAAAGTCCCCGGGTTGAGCAGCGAGGGGCCGCTGGTCAGTGACGGGGTAGCCCCCAGACTGCCAGCCCCTCCAGCCCCCATCCAGCACCGCCACGGCCCCGTGGCCCAGGTACCGAAGCAGCCACCAGAGGCGGGCGGCAAAGACCCCCTGGGAGTCGTCGTAGGCTACCACCGGGCTGGGGGGATAGGAATTCACTCCGATCTGTGCCAGCCGTTGTTGGAAAAGCCCCAGATCGGGCAGGGGATGGCGACCCCCATGGTGCCCCACCGGACTGGATAGATCCTGGTTGAGGTGCAGGTAGTGGGCGGCGGGGATATGACCAGCGGTGTATTCCCGGTATCCCTGGTCGGCATCCGCCAGAGAAAAGCGGCAGTCGACGATCACCAGGTCAGGGTCGGACAGGTGATCCACCAGCCACTGGGGCGTGACCAGGGGGGAGTTGGGGGTGATGGCCATTAGTTAAACAGGGTGGGGTAGCGATCGCTCAGCCATCGGTAGGTCAGGGATCCAGCCACCATGGCCAGGAGAAACACCGCTGGGTTAGGGGCCCCCAGCCCCAGGGCGGCGATCGCTGGGCCCGGGCAGTAGCCACCGATGCCCCAGCCGACCCCAAACAGGGCGGCGCCGATCACCAGGGGGCGATCAAGGTGGCGGCGGGTAGGCAGGTAAAACTGGCTATCCAGCAGTGGACGGGGGCGGCCTAGCACCCAGCGAAAGCTGATCAGGGTGACCAGCACCGCCCCCCCCATGACGAAGGCCAGGGTAGGATCCCAAGGGCCAGCCAGGTCTAAAAAGCCCAGCACCCTTTGGGGGTCAATCATCTGGGCGTAGCCCAAGCCTACACCAAACAACAGCCCGGCGATCAGGGCAGACCCATGGGTGGGCTTGGGCGCAGCACGACCCGATTGGCGAGGGGCGAGGTTGAATTTGTGATTGTCGGGTTTCATACTCTTTTTCAGATTCATATCCCTTAACGCTAGCGGTCCTGATCCCGTTGCAGGGTATGACGCATCAACATCAGGTGGGTGCCCTGCTCCGCCTCCTCTGCACCCGGCTGGCGCTGGCTAAAGGTGCCATCTGGGGCCATGTCCCAGGCCTGGCGATTGTCCGCCAACAGGGTGGCCAAAATCCCCTGTAGCTCTGCCGCCAGGGCCGGTTCCTCTACGGGGGTGACCGCCTCCACCCGCCGGTCCAGGTTGCGGGTCATCCAATCGGCACTACCGATGTAGTATTCCGGTTGTCCGTTGTTATGGAAACAGAAAATCCGCGAGTGTTCAAGGAAGCGGCCAATCACACTAATCACTCGAATATTATCACTAACCCCCGCAATGCCGGGTCGGAGGCAGCAAATCCCCCGGACGATCAGATCAATGCTGACCCCCGTCTGGGAGGCCTGGTAGAGCAGTTTAATAATTTTGGCATCCACCAGGGAATTCATTTTGGCCACGATCTTGCCCGATCGACCCTCCCTGGCATGATCAATTTCACGGCGAATCAAGGCTTCCATGCGATCGCGGAGGGTCAACGGTGCCACCAGGATCTTCCGATAGGCCTTCTGGCGAGAGTAGCCGGTCAAAAAGTTAAAGAGGTCGGTGAGATCGGCGGCCAGGTCCTCCCGACAGCTAAACAGCCCCAGGTCAGTATAGAGGGCGGAGGTCTTAGGATTATAGTTACCAGTACCAATGTGAACATAGCGGCGGATCCTATCCCCCTCCTCCCGCACCACCAAGGTGGTTTTAGTGTGGGTCTTTAGCCCCACAATGCCATAGACCACGTGCACCCCGGCATCCTCCAACTTTTTAGCCCAGATAATGTTATTGGCTTCATCAAAGCGAGCCTTGAGTTCCACCAGGGCTACCACCTGCTTACGGTTTTCCGCTGCCGTAATCAGCGCCTTGACAATGGGAGAGTCCCCCGAGGTGCGGTACAGGGTCATCTTTAGGGCTAACACCTGGGGGTCAGTGGCGGCCTGGGTAATAAACTCCTGCACCGAGGCTTTAAATGACTCGTAGGGATGGTGCACCAGAATGTCTCCCTGGCGAATGGCGGCAAAGATGTCTGGGGCCTGCTCGCTATAGCCCTCATCGTCAACATCAATCACTGGTTTCAAACGCAGGGGGGTAAGGGCGGTCCAGGGGGGATCCTTCAGGGCTGGGAGGGGTAGGGAGCCAAAAAAGAACAGATCCTTCAGGTTAATCAGCCCCTCAATGGCGTACACCCGATCTTCATCCACCTTTAGTTCCCGCATGATCGACTGTTGCAGATCGATGGGCATGGAACGCTCTAGCTCCAGGCGGCAGACAAACCCCTCCAAGCGCCGCTTACTAATTTCCTGCTCAATAGCAATCAGCAGGTCATCGGCCTCGTCTTCTAGCACCGGGAAGTCCGCATCGCGGGTGATGCGAAAAACGTGGTGACCAGCGATCACCATGCCCGGGAATAAATCCTCCAGGTGTTCGGCAATCACCTGCTCTAGGGGAACCCCCACCCACCCACAGGGATTTCCCCCATAGTTGCAGAGGGCCTCGGGCATGGCGATAAAGCGGGGTAGGCTGCTGGGCACCTTCACCCGGGCAAACTTCTCGTTGTTGTTTTCAGGGTTAACCACCCGTACCGCCAGGTTCAAACTCAGGTTTGACATGCGGGGAAAGGGGTGGGAGGGGTCCACACTGAGGGGGGTCAATACCGGGAAGATACGCTTCTCAAAGTAATCCTTGAGGAAGGCCCGTTGCTCCGCAGCCAGCTCCCCGTAGTTGAGCAAATAGACACCATACTGCCTGAGGGCGGGTCGTAGCTGCTGTTCAAAGGCTTGGTGTTGAGCCGCCACATCCTGGAGTAGTAGTGATCGCACCGCCGCCAGTTGCTGAACCGGGGACAGACCATCGGGGGTGACGGGATGGACCGCCGCATCCACCTGTTCAATCACCCCGGAGATCCGCACCATAAAAAATTCATCCAGGTTGGAACTGTAGATGGCCAGGAATTTCAGCCGCTCTAACAGGGGAGTGCGCTGATCCAGGGCTTCGTGCAAGACCCGCTGGTTGAAGCCTAGCCAGCTGAGTTCCCGATTGAGATAGTACTGAGGATGATCTAAATTAATGGGTTGAGTCTGGAAAGGGGCCGGGTCGGGCTGGGTCATGGCACTATACAGATTTTCTGAAAATTTATCCTAGCGTTCTAACTTAATGCTTTGGTTAAGGGGCTAACACCAGGTCAGCAAACCCCCATGGCAGGATAGTCTGTCGAAAGAACCGCACAAACCGCATAAAATACTGAGAAACAGGCTGAATTACCGGTAATTTAGATGACTGGAGAGTCGGAAGTTCTCCCAAAATCCGGGGCTTGAAGAAGCCTGAAACCCTTCTACCATAGGCACTTGAGTAGTTTCCGTCTTTGTTGGCAGTCCGAAGCCTGAAACCCTGATGAAATCTCACTTTCTCGGAGAA
>JBEIGU010000167.1:0-7981 GCA_040381765.1 Leptolyngbya sp.
AATCGGTGCATTTGGTTTGGATCAACGGACACAAGGAGGTCATTAAGCTGACGCAGACCCAAGAGCATATTTTGCACTTCCTGGGTGCGGCCTGCCAACGATATTATTTTCTGTCTTGATTAACCTGCTGAATGTGCGCTAAACACGTTTATACTTTGTTAACCTTTGCCAGGGCATTTCCCTGATCTTTTCTTATGCCAGCCGGGCGTCTACCTTAAGTTAAGTGAATGTAGATCTCTCAAGCCGGCAAGGAGGAGTCCTGATCAACCATGAGCTTTCTAAAGCATCGAGGACGCAGTCGGGATCCTGACGAGCGGCGACGGGTGATCCTGGAGTCCGCCAAGCACCTATTCATCGCCAAGGGCTATGAACAGGTGGGGATGCGACAAATTGCTGAGGCCGCCCAAATTTCCCCCGCCCTGATCTATAAGGAAGGGTGGACAAAACCTGACTTGCTGGCGGAGTTGATTTTTGAGCTCAACGAAGCTCAAATTGAGGCTATACAGTCGATGACCTTGCCTCGCCGAGGATCTTTGATAGATCGGGTGCTCCAGGTATTGCAATACATGTACGATCTAGACATTACCCATAGGGAGTTACGCAAACTAGGGGCGGCCTACGGTTGGCTCTGGAGTCAAGAACAGGACAAACGCTGCCTGAAGCAAATTCAAGACCTGACGGCCCCCCTCCACCAATTACTCATCGAGGCTGAGATCGACTCACCGGAGGCCCGAGTATCCGGGCTTTGGTATGCCTACTGGAGCGGCTTTCGAGCCACCGTGATCTACAACCAAGACAGTGCCGGCTGTATTGCCCTGATCCGTCCGGTGGTGGAGATCCTATTGGGTTGAGGCTGCCGCAGGAATCTATGGGTACTGTCCAAGGCCAGCTCTGGGCCCCAGGTTTAATCCATACCCGTAATCACCATTTCCTCAATGATGTAATACTCGTTATCGTTAATGCCAAGGTACCACTGACCATCGACAATGCCAACGGAGAGATTATCCCCAGCCACCGGTGAGTGGAGGTCGTTGTCGTAATAATTGAGAATACGCTGACTATGGGGGCCATCAGGGCGAGTAATGGTTAGCATCGAGTTGCCTGGGTCGCCATAGTCAACGGTAAGGGCACACTTTTTATCGTGGGTTGGCTTACCCATCGAGCAGGGTACCTGAAAGGTTTGGCGGGGTGGACGATTGCTGCTGCCATCTACCGCCAGGGCCGACCAGGGTGAAAGGACAACGGTGGCACCAACCATCAGCAGAGAAAGGGGAAATCGGATACGCATGGCCTAGAACTTGAATGGGAAACCTTGAGGGATGTAGCTTTAGCTTTAGTTGAGCGCTTAGGACCAAGTTAGGGAGTCAAGCCATGGCCTCGATCAGGGCTCGGAATAACTGGCTTTAACCAGGGTCTCGATAGGGCTAGCGGGATAGAAATCTTGTTAAAAGAATATAACAATTTCTGCGGCCTGAAGCTTTGAAAGCCTAGGAAAAGTAAATAGCTAAACCATCAATAATAATAGTTTATTTTCTACTGCTTGTAAACCCGTTTACTGTCTAAGCTGGCTATGCTAATTTAATTCAGACTATTTGTAGTGATGTAAAATTCTAAGGCTCAAGTCAAGTATCTGATGCAAATTTGGATTTGGAGTTTATCTTTGGCTAAAAGAGTGCCTTTATAGTCTTGATTACGCCAAATTTGAAGCTCTTAAACGCCTTTCGGTCCTTGAAGGAGATTTTTTGAGCATTCCGGACTTACTTATAAAATCCTTAGAACTTGCTTATAAAGTCCTTAGGATTTTACTAAGGCAATATAGGCAAAAAACCCTCTGTTGAACTTGATGTCTATCCTGATTGAGGAGTAGTCCATGGCTCGTTTATCCCTTACCCTAGCCGCCTTGACCCTTGGTTTTCCCCTGGCCTCGGTCAGCCTGGCCCAAACCCAAATGGCGGGTGCTAACACCCCAGCTCCCAACACCCCAGCCTTGAGTATCCCAGGAGAGACCCAGTATCGAGTAACTGGAAATATTTATTGGAATGCTGATATCAAGCAATACATTGCTCCTGATGGCTATATTTGCCATACCTGCACCCCCGAAAATGGGTTTCCCAATCCTCCAGCGACTACTAAGGAAGGCTTCTTCTATCTGCCTGATTTAGACGACAGCAACACCATCGACGGCAACTGGTATGACCCCGATGGAGAATTGTGCGCCACCTGTACCCCTGAAAATGGGTTTCCTAAGCCCTAGGGTTCTTGAGGATCCCTGACAGGGCCCCTGAGGCGGTTCTTCTCCAGCCGTTGCCCTAGATTTTAGCCAATGGCTGGGGAATAGTTTCTTAACCCACAGTTGCTGCTCCGAAAGCTCTGATCACCTTTGCTGCAGAGGCAGATGGCCACACCAGCGATGCAGACCCTTCAGATTTTGCTCCCCAGTGATTGAGGCGATCGCTCCGCCCTGGAAGCTGGCGCTGATCTGCTAGGGCTATAGCGATCGCAGGACTGGGGGCAGCGCCCTACCCTAAAGCCCCTTGGCTCCAGGCTGGGTCTTGACCACCCCTAGGGCGAGGGATGGGGACTACTATATAACCGTCCGGTTATGTAATTCAAACTTTAGCGATGTTTGCTTAAGGTTTTGCCACTGATCCATAACCAAATGGTGCTAAAGCAAGAACTTTAGTCATGGTGATGGATGCTTTTGCGACAAATCCATAACCAAATGGTGATAAAGCAAGTACTTTAGTCATGTTGACGGGTGGTTTTGTGACCGATCCATGATCAAATGTTCCTATAGCTTAAAGATTTATTGCAAATGCTTAAGGGTTTGTCGTTGATCATCGATGGTTAGCGATGGATGATCAAAGCATCGTCGCTGATCCTTAAAGGATCGTTGCTCACCATCGCTGGTGGGTTATTTATCTTTAAAGCAAGGTTGCTAGTCATGGCTGGATGGTCGCTCATCATCTCAGGACGGTCGCTGATCATCCCTGGATCATCCCTAACCATCGCAGGATCGTCGCCGATCATCAAAGAATCATCGCCAGTTATCGAAGGATCGTCGCTAATCATCAAGGGATGGTCAGCCTAGAGCACCCCTATTCCCTATCAACCGGCGGAATGTAGGGTGATAGGGCAACGGAAGGCGCAGGGCAGCCAGGGAGTCAGGCCGCGCCATGGGCAGGTTTCGCTTTGACCATCCTACGGGGTTGCTGAATCTGGCGGGGTAGGATGGGCAAAGGGCCTGAGCCCGTGCCCATCAGGGTAATTATCTTCAGCTACGTTAGTGCGATCGCCCTTGGTTTTGCCAGACCCCGATTGCCTGGATAGGAAAGGTGCTAATGGTGGGGGAGTCGGTGGCTAGGGCTCCTGATCCCTGCCCCCTCAAACCGCCCCGCCCACACCTTTGAACTTCTCAACAAAGGCCGCAATTTTTTGGAACACAGTCTGTTTTTTGATCAGGTACTGGGGATTTAAGGGGCTCATTTTGGGCAAAATGGCGTTGAGTTCGGTGCCATTGTCGCTGGCAAACTCCCGCTTTAGGGAGGTGGCCAGATAGCGCCTGGCGGCGGCTGGGTTTAGGGTTTCGCTGCTAATCAGTTCCTCCGCCTCCCGCCGTTGCTCGGCCTGGGCAAAGGTAAAGAAGGCCTCGATCACACTGGCCTTATCACCGATCGGGTCCAGGTCGGTTTGATTGATAAAATCCACCAACAGGCTTTCCTTAGCGCGATTGCCGAGGCTGGCGCGGATCACCCGCCGCAGTTCCTCCACCAGGTCTGCTTTACTTTTGGTGTGTTGATGGTGCTCAAAAATCAGTTCCAGGATGTAATCCAGGTTAATCTCCTGGGATTTCAACAGATCCACCTCGAACACCACATCGTCCCAATCAAGGCTGGATTGTTCCTGATTTTTGGCGGCCTTTTCCCGGCGCAGCCAGTCGCGAATGTCGTTGTAGGTTGACCGGTAATCCTGAATGATCCCTTCGGGAGGGATTTTGGTGGTTTGCAGGCTAGCCAGGTCCTGATCGCTCAAATAGTGCTGGGCCTTAAAGGCCTCCAGCGCCGCCGGGTCACTGGGGTCTACCCTTTGCAGGGCTTTCAGGCTGGCAAATTCGTCATAGTTTTGCAGCACGTGTTCAGCCCGCAGGTACTCGCCAAAGAGTTTGACGAAGGCCTTTTTGTCAGACTCTTTTTCAATGGCGGCGGGGTCAGGAAAACGCTGCTCTAACTCCTTGACCACCTCCACAAAACCGCGTCGGGCCTCACCGGTCACCACATCGGTAAAGCCCTCCATGTATTCCTGGTAGCTCTTTTCTAGCACCACGTTGCGGGTGTTTTTATCCCCAAATAGGGTAATGGCGTCTACGGTAGCCTGCTCTAAATCACGGAAGGTGACGATATTGCCAAAAATTTTGGTGGCGTCGTAGATGCGGTTAGTGCGGGAATAGGCCTGGATCAAGCCGTGGTAACGCAGGTTTTTATCGACAAACAGGGTGTTTAGGGTGGGGGCGTCAAAGCCGGTGAGAAACATGCCCACCACAATCAGCAGGTCAATTTCTTTGGTTTTAACCCGTTTGGCCAGGTCGCGGTA
Organism: Leptolyngbya sp.; assembly: GCA_040381765.1. GTDB lineage: Bacteria > Cyanobacteriota > Cyanobacteriia > Phormidesmidales > Phormidesmidaceae > Nodosilinea. The sequence continues at coordinate 4,591 of JBEIGU010000167.1, forward strand.
GTAGTTTTGGAAGCCGTTGCTGTCGACGCTAAAGTTGGTTTTAAAAAAGGTGTTGTAGTGGGCGATCGCCGCGCTGAGAAACTCCTTATCGCTGGAGTTCATGGCGGAGACATCAAAACTTTCGTCCCGAATATCACCGAGGGCATCCTGGTCTTCGTTGGCAGCAAAGGAGAAGATGGTGGCCACCCGCAGGGGTTTATCCTGGTCTTTTTGTAGTTGATGCAGGGTTTGGTAGTACAGTTTGGCGGCATCCACGCTGCTCACCGCAAACAGGGCATTAAAGCCTTGGCTACCGGCCTGCAGGCGGTGGGTTTTCTGCCGGAAGGTATTGAGAATGTACTGGGATATTTCACGGATTCGCGCTGGGTGTAACAGGGCTTGTTTGTTTTCCGCCGCGCTGAGTTTTTTCTCATCCTGCTCGGTTTCAAGGGCTTTAAATTGGGGGCGCACATCGTTATAGTCCACCTTGAACTTGAGCACCTTTTCATCCCGGATAGCATCGGTGATCACGTAGGCATGCAGCTCACGGCCAAACACGTTAGCGGTGGTTTTGTCCCCCAGGGCGTTTTGGGGAAAGATGGGGGTGCCGGTAAAGCCAAACTGGTAAAACCGCTTAAACGTCTTCTTCAGGTTCTGCTGGGCTTCGCCAAACTGACTGCGGTGGCACTCATCGAAGATAAACACCACCTGCTTGCTGTAGATCGGTAGGGCCGCCTCACTTTTGATCAGGTTGTTGAGCTTCTGGATGGTGGTGACGATGATTTTGTTGTCATCCTTATCCAGATTGCGTTTTAGGCCGGCGGTGCTATCGGAGCCATTGACGCTATCGGGGGAAAAGCGCTGGTACTCCTTCATGGTCTGGTAGTCGAGGTCCTTTCGGTCGACGACGAAAAACACCTTGTCGATAAAGTCTAGCTCCGTGGCCAGGCGGGCGGCTTTGAAGCTGGTCAGGGTTTTGCCTGAGCCGGTGGTATGCCAGATATAGCCACCGCTTTCGGGTTTGCTCCAGGTTTTGGCCTGGTAGCTGCTTTTAATCTTCCACAAAATCCGCTCGGTGGCCGCAATCTGATAGGGGCGCATCACCAGCAGGGTGTTGCTGACATCAAACACCGAATAGTGCAGCAGCACCTCCAGCAGGGTGTTTTTTTGAAAAAAGGTGGCGGTAAAGTCCTTCAGGTCTTTGATCAGGCTGTTGTCGGCCCTCGCCCAGTTCATGGTGAAGTCGAAGCTGTTTTTATGGCGGGTGGTGGTGTTGGCAAAGTAACGGGTATCGGTGCCGTTGGAAATCACAAACAACTGCAAATATTTATAGAGGGACTGATCGCTGTTAAAGCTCTCTTTGCTGTAGCGATGCACCTGATTAAAGGCTTCACGAATGGCTACCCCCCGCTTTTTGAGCTCAATGTGCACCAGGGGCAAGCCGTTGACCAGAATGGTGACATCGTAACGGTTGGCATAGCTACCGGTTTGCTCAAACTGCTGAATCACCTGCACCTTGTTACGGGCAAGGGTGGTTTTGTCTAGCAGGTAGATATTTTGAATGCGGCCATCGTCAAAGACAAAGTCATGGACGTAATCGTCATGGATTTTGCGGGTTTTATCGACGATGCGATCGCTGGGTTTATCCAGGTAGGTTTCGACAAACCTGCGCCACTCGCCATCGCTAAACTGCACGTTATTGAGGGCCTGGAGCTGTAGGCGCACATTGGCCAGCAGGGCGGCGGGGTTGTTTAAGCCGGGCACAAGTTCGTAGCCTTGATTTTTTAAGTCTTGAACCAGCTCCCGCTCCAGGGCGTCTTCGCTCTGGTAGCTGTCAGTCACCCGCGATGCCTTGGTGTATGAATCGAGCACGATAAAATGGTTGGTTTCGGCGATGGTTGTATAGTCGGTCATGGATTATTTCCCTACATAGCGGTTTTCCATAGAGTGAGACGCCCCATTGCTTAGTCCTACCCCCCAGTGCTTGGCTATCGGAGTTTCATACTGTACCCCCCAAGGGGGGGGAAGGGGGAGATGAAAACTTTTCTAACACGGTGTTAAGGTATTGCGTCAGATGTTGATGAACGCCGTCGATATGGTTCATCACTTCATCATTGGTGAACCGCAAGGTGGTGATGCCTAATGAAGCCATAAAATCATGCCGTATTGCGTCATAGACTTGTGCTTGGGCTGACTTATGACTGTCGCCATCAACTTCTATAACTAGCTTTAATTCAGGGCAATAAAAATCAGCGATGTAATGCCCGATGCCGTGCTGTCTGCGAAATTTTACGCCCATTTGTTGACCGCGCAAGATTTGCCATAGCTTTTTTTCGGGTTCGGTCATTTTGCCGCGCAGTGCTTGGCGGCGGGGTTTGTATTCGGCTTTATTAAAAATTTGGTTCATTTTGTTATCTCCTTTATCGAAACTTAACCCCTCCCTAGCCCTCCCCTTCTCAGGGGAGGGGACAAGATTTCATGTCCTCCCCCTGCTAAGGGGGAGTTAGAGGGAGTGGAAAGTTAAACAGCAGGTCACGATAGTATTCGTATGCAGTTTTATTGAAGATTTTGCCCATTTTTAGCTCCTGTTGTGTCTTCCTTCTAGTTTTTCCCTTATCGAAACTTAACCCCTCCCTAGCCCTCCCCTTCTCAGGGGAGGGGACAAGATTTCATGTCCTCCCCCTTGGCAGGGGGAGTTAGAGGGAGTGGAAAGTTAAACAGCCTATTTGTCGAAGGTGGTGACGATGTGAGCTTTTTCTTCAAGAGGAAAATAGGAGATTTCTTAATTGTCGACACCGTTAGTCTTGCAGGAAACTTCCGCTTTTAGTTGTTCTCCTAAGGCATCTTCAGCAACGTCTAGATCGTAATCCATTTGCAAGCCCAACCAAAATCTGGCGGACATATTGAAGTAATAGGCTAAACGTAGCGCCGTATCCGCCGTAATTCTACGTTTACCTTGGATAATTTCATTAATTCGACGTGCAGGTACACGTAAAGCTAGAGCAACCTGATTTTGGCTCAAATTCATGGGCTTAAGAAATTCTTCTAAAAGAACTTCGCCAGGATGCACAGGTGTCAATTTATCTAAGTTATCTTTAGTCATTATTCAACCTCAGTGATAGTCAACAATTTCTACATCTGTTACATCTCCATCTTTCCACTTAAAGCAAATTCTCCATTGGTCATTAATTCGGATACTATACTGACCGGCTCTATTGCCTACCAGTCGTTCTAGACGATTGGCGGGGGGAACACGAAGATCCTGAAGTGTTTCCGCTCGATTAAGCATTCTCAGCTTTCGTAATGCCACTTGCTGGATCTCAGATGGAAGTTTGCGTGACCGTTGTCGTTCAAATATCTTTTGAGCTTCTTTGTCTTTGAAATTTTGGATCACACCTTAATTACGATTGAA